>NZ_CP053939.1:953467-1271289 GCF_013267835.1 Neisseria mucosa
ACATGACCATCTCCGACAGCCAGCATGAAATCCTCGCCAAAACCTATTTCGATCGCTTACCAGACCAGACCCACCTAGGGAAACATGGTGACTCTGATTACCGCAATAGCTACGCAACTGGTCCTATCAGCTATATCGTACGCCAACATTATGCTCACAACCCTGATGCCAAACTGATTATCGATATGAAGGGTTTGGGACTAGATGAGTACTTAATCGAACGCAACGGTTTAGACTTGGGTAAAGCAAAGCGCCGAGAAGCCTATTATGATAAAACTAGCCCTGACACAAGGCAATATTTTGACCATACCATCAATGGTGAAAATCAATTCGAACATGTTCCAATTACTAACCCTAAATCTGAAACCGAAGAACAGAACCATCCTTATTCTCTCAAAAATATGCCAGAGCAGGCGCAAAAACTCCACGCGCAAATTACAGACAAATTTACTGAATTTATAAAAAAACATCATCTGCCTTATTCAGAAGACAGTATTCAGAACGGTATTGCGGCCTTAACTGCTGAAGCCTATGCTAAAAAACTCCCTGAAATTATGGCATTCAACATCACAAAAGATAACTGTCTAGGCGTCATGCATAAGGATAATGCTTTTCTCCGAATCGCTAAAGTTGATGTCAATGAAGCAATGAACATTGATTCTAGAGAAAGTTTTAAAGATATACTGAAAACTGAACAAAACTTTCAGTTAGAAGCTGAACAACGTGAAATGGAAAAACAGATGAATCATTCACAAAGTATGGGAATAGTTCGTTAATACTGTCAAAAGTAAAGCCTATAATCTCTAGAAATTTTTAGGCTACTATAACTGATCTTCTAAACTATATCAGTCTAAAATGGGCATAATGATACTAAACGAAAAACAACTAAAATCCATCAGCAAATTCCTCAGCTTTATCTTGCGTCATCATCCCGAGCAAATCGGTATTACTTTGGATAAAGACGGCTGGGTGGATATTGATACCCTACTAACGCAGGTAAACCATCCCGAGCGCGGCTTTACGGGCAATCCGCTGACCTACGAAATATTGTTGGAAGTGGTCGAAAACAACGATAAAAAACGGTTTACCCTTTCTGAGGATGGCAAACGCATCCGCGCGGCGCAAGGTCATTCGACGGCACAAGTTCAAGTAGAACACAAAGTAGCGACGCCTCCTCAGATTTTGTATCACGGTACGGCTGAGCGCTCTGTTCCGTCTATTTTGGAGCAAGGCCTGCATTCTGCCTCGCGCCATTTTGTCCATCTTTCTGCCGATGCCGCAACAGCCGTCAACGTCGGTTCCCGACACGGCAAGCCGGTTGTATTGACCATCGACACTGTCGCCATGCTTGCGGCAGGACATCAATTTTATCTGGCGGACAACGGCGTATGGTTAACTGAAAACGTTCCGCCGCAATTTATCGGCAAACTTTAAAACATCAGGCCGTCTGAAGCCGTAAACCATGTTCAGACGGCCTGCAAACACCCTACCCAATTTATTCATAAAGCGATTATCCATGAACACATCCCCCATCCTCCCTCCCGCCATGCTCGGCATCCTCGGCGGCGGACAATTAGGCAGAATGTTTACTGTTGCTGCCAAAACCATGGGCTACAAAGTAACCGTACTCGATCCCGACCCGAACGCGCCGGCAGCGGAATTTGCCGACCGCCATTTGTGCGCGCCGTTTGATGATTCGGCCGCTTTGGAAGAATTGGCAAAATGTGCGGCGGTTACGACCGAGTTTGAAAACGTCAATGCCGATGCGATGCGTTTTCTCGCCAAACACACCAATGTTTCCCCCAGCGGCGACTGCGTTACCATCGCGCAAAACCGCATTCAGGAAAAGGCATGGATACGCAAAGCAGGCCTGCAAACCGCGCCGTATCAAGCAGTTTGCAAAGCCGAAGACATCACTGAAGAAAGCGTACAATTTCTGCCCGGCATCCTGAAAACGGCTACTCTGGGCTATGACGGCAAAGGCCAAATCCGCGTCAAAACGGTGGACGAACTCAAAGCTGCATTTGCCGAACACGGCGGCGTGGATTGCGTTTTGGAAAAAATGGTGGATTTGCGCGGCGAGATTTCCGTTATCGTATGCCGTCTGAACAATGACAACGTGCAAACTTTCGACCCTGCCGAAAACATTCACGAAAACGGCATCCTCGCCTACTCCATCGTCCCAGCCCGACTGAGTGCCGACATTCAGCAACAGGCGCGGCAGATGGCGCAGCGTTTGGCTGATGAATTGAACTACGTCGGCGTATTGGCGGTAGAAATGTTTGTTGTCGGCGATACACATGAATTGGTCGTTAACGAAATCGCACCGCGTCCGCACAATTCCGGCCACCATACCATCGACGCCTGCGCGGCGGACCAATTCCAGCAACAGGTCCGCCTGATGTGCAACCTGCCTCCGGCTGACACTAAATTGCTGAGTTCTTGCTGTATGGCGAATATTTTGGGCGACGTTTGGAAAGAAGACGGCGGCGAACCCGAATGGCTGCCGCTGCAAAGCAACCCGAACGCACATCTGCATCTTTACGGTAAAAAAACCGCG
Source organism: Neisseria mucosa (assembly GCF_013267835.1). Classification (NCBI taxonomy): domain Bacteria; kingdom Pseudomonadati; phylum Pseudomonadota; class Betaproteobacteria; order Neisseriales; family Neisseriaceae; genus Neisseria; species Neisseria mucosa. Next base: position 956,028 of record NZ_CP053939.1, read on the forward strand.
CGCAAAGGCCGAAAAATGGGCCACTTCACCGTTTTGGCCAACGATGCGGACAACGCGTTCCAAACCGCACAAACCTTGCATCAAAGCCTGTAACCTTACCCACTTTTTTCAGACGGCCTTTGATTGCCAAAGGCCGTCTGAAATCAATTTTTCCGACCATCCGCCATGAGCCTTCTGACCATCCTCCGTCCGGCAACCGAAAAAGACTGCCAAGCCATACACAATGCCCATCTACATGCCGTTCAATACGCCTGCATCCGCAGTTACGACGAAACCATTATGCACGCGTGGGAAAGTCTGCTCGACATCAACAGCTATTTGGAAACCATCTCCGATAAAAACAAAGCCTTGTGGGTGGTCGAATACAAGGGGCTGATTCAAGGCTTCTTCCAAGTCGATTTCAAAGAAGCGCAACTGGACGCCTTATACGTCCATCCGCTCTTCCACAATCTCGGCTTGGGTACGGCCCTGCTCAGCCGCGCCGAAGAAATGGCCCGAAATGCAGGCCTCAGCTTTCTCAAACTGTATGCCTCGCTCAATTCCGTGCCTTTCTATCGGCTCAACCGTTATGAATCGCTCGGTACTGCCGTATTGCAGCTGAACAAAACCGTCCGCGTCGAATGCGAATTGATGCGCAAATACCTGTAATTTCCCCTTCCGCTATTGCTTTTTTGAAAGAAACCGATGTCCCGAATTGCCGCCCTGCCCGACCATCTTGTTAACCAAATCGCCGCCGGCGAAGTGGTCGAACGCCCTGCCAACGCCTTGAAAGAAATTGTTGAAAACAGTATCGATGCAGGCGCGACAGCGATTGATGTCGAGCTGGCAGGCGGCGGCATCCGCCTGATTCGCGTCAGCGACAACGGCAGCGGTATCCATCCGGACGACATCGAGCTTGCGCTCCACCGCCACGCCACCAGCAAAATCAAAACCTTAAACGATTTGGAACACGTTGCCAGCATGGGCTTTCGCGGCGAAGGCTTGGCCAGTATCGCCTCCGTCAGCCGCCTGACCCTGACCAGCCGTCAAGACGGCAGCGCGCACGCAACCCAAGTTAAAGCCGAAGACGGCAAACTCAGCAGCCCCACCGCCGCCGCCCACCCCGTCGGCACCACCATCGAAGCTGCCGAACTCTTCTTCAACACCCCCGCGCGGCGCAAGTTCCTCAAATCCGAAAACACCGAATACGCCCACTGCGCCACCATGCTCGAACGCCTCGCACTGGCGCATCCGCACATTGCATTCTCACTTAAACGCGACGGCAAACCAGTGTTCAAACTTCCTGCACAAAGCCTGCACGAACGCATAGCCGCCATTGTCGGCGATGATTTTCAGACGGCCTCGTTGGAAATTGACAGCGGCAATGGCGCATTGCGGCTCTATGGCGCGATTGCCAAGCCGACCTTTGCCAAAGGCAAAACCGACAAACAATACTGCTTCGTCAACCATCGTTTTGTCCGCGACAAAGTCATGCTCCATGCCGTCAAGCAGGCATACCGCGATGTATTGCACAACGCGCTGACGCCTGCTTTCGTCCTCTTTCTCGACCTGCCGCCCGAAGCCGTGGATGTCAACGTCCACCCGACCAAAACCGAAATCCGCTTCCGCGACAGCCAGCAAGTACACCAACTCGTGTTCCACACACTCAACAAAGCCCTTGCCGACACGCGTGCCGACTTGACCGAAAGCGTTAGCAACGCAGGCGAAGTGTTGCATGACATTACCGGCGTTACGCCTGCACCAATGCCGTCTGAAAACAACAGCGAAAATCTGTTTGATGACGTATCCAACTACCCGACAGGCAACAAATCCGACACACGCAATGCCTTTGGTTCATCAGGTAAAACCGCGCCTATGCCTTACCAAGCCGCACGCGCGCCGCAACAACGCAGCCTGTCCCTGCGCGAAAGCCGCGCGGCCATGAATACTTATGCCGAACTCTACAAAAAAACCGACGACATTGACCTTGAGTTGAGCCAATTCGAGCAGGCACGTTTCGGCAATATGCCGTCTGAAATGCCTACCCAAAAAACAGATACGCCGCTTTCAGATGGTCTTCCATCACAATCCGAACTGCCGCCGCTCGGCTTTGCCATTGCCCAATTATTAGGCATCTACATCCTTGCCCAAGCCGAAGACAGCCTGTTGCTCATCGATATGCACGCCGCTGCCGAACGCGTCAACTACGAGAAAATGAAACGCCAACGTCAGGAAAACGGCAACCTGCAAAGCCAGCGCCTGCTTATTCCCGTAACCTTTGCCGCGTCCCACGAAGAATGCGCCGCCCTCGCCGATCATGCCGAAGCACTGGCAGGCTTCGGGCTGGAACTGTCCGACATGGGCGGCAATACCCTTGCCGTCCGCGCCGTCCCCGCCATGCTCGGCAAAGCCGACGTCGTTTCACTGGCCAAAGACGTATTGGGCGAACTCGCCCAAGTCGGCAGCAGCCAAACCATCGAAGAACACGAAAACCACATCCTTGCCACCATGTCCTGCCACGGTTCCGTCCGCGCCGGCCGCCAACTTACCCTGCCGGAAATGAATGCGCTCCTGCGCGATATGGAAAATACGCCGCGCAGCAACCAATGTAACCATGGCCGTCCGACATGGGTCAAACTGACTTTAAAAGAATTGGATGCGTTGTTTTTACGCGGACAGTAACGCCGATAAAAAGGCCGTCTGAAACTGCTTTCAGACGGCCTTTTAATTGATTGACCCTTAACGAATATCCATAGGTGCAAACGATTTCACGGTTTCATCGATTGCTTTAACACGGGTCAGGAAGTCTTCCAATTGGGCAAGCGGCAATGCGCTTGGGCCATCGCATTTGGCTTGGTCGGGATTGGCATGGGATTCGAGGAACAAACCGGCCAATCGGGTTGCCATGCCGGCAAGCGCCAAGTCCAATACTTGGGCGCGCCGGCCGCCTGATGCTGCGGCACCGGATTCGCGCGTTTGCAGGGAATGGGTTACGTCAAAAATAACCGGCAGGTTGTGACACGTTTTTTTCATCACGCCAAAGCCGAGCATATCGACCACCAAGTTGTCGTAGCCGAAGTTTGCGCCGCGTTCGCACAAAATGATTTGCTCGTTGCCTGCTTCTTGGAATTTCTCGACGATGTTTTTCATTTGAGACGGGCTGAGGAATTGCGGCTTTTTGATGTTGATGACATTACCGGTTTTCGCCATTGCCACCACCAAATCAGTTTGGCGTGCCAAGAAGGCAGGCAACTGAATGACATCGCAGACTTCGGCAACCGGTTGGCATTGGTAAGGCTCGTGAACGTCGGTAATCACGGGAACGTTAAACTCGCGCTTCACCGCTTGAAAAATCTTCATGCCTTCATCCAAACCCACACCGCGGAAAGAGTGGATGGAAGAGCGGTTTGCCTTGTCGAAAGAGGCTTTGAACACGTAAGGGATGCCGAGTTTATCGGTTACTTTAACGTATTGCTCACAGGCTTTCAGCGTAGAGTCGAGGTCTTCAAGGACATTGATGCCGCCGAAAAGGGTAAAGGGCGCATCGTTGCTGACGGTGATGTTGTTGATTTGGATATTCACGGCAAAGCCTTTCAGATAAGTTGAATTTGGGAAACAGGCCGTCTGAAACGTTTCAGACGGCCTTTGTTTGAATATTACAACACGGTGTGCGGCGGCTCATAAGAAATCACGTCGCGGATTTTATTGTTCTCATCGACGAGGACGACTTTCGGCTCATGCGCTGCAATTTCGGGTTCGGACAACATGACGTAAGACATGATAATCACGATGTCGCCTTTTTGAACCAAACGCGCGGCCGCGCCATTGAGGCAAACGACGCCGCTGCCGCGTTCGCCGGGGATGGTGTAGGTTTCAAGGCGTTCGCCGTTGTTATTGTTGACGATAGCGACTTTTTCGTTCACGCAAATACCTGCCGCATCCAACAGGTCTTGGTCAACGGTAATGCTGCCGACGTAGTTGAGGTCAGCTTCGGTAACGGTGGCACGGTGGATTTTGCCGCCGAGCATGGTACGGAACATGGGTTTCCTTTTTGATTGTGGGTTGATTTGCGGTTTTAACTTCAGTGAAGCTAAAACCGCTGTTTGTGTGATTGAGGATTAGTTATTGGGAAAGTCTGATTCGTCAAACTCGGGTTCCGGGTCGCTTTGAAGGACTTTTCCGTTTAATTTCAACTCGCTGTTTTGCAGAGTCAGATGGGTTTTGACATTATCGTCTTCTAAGGTCAAATATTTTTCTCTTGCCATGCTTTTAATGGTGCTGTCTACCATCAGGCGCAAGGTCTCGTTGATATCGTCGATGCTGGCGCGGCCTGCGGCTTCATCTTCGGCATTGACGCTAAACAGGCTGCTTACTTGGTTGACGGCGAGCTGCTCCAACAATTTTTGCGGTACGCTCATGTTGAAGTCGGCTTCGGTTTTCTTCAGCATATCGCCCAGGCTGTTGAGGTCTTTGGCTGTCAAACCTTTAAAGGCAAGCTTGCCGCTGACATCGACATCACCATTAGGCATGGTAAATTTGAAGGTTTTGATGTTTAAAACCGGATTGTTGGTAAACAGGCCCGAAGCCTCGTTTTTGGCCGTCTGAAGCAAAGAAGCCTGAATTTCTTCTTCGCTCATTTTCTTCACGGACACTTCGGCAATTTTGTTTTTCAACGCCAAAAGTGATGCGGCGTCCAAATGCTCGGCGGCAACATTGATGTCCAGAGGGCCGTATTTGTCTTCGCCATAGGTCAGGCTTTCAAATTGGAAGCGGCCTTCGCTGTTGATGAATTTATCGACTGCGCCGGTCTGGGTATCGAAACGCAGTTTGTTGACTTCGATTTTAGACGGAGCAATCGTGCCGGTCGGATTGATGAATGCACCGATTTGCAGGTTAGTCACAAGGTTGACCAACTCGTTCAACTTAACGTTGTAATCGATGTTTTCTTTCCATTGCAGCAGGAATTTATCCAGCGTAATGCTGCTCTTGCCCAAAGAAAGTTTGGTCAGGCCGTCTTCCGTTTCGGATTGGAAGCGCAGGTTTTCCAAAGACACATCGCCTTTGTCGGCCAATTTGACTTGCAAAGACGGCGCAAGGTAATCGTGGCGATAGCTTTTGAAGCCTTGGCTGTAATCAGTATTGCCGCTAAAGCCTTTCCAGTTGAGCTTAATACCGGAAAGCTCTTCATAATCGAAGGCGGGGATATTGAGGCTGAGTTTGCCGTCGCCGGAAAGGTAAACCGTATTGGTCATGGTCAACGGCATTTGCTGGCCGAAGAAGCGGTCTAAAACTTTTTTGGTTTCCGGATGGTATTGGAACTCGGTTTCCACGTGGGCGCGCGTACCGAAGCCGCCGGCAAACGGGCCGTGGGTTACGTGGTTGATGACCGTAATCGGCTCTTGCAGGACGGTTTTCAAATTGTCCGGCAGGTATTTTTGCGTATTTTGAAGCAGGGTCGGCTTGAGGCGGATGACGGTCGTCTCGGTTGAACTGAACCAGCCGCGATCGTATTGGTGGGATTCAACGGTCAGGAAACCGGACTCCTGCAACAGCTTTTGTTGCTCGGTCAGGCTTTCTTCCGCTTTGACACCGAGATAGTAAGGCGTGCCGAGCGCAGCGGCGATAACGACGGCGGCAGTCGGGATAAGATACTTTTTCATCACTTCAAACAGATTAGGTTCAAAGCGTAAAGCATAGCATTTTTTAGCTGTTTTGTCTTATCCGCCGTTTCAGACGGCCTTTCAGTAAAGATTGTGATATTATGCAAACATAAACGATTTTTACACTTTTGGCAGGCCTTACCCTATCTGCCAAAATGTCATTAAAGGTTTGCAAATGCTTTTATTTATCGACAATTATGACAGCTTCACCTACAACATCGTCCAATACTTTGCCGAATTGGGGCAGGAAGTTTTGGTTCGCTGCAACGATGAAATCACCATCGAAGAAATCGAAGCCCTAAAACCGCAATATCTGGTCATCGGCCCCGGCCCTTGCTCCCCGAAAGAAGCAGGAATTTCTGTTGCAGCCATGCAGCACTTTGCCGGCAGGCTGCCCGTCATGGGCGTGTGTCTCGGCCATCAAACCATGGGCGAAGCGTTCGGCGGCAATGTCGTGCGCGCGCAAACGATGATGCACGGCAAAGTCTCCCCTGTTTTCCATCACGGCACAGGCATGTTTAAAGACCTGCCCAATCCAGTCAACTGCACGCGCTACCACAGCCTGGCCATCGACCGCGCCACCCTGCCCGACTGCCTCGAAATTACCGCATGGACGGAAGACGGAGAAATCATGGGCGTACGCCACAAAGAATATGCCGTCGAAGGCGTACAGTTCCACCCCGAAGCCCTGCTGACCGAACACGGCCACGATATGCTGAAAAACTTCTTGGAAGAATTCAAAGACTATCGTCCGCAAAAATCTTAATGAAAGGCCGTCTGAAAGGTATTTGACAATGTTCAAACCGCATTTTCAGACGGCCTGAATCACATCGGACACAAACAAAGGAAAAATCATGATTACCCCTCAACAAGCGATTGAACGCCTCATCAGCAATAACGAACTTTTCTACGATGAAATGACCGACCTCATGCGCCAAATCATGAGCGGCCAAGTTCCGCCCGAGCAAATCGCCGCCATCCTGACCGGCCTGCGGATTAAAGTTGAAACCGTTTCCGAGATTACCGCCGCAGCCAGCGTAATGCGCGAATTTGCCACCAAAGTACCGCTGGAAAATGCCGATGATTTGGTCGATATTGTCGGTACAGGCGGCGACGGTGCCAAAACCTTCAATATTTCCACAACTTCCATGTTTGTCGCGGCTGCGGCAGGCGCGAAAGTCGCCAAACACGGCGGCCGCTCCGTTTCTTCATCCAGCGGCGCTGCCGATGTCATGGAACAAATGGGCGCCAACCTCAATCTCAACCCCGAACAGGTTGCCCAAAGCATTCAGCAAACCGGCATCGGCTTTATGTTCGCGCCCAACCACCACAGCGCTATGCGCTATGTTGCCCCAGTCCGCCGTTCGCTCGGCTTCCGCAGCATCTTCAATATCTTGGGCCCACTGACCAATCCTGCCGGCGCGGCAAACCAACTCTTGGGCGTGTTCCACATCGACTTGTGCGGCATTCTTTCCCGCGTATTGCAACAGCTTGGTTCCAAGCATGTTTTGGTTGTGTGCGGCGAAGGCGGTTTGGATGAAATCACGCTGACCGGCAAAACCCGCGTTGCCGAACTGAAAGACGGCAAAATCACCGAATACGATATCAGCCCGGCCGATTTCGGCATGGAAATCCGCCGCAATTTGGACGAAATCAAAGTCGAAAACGCGCAAGAATCCCTGCAAAAAATGAACGAAGTGCTGGATGGCAAAGTCGGTGCCGCACGCGACATCGTCGTCCTCAATGCAGCCGCCGCGCTCTACGCAGGAAATGTGGTCGCATCGCTGGCGGACGGTGTCAAAGCCGCGCAAGAAGCCATCGACTCCGGCAAAGCCAAAGCCAAAAAAGACGAGTTTATCGAATTTGGCAAACAGTTTGCCTAAACTTTAAAACCATAAACAAAGGCCGTCTGAAAAATCTTTCAGACGGCCTTTTATTCTTTAAATATTAAAATTTGCTTTTAATATCATTAATCAAGCCTTCAGCTTTTTCTTTGGCTTCTTCAGCCAAGTGTGCTACTTTCTCTTTGGCTTCACCGGCTAAATGAGCTGCTTTTTCTTTAGCTTCACCTGCAAAGTTTTCTACTTTTTCTTTAGCCTCGCCTGCGAAGTGCGCCGCTTTTTCTTTGGCTTCACCTGCAAAGTTTTCTGCTTTTTCTTTAGCATCCGCAGCAACTTCTTTTGTCTTACCGACGCCTTGTTGAACTACGCCTTCAGCTTTGAGTTTGGAATCGTCAAGAACTTCGCCGGCTTTCTCTTTTACTTCACCGCTGATTTGATCTAATTTGCCAGTCATCATTTATTCCTTCTTAGTTTCATGTTGATAAGAGTAATCACTATATCCCAAAAGATATTGGGTTGCAACTTAAAGTCTGTCTCAATATTAAAAACATAATAAAAATGGATTACGTCAAGTTAGCCCATCTGTTTCGATATCGCTTCGGCTACTGCCTTGCCTATCATCTTACTGCCGAACTCATTGAAATGAAGCCCGTCGCACAGCATCACATCGGTCAAATCCTGCTCAAACATCAGGCTGTATAAATCATTGACGGCAAAACCATATTGCCTTGCCAAATCCTCCGCCACACGGTTATAGGCCTTCAAGTCGGCCAAATAGCGGCGCGAGGGTTTGACGATATTGTGTACGCTTTCCAAAAACGGCGTACTGCTCGCCCAAATAATTTTTGCCCCTGTCTGTTTCAAATAATCAAAAATTTGAATCAGGTTGCTGCGGTAGGTTTCTATATCGGCCACCGGCCCGTTACAGCCCTGATTGTGGCGGATATCGTGCAAACCGCAGTTGATGTGGATAATGTCTCTTGCAGTCGCACCCTCTATCCATTGCCCGATATGCTCTAATACATCATGCGACGAACGGCAGTTTTCCGATGGAGAAACAATATCCGCCTCAGGCAAAGCGGCGCGTGTGTAAGGCTCCGAAGCAAGCCGCACGGAATCGCCGATTAAGTAAACGGTCATTTTTGTTCTCCTCCCTTTATTTGAACCAACAGCAAGGCCGTCTGAAATATCACTTATATTATTATAAGAGTGCTATCTCAGACGGCCTTAACTTCAGTCAAGTTCTATCGTTAAATCATAAATTAACGCTGACTGTTTTTATAAAAATCAATTAATTGCTTGGCCTGCAACATGGGCAGCCCAAAACGGTCACTCACGGCTTTCCAATCCTTCCATTCCTGACCGGTCAGATTCTGCCCAACCCACTTGAGGTTTTCCGGATTGCTTTTGATTTTCTCAAAATAAGCCTGCTTGCGTTTCCAGTTGCGCGACCACACCAGCAACATGGTAAAAATACATAAAACAATCAATACAATATTGGTAAACAACATCATGTCCATACAACATACTCCCGCGTAGGTCTCAAAATCAGAAAATATGGATTGAAGGCCGTCTGAAAAACAATGTTTCAGACGGCCTCAATATTATTACACTCAATCCAACATTATCTCTTTAGCCAATACTTCAGCCAACGTATTGCCAACTGGGATAAGCTCATCACTACTTTCACCGAGATTGCCTGAAGAGCTCATCACAATCTGCGGAGGAAAGTCGGGTTGTCTGAAATCATAGCAGTAAAACACACCTCCTCCATCGAACGCGATTGGCATCAAATTAGGAGCGTAATGCCAGAACTGATAGATAAAATAAAATGATACGACTTCAGCAGGTGAAAAATAACCAAAATCCTGCTGATTCCCCAAGATACCGCCGTTTACAGAATACTGCCAAAGCTGCATCAGCTCATCTGGGATAAAAAAATGCTTTGGCAAACAAAATCCTGTGGCATTCAGTTGATCAGCATGGATTTCAAGAAGCCGTAATGAGTCTGCCCGTTCGCTCTCAGGCAGAGCAGCATGGAATGCGGCTATATCACTTGCAGTAGCTGGATTTTCTTTACTATAAAACTCAAAAGGCTGATACCACAATGCTTTATTTTCCATTCGATTTTTCCATATCACTCAATCTTCACCCGTTTCAGGCGCAAGGCGTTGCTCAACACGGAAACCGAGCTTGCTGCCATTGCCGCGCCTGCGATAACAGGGTTTAGAAAGCCGAGCGCGGCAAGCGGGATGCCCAAGATATTGTAGAAGAAGGCGAAAAACAGGTTTTGCTTGATGTTTTTCAACGTCGCCTGCGACACCAGCAGGGCATCGGCGAGCTGGTTGACCGAATGCTGCATCAGCGTGGCGGACGCGGTGTGTTCGGCAACGTCCGCGCCGCCTTTCATGGCGAAGCTGACGTTGGCGGCGGCGAGCGCGGGCGCGTCGTTGATGCCGTCGCCGACCATCGCTACGGTTTTGCCGGCAGCTTTGAGTTTCTGCACTTCGGCGGCTTTGTCGCGCGGACTCATATTGCCGAAGGCGTGTGCGATGCCCAGTTGTTTGGCGACATATTCGACCGTGCCTTGGTTATCGCCGCTCATAATATAGACATCGATATTGTGTTTTTTCAGACGGCCTATGGCTTCAGCGGTATCGGCTTTCAACGCATCGGCAAGTGCGAATGCGCCGATAGGTTTGTTATCGACCGAGACTGCAACAATGCTTGCAATGTCCCAAACGCCGTCTGAAAACTTCGGTAAGGTCAATTCGGAAAATTCGGCTTTGCCTGCTTTCACCAAACCCACGCCTTCCACTTCGGCGGTAATGCCTGCGCCGACAACGGTTTGCGCGTTTTGTGCGGCGGGAATGTCCAAACCGCGCGCTTGGGCGGCGGAAACGATGGCGCGGGCGAGCGGGTGGGCGGCGTTTTGTTCGACGGCGGCGGCGATGCGGTACAAAGCGTCTTCATCAAAGCCGCTGTCGGGAACGTAATAGACGGCGGCAACCTGCGGCCTGCCTTCGGTCAGCGTGCCGGTTTTGTCCAGCACGACGGCATCGACGTGGGCGGCTTCCTCCATCGCCGCCGCATCTTTAAACCAAATGCCGTGTTTCACCGCTTTGCCCATGCCGACCATAATCGCGGCGGGCGTTGCCAGACCGAGCGCGCACGGGCAGGCAATTACCAAAACGGCAACGGCGTGCATCAGAGCAACCGTCCAATCGCCTTTTACCAGCCAAGTGGCGATAAAAGTCAGAAGCGCGATGCCCACGACGGCAGGCACAAACACCGCCGCCGCCTTGTCTGCCACGCGCGCAATCGGCGCTTTACTGCCCTGCGCTTCGGACAGCGCGTTCATCATGTCGCCAAGCAGGGTTTGGCTGCCGAGTTGTGTGGCGCGGTACACCACGCTGCCTTCGGTCATCAACGCACCCGCCAACACTTTGCCGCCCGCTTTTTTCTCTTCGGGGTTGGATTCGCCGGTAAGATGGCTCTCATCCGCCCAACCGCTGCCGCTCTCGATGATGCCGTCGGCGGCAATGCGTTCGCCGTGGTTGGCGCGGATTAGGTCGCCGATTTGTACTTGGTCGATGGGTAGTTGCCACCATTCGCCATCGCGTTGCACGTTGACTTGGGTCGGCGTAAGTTTCAGCAGCAGGCCCAAGCTGTTCAGGCTGGATTTTTTAGTGCGGTGTTCCAAAAATTTGCCCAGAGACACAAAACCAATCACCATCACGCCCGCTTCAAAATACACATGCGCCATGCCGTGCGCCGCGTGCGGGCTGAAAAACAACATATAGACGGAATACAGGTAAATCGACACCGTGCCGATGGTAACGAGCACGTCCATATTCGCCAGTCCGCCTTTAATACTCGCCCACGCGCTTTTGTAAAACGGCACCGCCAGCCAAAGTTGAACCACGCTTGCCAGCGCAAACTGCCATACCGGCGGAATCATCCAATCGTGCCTACCGATCATCATGCCTGTCATGCCGATAAGGAACGGGACGTTGATGGCGAACAGCAGCCACAGCCGCCAGCCGATATGGTGTTCCGTTTCCGGCTGCGGCAGCGCGTCTTCCGTCTTTTCCTTCGCGCCGTAGCCGGTTTTCTCGATGATTTTGGCGATGTCGGCGGCAGAGGTTTGGCTGTCGTCAAACACCACCTGCGCCTCCTCGCTGGCAAAGTTCACCCCTGCCGATTCGACAAAATCTTTTTTGTTCAACACTTTTTCAATACGAGAAGCGCAGGCCTGACAGGTCATGCCTTCGATTTGGAAACGGACTTTTTGTTGCATGGCAAAGCCTCCTATTGATTGTTTGGCGCATGTTTTTTGTGTTTATGTATTATCAAACGAAAACGACATAATGGCAAAAAGTAAGTTATCAAAAAACAAAGGCCGTCTGAAACAGTTCAGACGGCCTTTGTTCAAGAATGCTATGCCTAATTGGGTTACAAAGCCACGTCGTAGCCGCCGTCTTCTACGGCATCAATCAGCGCGTCGGCATCTGTTTTGCTTTCATCGAAAGTAACCACGGCATTTTTATTTTCCAGGCTGACTTCTGCTTTTTCCACACCTTCTACGCCTTCCAAAAGACGGGTTACGCTTTTCACGCAGCCGCCGCAGGTCATGCCGTCGATGTTGAGGGTAACTGTTTGCATTTGTATTTCCTTTCATTCACACAAATATGGTTGCCGAACACTTTACTCCTTACGCAAACAGCTTGCAAATTCTTCATTAAGGCCGTCTGAAAAATGCAGATAGGCGTACAATAACGACCTTTGCTTCATCAAACGGACATAATAATGACTTCAACATTCAAACAATGGGTTAGCGTATGCGCACTGGCGGTGGGGGCGTTTATTTTCAATACCACCGAATACATTCCGATTGCGCTTTTGAGCGACATCGGTCAAAGCTTTGGCAAAGCGGCAACGGAAGTGGGCATGATGATTACGGTGTATGCGTGGATTGTGGCGTTGCTGTCGCTGCCGCTGATGCTGATGACGAAAAACATCGAACGGCGCAAATTATTGCTGATGCTGTTTGCACTGTTTGCGCTGTTTCACGCGCTGTCGTTCTTTTCTTGGAACTTCAACATCCTCTTGGTCAGCCGTATCGGGATTGCGCTGACACATGCGGTCTTTTGGTCGATTACGGCTTCTTTGGCGGTACGGCTTGCCCCCGCCGGCAAAACCAATCAGGCTTTGGGCCTGCTCAGTACGGGTACGGTTTTGGCGATGGTGTTGGGCATTCCGCTGGGGCGCGTGGTCGGGCAATACTTCGGCTGGCAGCTCAGCTTCCTGCTGATCGGCGTCTGCGCTGCCGGCGTAATGCTGGTGTTGGCCAAAAACCTGCCTGCTTTACCCAGCCAAAATACCGGCTCTTTAAGCAGCCTGCCGAGTTTGTTCAAACGCCGTAACCTGGTGCTGCTCTATGCCATGACGGTGTTGATTATTACAGCCCATTTCACGGCATACAGCTATATCGAGCCTTTTGTGTTGCAAGTTGGCGGATTTAAGGCAGAACAAGTTACCATCGTTTTGAGCCTGTACGGTTTGGCAGGCTTCGCCGCTTCTTATCTGTTTGGCAAATGGTTTGCCAAATCGCAACGTTTGTTTATGCTCGGCGCAGTGGCGGTCATCCTGCTCTCCGCCCTGCTGCTTCTGCCGTTTGCCTCTTTCCCTTATGCGGTGTACGCGCTGGTGTTTATTTGGGGCGTGGCCATCGTCATCGTCAGTTTGGGCATGGTATCGAAAGTTTTGGCATTTGCCTCGGATGCAACTGATGTGGCCAACTCGATTTATTCAGGTTTGTACAATGTCGGTATCGGCGGCGGTGCGCTTTTGGGGCATTACGTGACCACTTGGTTCGGCCTTTCCAATATCGGCATTGCAGGCGCGCTCTTGGCTGCGGCCGCTTTGGCCGTGTGCAGCCTACTGGTTAAAGCACAAGACAACCCGACACAAAACGTTTAAAATCCAATCACTTTCCTAATCGGACGGACAAACGGCCCTCCTGCTGCTTGTCCGTTTTTTATTTTATTTTAAAAAATAATTTACAATTTATTTACACTACATTAAATTACAAATATACTGTCGCTGTCAGGCCGTCTGAAAACGGCTGGCACAAGCGTAAAAGAAAAACCAGCAAACTTCAGAGGAACATTCTATGGATCTGCACGCAAAGGACAAAACCCAGCATCCGGAAAACGTCGAGCTGCTCAGTGCGCAAAAGCCGATTACCGACTTTAAGGGCCTGCTGACCACCATCATCTCCGCCGTCGTCTGTTTCGGCATTTACAGCGTCCTACCTTACAGCCCCGACGCCAACAAAGGCATCGCGCTGTTGATTTTCGTTGCCGCGCTTTGGTTTACCGAAGCCGTCCACATCACGGTAACCGCATTGATGGTGCCGATTCTCGCCGTCGTACTCGGCTTCCCCGACATGGACATCAAAAAGGCGATGGCGGGCTTTGCCGATCCGACGATTTACATCTTCTTCGGCGGTTTCGCACTTGCCACCGCCCTGCACATGCAGCGCCTCGACCGTAAAATCGCCGTCAGCCTGTTGCGCCTGTCGCGCGGCAATATGAAAGTGGCCGTATTGATGCTGTTTGCCGTTACCGCCTTCCTGTCCATGTGGATCAGCAATACCGCGACCGCCGCCATGATGCTGCCTTTGGCCATGGGTATGATGAGCCACCTCGATCAAGAAAAAGAACGCAAAACCTACGTTTTCGTCCTACTCGGCATCGCCTACTGCGCCAGTATCGGCGGTTTGGGCACCGTGGTCGGTTCGCCGCCAAACATGATTGCCGCCAAAGCGCTGAACTTGGACTTCGTCGGCTGGATGAAGCTCGGCCTGCCGATGATGCTGTTGATCCTGCCGCTGATGCTGTTCTCCATGTATGTCATCCTCAAACCTAATTTGAACGAGCGCGTGGAAGTTAAAGAGGAGTCTATCCCTTGGACGCTGCACCGCGTGATCGCATTGTTGATTTTCTTGGCTGCCGCCGTTGCTTGGGTATTCAGCTCCAAAATCAAAGCTGCATTCGGTATTTCCAACCCCGACACCGTCATTGCCCTGATTGCCGCCGTTGCCGTCGTCGTATTCGGCGTGGCGCAATGGAAAGAAGTCGCGCGCAATACCGACTGGGGTGTATTGATGCTCTTCGGCGGCGGTATCAGTTTGAGCGCGTTGCTGCAATCTTCCGGCGCGTCCGAAGCATTGGGTCAACAGGTTGCCTCCACCTTCTCCCACTCTCCTGCGTTGCTGGTGATTTTCGTGGTTGCCGCCTTCATCATCTTCCTGACCGAATTCACCAGTAACACCGCCTCCGCCGCGCTGCTCGTACCCATTTTCGCCAGCATCGCTACGCAAATGGGGCTGCCTGAACAAGTCTTGGTATTCGTTATCGGCATTGGCGCATCTTGCGCGTTCATGCTGCCGGTTGCTACGCCGCCTAACGCGATTGTGTTCGGTACGGGCTTGATTAAACAACGCGAAATGATGAATGTCGGCTTATTGCTGAACGTCCTCTGTATCGTATTGGTTGCGCTGTGGGCTTATTTCGTCCTGATGCCGTAAACCCGTAAACATAGTCCAGGCCGTCTGAAAGAATATTTTTCAGACGGCCTTGAAGTTTGTCGTTCAGACACAATTTAACGAATGATTAAAACCGGATTCTAACGAAAGGAAACCCATGATTATCCTGCACACCAACAAAGGCGACATCAAAATCGAACTCGATTTCGACAAAGCCCCCGTTACTGCTAAAAATTTCGAGCAATACGTTAAAGACGGCTTCTACGACGGCGTAATCTTCCACCGTGTCATCAAAGGCTTCATGATTCAAGGTGGCGGCATGGATGAAAACATGAACGAAAAAGAAACCCGCGATCCGATTCAAAACGAAGCATCCAACGGTTTGCCTAACGAAAAATACACCATCGCCATGGCGCGTACTTCCGATCCTCACTCTGCCAGCGCGCAATTCTTCATCAACACTGCCGACAACGCTTTCCTGAACTTCCGCTCTAAAGAACTGTACGGCAAAACCGTCGTCCAAGACTGGGGCTACGCCGTATTCGGTAAAGTCGTTGACGGTTTTGACGTGGTCGATGCCATCGAAGGCGTTTCTACCAAACGCCACGGCTACCACGACGATGTACCGACCGAACCCGTCATCATCACCAAAGCCGAAGTGGTTTAATTGATTTGATTTCCCATAAAAACAGCCTGTCCGAATTCAAAACGGACAGGCTGTTTTTCAATCATTAATGACGATACCTTCACACATCATAAGTACCGACCACGCATGCCGAATCCAACACATGGCCCTGCATGGCAAAATGCAGCTCATTAAAGCGGAAACCGCGCGGTAAATCCAAAACAGTGTCCAGCGCGTACACAATCAGTTCATAACGATGGCGGTTGTTCGGTGGCGCCATACCGCCGTAAAACGAAGCCTCTTCGATTTCAAACTTACCCAACGCGCTCGCCCAAGTATTCGCGCCCTGCGTAAAATCTGTTGCAGAAATACTTTCATTTTCTGCCACGGAAGTACGTTTCAAATCCGAAATCAACCAATGCGTCCATACGAAACCCGATGCTGAAATGGCATCTTTGTCTTCCAACACCACGGCAAACGATTTTGTTCCTTCAGGTGCATCTTCAATCTCAAAAGGAATCGAATAAGAAGGCATACCGCTCGGGCTGAACTGGCTGCCGCGCTTGCCGTATTTGTCTTCAAATTCGCCGTTGACAATAGCTTTACTGCTGACTTTCATCTTATATCTCCCAATAGTAGGTTTATTCATTCTAACAAACACCAAGGCCGTCTGAAAGATACTGCCTGTTTCACTTTCCCGATGTCGCATTTTCAGACGGCCTCAAGCAATATTCACAATTCGATCAAACACATTTGGCATTCCATAGTATAATCCGCCGCATGAAAACTACACAGGATACGCATTATGGATTGGAAAGGCCGTGAACAAAGCCAAAACGTCGAAGATCGCCGCGGAAGCCGTGGCGGCGGTGGCGGCAAAATGCCGGGCATACTCGGCATTATCGTGGTTTTGGTCGGCGCATATTACGGCGTGGATTTGAGCGGTTTGGTTGGCGGCTCATCTTCGATGGGCATTCCTACCCAGCAAGCTTCCCGACTCGACAGCCAACAAGAAGCCGAGTTGAAAGAACTGTCCCGTGTCGTCCTTGCTGATACCGAAAAAGCATGGAGTAAATATTTCCAGCAACACGGGCAACACTACACACCGACAACCATGGTGTTGTATGAAAGCAGTACGTCCACCGCCTGTGGTACGGGCCAATCTGCCATGGGCCCGTTTTACTGTCCGGGCGACCAAAGAGTTTATTTGGATTTGAGTTTCTACGAAGACATGCGCACCAAGCTCGAATCCGCCAGCGATGCCGCGTTTGCCTACGTTATTGCCCATGAAGTCGGCCATCACGTTCAAAACCTGCTCGGCATTCTGCCTAAAGTCCACAAAATGCAACAGCAAGTCGGCAAAAAAGAGGCCAATGCCCTTTCCGTCAAACTCGAATTGCAGGCCGACTGTTTCGCTGGTATTTGGGGACACTACGCCGTCAACAACAATATCTTCAAAACAGAAGACATTCAAAAAGCGATGCTTGCCGCCGAATCCGTCGGCGACGACCGCTTGCAGAAACAGGCTCAGGGCTATGTCGTTCCCGACAGCTTTACCCATGGCTCGTCCGAAGAACGCATGACTTGGCTCAAGCGCGGCTTGGAAAGCGGCGATATCAACCAGTGCAACACTTTCAACAATTGATTCGTCCAAACAACACTGTTCTTTGATGTAACGATAAAAGGCCGTCTGAATTCTTCAGACGGCCTTTTAGCCGTGTTAGAATAACGCCTATTATTTTCCCTTAAATTCAAAGGAAATCCACATGGCAAATATCGCCCGCGACATTTTCAAAGCCTACGACATCCGGGGCATCGTCGGTAAAACCCTGACCGACGAAGCTGCCTACTTAATCGGCAAAGCCATTGCCACCAAAGCCTTAGAAAAAGGCATTACCCGCATCGCATTCGGTCGCGACGGCCGTTTGAGCGGTCCCGGCCTGATGGCACAAATTCAACGCGGTTTCACAGACAGCGGCATCGACGTCCTCAACGTCGGCATGGTTGCCACCCCTATGCTCTACTTCGCAGCCATCAACGAATGCGGCGGCAGCGGCGTAATGATTACCGGCAGCCACAATCCGCCCGATTACAACGGTTTCAAAATGATGCTCGGCGGCGACACGCTCGCAGGCGAAGCCATTCAAGAACTTTTAGCCATTATTGAAAAAGACGGTTTTGTTGCCGCCGACAAACAAGGCAGCGTAACCGAAAAAGACATCTCCGGCGAATACCACAACAATATCGTCGGCCACATCAAGCTCAAACGCCCGATGAAAATCGCCATCGACGCGGGCAACGGTGTCGGCGGCGCATTCGCGGGTAAACTCTACAAAGGCTTGGGCAACGAAGTAACCGAACTTTTCTGCGAAGTGGACGGCAATTTCCCTAACCACCACCCCGACCCTTCCAAACCGAAAAACCTGCAAGACCTCATTGTCGAGCTCAAAAACGGCGATGCCGAAATCGGCTTGGCATTTGACGGCGATGCCGACCGCTTGGGCGTGGTTACCAAAGACGGCAACATCATCTATCCGGACCGCCAACTGATGCTTTTCGCGCAAGACGTGTTGAGCCGCAATCCTAAAGCCAAAGTGATTTTCGACGTCAAATCCACCCGCCTGCTCGCGCCTTGGATTAAAGAACACGGCGGTGATCCTGTCATGGAGAAAACCGGCCACAGCTTCATCAAATCCACCATGAAAAAGACCGGCGCACTGGTTGCCGGCGAAATGAGCGGACACATCTTCTTTAAAGAACGCTGGTTCGGCTTCGACGACGGTATGTATGCCGGCGCACGCCTCTTGGAAATCCTGTCTGCCTTCGACAATCCATCCGAAGTGTTGAACAAGCTGCCGCAAAGCATTTCCACTCCGGAACTCAACATCGACCTGCCGGAAGGCAGCAACGGCCACAAAGTGATTGAAGAGCTGGCTTCCAATGCCAAGTTTGAAGGTGCGACCGAAATCATCACCATCGACGGCTTGCGCGTTGAATTCCCCGACGGCTTCGGCCTGATGCGTGCTTCCAATACCACACCGATTTTGGTGTTGCGTTTTGAAGCGGATACACAAGAAGCAATTGAGCGTATCCAAAACCAATTCAAAGCAGTCATTGAAAGCAATCCTGCATTGAAATGGCCGCTGTAAGGGTTTAGGCTAAAACAAAAGGCCGTCTGAAAATCATTTCAGACGGCCTTTAATATTCAATATTGTTATTCCAAAGTTTCAAAACTAAGAATATCCCGGCTTAGTTACCCGATTTGCGCCAACTGTTGGCGCATTTCATCGATAACGGCTTTGTAATCCGGTTTGCCAAAAATCGCCGAACCGGCCACAAACGTATCCGCACCTGCCGCTGCAATTTCTGCAATATTGTCTGTCTTCACACCGCCATCGACTTCCAATGCGATATGGCGGCCGCTTTGCCATTCGTACTCGTCCAACATCTCGCGCACTTTGCGGATTTTCACCAGCGTATTCGGGATAAAGCTTTGTCCGCCAAAACCCGGGTTGACCGACATCAGCAACACCATATCCAGTTTATCCAAAACGTTTTCCAGAATATTGACCGGCGTAGCAGGATTCAATACCAAGCCTGCCTGACAGCCGTATTCTTTAATCAAACCCAAGCTGCGATCGACATGGCGGCTGGCTTCCGGATGAAAAGTAATGATATTGGCACCGGCTTTGGCAAACGCATGAATCAAATCGTCCACCGGCTCAACCATCAAATGCACATCGACCGGCACGGTTGCATACGGTTTCAAAGCCGCGCAAACCATAGGGCCGAAAGTCAGATTCGGCACATAATGATTGTCCATCACGTCAAAATGAATCAAATCCGCACCGGCGCGGATAACTTCGGCAACCTCTTCGCCCAAGCGGGCAAAATCGGCAGACAAAATACTGGGGGCGATACGGTAGTCGGTCATGTTTGTTCTCCTAAAGTGTGTTCCTTTGTCATTATCGCATTTTTGCCCCTATGTTGTATGCTGCCGACAACATCTCTACCGTCATTTTTATGAATTTACATTTCACATACATTAATGAAACTTAAAATCAAATTGTAAGGCTTTGAAAATAAATTATTTGAATACATACATGTGCAGAAAAATCTAACATCATTAACAAAAGTTAACTGCTTTGATACTGCCTTTCACACGCTAATCGGTTATATTTCCAAACCTGATGAAACATTAGGAAAACACCGTGTCTGTCGCACTTTCCCGCTATCCGACTTTTACTTTCTTAGCACTCGTCCTACTCTGTTCCAGCCTGCCTGCCCATGCCGGTCCGTTTCTGGCCACTTTGGACGACTTCCACCCCAATTGCGATATCCGACAGCTTAATCTATCCGCCGACCAACACGCCGCCCTGCGCCGCCTGCGTACCGACTTCAAACAAATCAACGATAAAGCCTACCGCAAAACCGTACGCTCCGACCGCAACCGCCGTCAAACCATCATCAAAATCCTCTCCGGCGACTCATTCGATTCAAACGCCGCCCGCGACTATGTTGAAAGCCGCTACCTCTCCAGCATGGACTATGCAGTGGATGAAATGGAAATCCAATACCGCCTCTATCATCTGCTCAATCCGCGCCAACGCCAGCAGTGGTTGTCTTCATGTTTGCGCTGATGGATAAATAAAAATACAAAAGGCCGTCTGAAACCATATTCAGACGGCCTTTGCTTTTTTCAGCCTTAATCCAACACTCTTTCTTCCGGCAAGCGTCCTGCCCAGTCGCAGGCAAACTGCCATGCCGAGCGGCCTGAACGGCTGCCGCGCATTTGCGCCCATTGCAACGCGGCTTTGCGCGCGGTATCGTCAAAAGGCACATTGAAATCGTCCAACCAGTTGGCTACGGCGGTCAAATAATCGTTTTGGTCGAAAGGATAAAAACTCAGCCATAAGCCGAAGCGGTCGGAAAGGGAAATTTTCTCCTCGACGGCCTCTTTCTGATGGATTTCGCCGCGAGTGCCCGTAGTACCGCCGTTTTCATCCATGTATTCGGGAATTAAATGACGGCGGTTGGAAGTTGCATAAACCAAAACATTGGTGCAACGTTGCGACAATCCGCCGTCTAAAGCAGTTTTCAAGGCTTTATAGGTTTCATCGCCGGTTTCAAACGACAAATCATCGCAGAAAACGATAAATTTCTCGGGGCGTTCGGACAACAGCGTCAACAAAGCCGGCAAGCTGATCAAATCGCTTTTATCCACTTCAATCAGTCGCAGGCCGCGCTCGGCGTATTCGTGCAACAACGCTTTAACCAAGGAAGATTTGCCCGTACCGCGTGCGCCGGTCATCAAGACATTATTTGCCGGACGGCCTGCCAAAAATTGCTCGGTATTGCGTTTCAGCCTGTCGGTTTGCGAACCGACTGCCGCCAATCGGCTCAAAGGAAACGTATGCGGACGCGGCAGACTTTCCAAAATACCTTTTTTGCCCACGCTGTGCCAACGGTAGGCCAAAGCGCGCCAGTCGGTTTTACCGGCTTCGTCAGGCAGGATTAAATCCAGACGGTTTAAAACGGAATTCGCTTTTTTCAAAAAATTAGATAATTTCATTTCGGCTTTCTTTTTTCAGACGGCCTTTTGCGCCAATACCCGCATAACGGTATCGACAACGGCTTGGGTTTGCGGATCGATTTCAATATTGATGAGGTCGCCTTCTTTGCGGCTGCCAAACAGGGTACGCTCCAAAGTCTCAGGAATCAGGTGTACGCAAAATTCGCTGTCGCTGACTTCGCCTATGGTCAGGCTGCAACCGTCCAAACCGACAAAGCCTTTGGTCAGGATGTAGGGTTTGAGGTTTTCCGGCAGCTCAAACCAAACTGTACGGTTGAACTCGCTGGATTCGATACGGGAAATTCGGGTAACCGCCATCACATGGCCGCTCATCACATGGCCGCCGATTTCATCGCCAAACCGCGCCGCGCGTTCCAAATTGACACTGTCGCCGACTTTCAAGCTGCCGAGATTGGTTTTGCGTAAGGTTTCGTCCATCAAATCAAAGCTGACTTTGTTGCCGTCGATTCGGGTAATGGTCAGGCAGCAGCCGTTGTTGGCGACAGAGGCGCCGGTTTGCAGATTGTCGGCGATTTCAGGGGGCAGCTCGACTGTGTGGGTACGAAAGTCGGGCGAAGGTTGGACGATGTCCGTAATTTTGCCCATGCCTTGTACGATGCCTGTAAACATGATGTCTTCTTTCCGATGGTACGATAAGGCGGATATTGTAGCATTTTCCAGGCACAAAGGCCGTCTGAAAGCGGTGATGGTGATGGTTTGGGGTATAATCGGATTTTTATTTCCGCCGCCCGATCATGCTCAGCTACCGCCACGCCTTCCATGCCGGCAACCATGCCGATATGCTCAAGCACTTTACCCTCTTCCTCGTCCTCGAATATTTCAACCGCAAAGACAAGCCTTATTGGTATACCGATACGCACAGTGGTGCCGGTTTGTATGATTTGAGCGGCGATGAAGCGCAAAAAGTCGGTGAATACAAACAGGGCATTGCGCTCTTGGAACAAGCTGACAAGCTGCCTGCCGAATTGGCCGAATTTGTCGGCCGTCTGAAACAAATCCTGCCGCAAGACAACCTTTACTGCGGCTCGCCTTGGCTGGCACAGGCGCTCACGCGCGACAGCGACAAAATGCGCCTCTTTGAGTTGCACCCTGCCGATTTTGTCCATTTGCAAAACAATATGCGCGAAGTCCATCCGCCGCGCAAAGTACAAGTCAGCCAAGCGGACGGTTATCAAGGTTTGATTTCACTCTTGCCTCCCCCGCCCCGCCGAGCCGCCGTCTTGATTGATCCGCCCTACGAAGAAAAACAAGACTACCGCCGTGTCGTCCAAGTTTTGAAAGATGCTTTGAAACGCTTTGAAACCGGCTGCTACATGGTTTGGTATCCTTGCCTGAGCCGCGAAGAAAGCCGCAAACTGCCTGACGAACTCAAAAAAATCGCTCCCGACAATCATCTGCACGCCGAGCTTCATGTCCATACGCCGCGCAGCGACGGCTTCGGTATGCACGGCAGCGGCATATTCGTCATCAATCCGCCCTATATGCTTGCCGAACAGTTGCAAAACAATCTGCCCGGACTTTCCAAAATTTTGGCGCAAGATGCCGGTGCGCATTATGTATTGGAAAGTAAAACGAAATAAACGCTGCCATCTGAACATAGACCCAAGCGCTTCGATTTTTTCTTCATACCTGTTCAGACGGCCTTAACCCTTTATACTTAAGCCTTTTTCCACTACAATTCACAACATAACAATTAACGGCCGTCCACTCATGAATATACGCACACCCCTAGCCTGCACGCTCCTGCTTTGCGCATGCAGCGAATCTGTAAAAAACGAATTTAAAGAAGAATTTACCCAAAGTTTCCGCACCGAATTTGTCCGCTCGGCAACCGAAGCCTGCGTAGAAAAAGCCGCAGGAAAAAGCCCGTTTGATTCCGCGACCACTGAAAAAATCTGCCGCTGTATCGGCGAAAAAACAGTTGATAAAATCAGCCCCGAAGAAGCGACCTCGCTTTTAGGCGGCAGCAATACCATGAGCGACGAGCTGAAAAAACGCATCAAGGACGTCAGCATCGCCTGCACTAAAGAAGTTTTAGGCATGGCCGAGAGCAAAACCAAATGAACACGCCGTTTTCAGACGGCCTGAAATTGAAAAATATTCGATTCAAACTTAGGAAAAGAGTGAAACATGAAGACATTGAACCAATTCTTAGCCCAACATCTGCCCGAACACAAACTGCCGCAAGAGCTGGCCGGCGTACTGGAATCCGTAGCCGCTGCCTGTTTGGACATCAACGCAAAAGTCCGCCTCGGCGCGCTTTCCGGCGTTTTGGGCATGGCCGGTACCGGCAACATCCAAGGCGAAGACCAAAAGAAACTCGATGTCATCGCCAACAACATCATGATTGATGTTTTAAAAGCCAATGCCAACATCGCAGGCCTTGCCAGCGAAGAAGAAGACACCTATGTCGCCACACACGAAAACGGCGGCTATTTGGTATTGTTTGACCCGCTGGACGGCTCTTCCAATATCGACGTCAACATCTCCGTCGGCACTATTTTCTCCGTCTTGGCCAAACCTGAAGGCGCATTGACTACCGAATCCTTCCTGCAAAAAGGCCGCGACCAAGTGGCCGCAGGTTATGTTTTATACGGTCCGCAAACCCAACTGGTACTGACTGTCGGTTACGGCGTATTCGTCTTCACTCTGGACGATGCCAACCAATTCCTGCTGACCAAAGAAAATCCGCGCGTTCCCGAATCCACTAAAGAATTCGCCATCAATATGTCCAACCAAAGACATTGGTTCGCCCCTGTTCAACAATACATTGACGAATTGCTGGCAGGCGAAACCGGCGTACGCGGCAAAAACTACAATATGCGCTGGGTAGCCAGCATGGTTGCTGAAATCCACCGCATCCTGATGCGCGGCGGCGTATTCATGTATCCGCAAGACAAACGCGACCCATCCAAACCGGGCAAACTTCGCCTGATGTACGAAGCCAACCCGATGAGCCTGATTATGGAACAGGCCGGCGGCGCATCAAACAACTCCATCGAAGCCATGCTCGACATCCAACCTACCGGCCTGCACCAACGTGTTGCCGTATTCATGGGCAGCCGCGAAGAAGTCGAATACGTTTACAATCTGCATCAAAAATAATCGGATGTATTGAAACCCAAAAAGGCCGTCTGAAATATGATTTTCAGACGGCCTTTCGTCAAAAAATAAAAGAAACAAAAAATCAAAAGGCAGACTCAAATCTGCCCTTTGCTGCTTTCCATCTAACCTTTATTGGGATTACACCGAACGAGCCAGCTCTTCCGCCGCTTTTTGCACTATATCCGGCGTCAGCTTGTTCAAACAATCCGTGTGCCCCAACGGACATTCGCGCTTGAAACAAGGCGAGCAATCCAAATTCAAGCTGACGATTTTCGCCTTTTGGCTGAGAGGCGGCGTATGGTCAGGGCTTGATGAACCGTAAACCGCAACCAATTTCCGATCAAGCGCGGCCGCAAGGTGCATCAGACCGCTGTCGTTGCACACGACCGTATCGGCGCAAGACAACAAATCAATCGCCTCCGAAAGATTGGTTTTGCCGCAAAGATTGGTACACAGGCCGTCTGAAAGCCGGTTGATTTCATCTGCAATATCGAAATCTTTTTGCGAACCAAACAGCCAAACCTGCCAACCCTTAGCCAAATAGCGGCGGCCGAGTTCGGCAAAATGACGCGCAGGCCAACGCTTGGCCGGGCCATATTCCGCACCGGGACAAAATGCCAAAATCGGTTTATCCGTCGTCAAACCATGTTTTACCAAAGCGGCTTGACGGCTTTCGGGATCAATCGTGAAACAAGGATTATCGGAATGCCCGTTAAAATCCGCTTGGGTCGGATGCGCCAGCGCAGTATAGCGGTCGACCATCAGAGGCAACGCGGCCTTATCCAACTTGCGGATATCGTTCAGCAAAAAATAGCGCGACTCGCCGACGTAGCCCGTACGCTGCTTGATGCCCGTAGCCAAGGCAATAATGGCGGATTTGAGCGAACCGGGCAAAACAATCACTTGATCATAGCCTTCTTTTCCCAATTCACACCCGATACGCCAGCGTTTTTTCAATTCCAACGCACCATGTCCAAACGGGTTTTCCATCACACGGTTGATTTCAGGCATACGCTCAAATACGGCCATCGACCATTTGGGCGCAAAAGCATCAATGGTGCAGCCGGGATGCAGCTCATGCAAACGGCGATAAAGCGGTTGGGTCATGACGCAGTCGCCAATCCAGCTTGGGGTAATAATCAGGATTTTTTTGGACATAATGGAATGTGTTTTTAATTTTGGCTTATTGTAATACGATTTTTAAAAGGCCGTCTGAAACTTGGTTTAATCGCCCGGAACAAAACTAACTATTTGATACATGTCATTTCAACAGATGTACTCTGGTTTGAGCGCATGAAGCGTTTGTCTTCCCAATTTATCTGGTAAATTCTACAAATACCCAACCTGAGACAACAGACCGAACGGCGGCAAGCAATATTCTCTTCATTTTTAAAACTTTATAAAAACAGAAAGGCCGTCTGAAATATTTTCAGACGACCTTTTTATAGTGGTTTAACGATGGTAGTTAGGCGCTTCTTTAGTGATTTGTACGTCGTGAACGTGGGATTCGCTCATACCGGCAGAAGTGATTTCCACAAATTCTGCTTTCTCGTGCATTTCAGCAATATTGGCGCAACCCAAGTAACCCATGCTGGAGCGCAGACCGCCGGTCAATTGGTGGATGATGTTCACAATCGGGCCTTTGTAAGGCACGCGACCTTCAATGCCTTCAGGAACATATTTGTCTGTGCTGTCGGTTTTGTCTTGGAAGTAGCGGTCGGCGGAGCCTTGGCTCATTGCACCCAACGAACCCATGCCGCGGTAAGACTTGTAAGAGCGGCCTTGGTAGAGTTCGATTTCGCCCGGTGCTTCTTCCGTACCGGCAAACATACCGCCGAGCATGACGCTGTATGCACCTGCTGCCAGAGCTTTGGCAATATCGCCGGAGAAGCGGATACCGCCGTCGGCAATCAGGGGAACGCCTGTACCTTTCAGGGCTTCGGAAACATTGTGAATCGCAGTCAGCTGAGGCACGCCCACGCCTGCCACGATACGGGTCGTACAAATCGAGCCCGGGCCGATACCGACTTTAACGGCATCCGCACCGGCGGCCACCAAATCCAAAGCGGCTTGGGCAGTCGCGATATTGCCGCCGATGACTTGAATGTGCGGATAGGTTTCTTTGACCCAGCGCACGCGATCGATAACGCCTTGGCTATGACCGTGGGCAGTATCGACTACAATCACGTCCACACCGGCTTCTACCAATGCTTTGACGCGCTCTTCGGTATCGCCGCCGGTACCTACCGCAGCACCGACGCGCAGACGGCCTTCGGCATCTTTGCTGGCATTAGGGAATTCGGTTGTTTTGAGAATATCTTTAACGGTAATCAGACCTTTGAGTTCGTCTTGGTCGTTCAATACCAAAACGCGTTCCACTTTGTGCGCATGCATGATCTCGCGTGCTTCATCAATGCTGGTACCTTCAGGAACGGTAACCAAACGGTTGCGGGGGGTCATGATGGCAGAAACAGGCAGATCGACACGGTTTTCAAAACGCAGGTCGCGGTTGGTCACGATACCGACCACTTTGCCGTTTTCAACAACAGGCAGACCGGACATTTTACGTTTGCGTTGTGCGCGCATTTCCAATACGTCGCGGATCAATGCGGTCGGCGCAACGGTAACGGGATCTTTCACCACGCCGCTCTCATGGCGCTTCACTTTGGAAACGGCACGCGCTTGCAACTCCGGCGTCATGTTTTTATGGATAATGCCGATGCCGCCTTCTTGAGCCATAGAGATGGCCAGACGCGCTTCGGTAACGGTATCCATTGCAGCAGAAAGTAGAGGGAGGTTGAGCGTGATATCGCGGGTGAGTTTGGTTTGAAGTTTGACATCTCGAGGCAGCACGTTTGAGTGCGCTGGAACCAACAAAACGTCGTCGAAAGTATAGGCTTTTTCTACAATACGCATGATGCTCGGTCTTTCAGTTTGTGCAAGATGCACGGCATTATATCACACCGGCTTGATGCTAACATTGGCAATACATGTTTTAACGTTATTTTTTTACATGATTTGATCTAGCGTACAAAAATATGCCAACGCATTGCAGTTTCAAGTAAAATAAGCCGCATGAGAACATCATTTACATAAGGGAAACCCATGAAATCTTCCGTACTCAAAACCTGTCTGATAGCAGCCCTTCTCTCTTCCGCCGCCCTGACCGGTGCGGCCGAGGTGTACACTTGGAAAGGCGCATCGGGCAACAGCTATTCCGATACGCCAAACCGCCTGCAACCGAAGCGTTCCGGCGTGGTCAACATCCGCACGCACAACGTCAAACCTGCCGTTGCGCCTGCTGCGGCGGCATCTGAGCCGGTTGCCGAGCAACCCAACGAACAGGTTGCGGAACAAAACAAACAAATTGAAGAACGCAATAAAAAAATCGAAGAGCAAAACCGCCAAAACAAGCTGGAAAACTGCAAAATCGCCAAAATCAACCGCCAAGTCGCTGAAAGCGCACGCTTGGCCAATCGCGACAGCCTGATTAAACAATACCAAAACGACGTCAATAAATACTGCAATTAAGTTCTCGAATATCAATATCAAAAAGGCCGTCTGAAATTTAATTTCAGACGGCCTTCATTGTTCAGTCCATCAATAATACAGTTGAACCAACAACAAACCGAAAGCCAGACTAAATGCCATGCTCAACAAGCCCGGAATCATGAAGCTGTGGTTGAAGATGTATTTGCCGATTCTGGTTGAGCCGGTTACGTCAAAGTCGATGGAAGCGATAATCGGACCGTAGTTTGGAATGAAGAAATAACCGTTTACCGCAACAAATGTGCCGATGATGATGGGCGCAGGAATACCCAGTTTGATGGCGATTGGAAACAGTGTCGCCACCGTCGCGCCTTGGCTGTTGACCAAGACCGACAAGACAAACAGGGCGAAGGCAAAGGTCCACGGTGCAGATTCGACCAAATGGCTGACGGTCGATTCCACTTCTGCCAAGTGGCCGTTCATCAAGGTATCGCCCAACCAAGCCACGCCAAACACTGCAATCACGGCACGCATACCGGCGTGGAATACCGAGCCTCGGGTAATCGCATCGCCATTGGGCTTACACGCCAAAATAATCAGCGCAGAAGCAGACAACATCACAATTTCAATCGTATGCGCCATGCCCATAGGCTTGATCGCGCCATCGTGTTCAAAAGCCGGACGCAACTCAGGCAGCGCACCCATCACAACCACCAGCAATGCCGCAGTCAAGAAAATACCGACCGACAATTTGGCTTTCGGCGAAATGGTGACATCGGTTTTTTGCTCCTCCACATCGATGTATTCTTTCACATAGTTCGGGTCTTTCAACAAAGCCTGATAATGCGGATCGTCTTTCAATTCTTTGCCCAGTTTGTTTACGAACACGCAAGCCAAACCAATACCCAAAATCGTGGATGGAACGGTAACTTTCAACACATCCGCCATCGTGATGTGTTGCGGCTCAAGCATGGAGACGCAGGCAACAACGGCAGCGGCAATCGGGCTGGCGACAATCGCAAATTGGGAAGCGATAACCGCCATTGTCAAAGGACGGGAAGGACGGATGCCATTGCGGCGGCTGACCTCGGCAATCACGGGTAAGACCGAGTAAGCCACATGGCCCGTACCTGCCAACACGGTGAAGGTGTACGTTACCGCCGGCGCGATAAAAGTGATGTATTTCGGATTGCGGTGCAACACGCGCGTGGCAATTTTAATCATATAGTCCAAACCGCCGCTGGCCTGCATGGCCGCTGCGGCAGACACTACCGCCATAATCATCAGCATAACATCAATCGGCGGGCTGGTCGGCTGAAGATGGAAACCAAAAGACAATACGGCCAAGCCGATACCGCCGAGCACGCCCAAACCAATACCGCCAACCTGCGCACCAATCAGGATACACAGCAGCACAACGGCAAACTGGATAAAAAACATAGTTGACATCACAACTCCCAAAATCCGGCCTTCGCCGAAATAAAATTACAAACGGTTGGATTATAGAGTAAACCCTCTTCCCTAACCATACTTTACCTAATTATACATACTGATCCACATCAAATAAATAATATTCTCATTTAACTAATAGACTCATCAAAAGCACAAAAAAAGCCGTCTGAAGATTTTCAGACGGCCTCTATGATTCAGATGAAATGATAAGGCTATTTTCCGGCTACTTCTTCATCTTTTATAAAATCTGATACGCCATGAACACAGCGGATTTTGCGTTCTGACAAGGTTGCCTCCAACAAAGCATCGTTTTGCGGCAAGGAATCGCGTTCCGCCTCATTGTGCCAGAGGTGGTACGCAATACCGGCAAATTTCAAATTATGGCGTTTCATCCCATTATGATAGCAACGGGCGACAAATTCGCTGTCTTCCCTGCCCCAACCGACAAAGCTATTGTCAAACCCGTTGACGGCCAGCGCATCGCTGCGGAAAAAGCCCATATTGCAGGTTTTGATGCCTTTGTGTTTGCGGTTGCCTTTGCGGCCTGCCAATTTGGCCAAACAACGGCAGCGCAGGGCGGAAAGCCGTTTTTCTATTCCCGAGCTAAACATAGACAAGGCAGGCAAATCGCCTTCATCCAAAATATCCTGCGTTTTATCCTCAGTCAAAATCACGCGGGAACCCTGTATCAGACGGCCTTTGCGGGCAATCTTCAAATGATCGGCGATAAAAGACGGATCCAAAACCATATCGCCGTCAATCAACACAATATAATCGCCTTTCGCCTGCGCCAGCGCACGGTTGCGCGATTCGGCGGCACGAAAGCCTCTATCCGGCTGCCATGAATGCTTGACCGGAATACTTGCCCTGCGGCGGATAAAATCAACCACTTCGGCGGTTTCCTGCCTTGAGCCGTCATCCGCGACAATAATCTCATCCGGCAGACGGGTTTGCGATAAAGCCGATTTCAACACCAGCTCCAGAGCATCGGGACGATTGTAGGTAGTGATGATGAGGGAGACAGTTATCGTGCGGTTGCGCTCGTAGAGTTTGACATATTTGTAATACGAACCTTGCGCGTTGGACACCGAAATCGTCAGCCCGTCCGCCCCATAGGCAAAACCGCGTTTGAGCAGGTAATTTTTCACAAACGATACGCCGCCATGCAGCAAAGCCTTAAACGGCGAACTGTCTTTCTTAAAGCGGTTTTCTTCCGCATACAGCGAGCTGTACTGCTGCATTTTTTGAATCAGCCCTTCGGCGTTTTCAAAAGAATAATGTTTCAGACGGCCATCAAGTTGTTTAACCTTGGCTTCCTGTGGCAACACCAAAGACTCATGCACCTGACGGTCGGAAAAACGGGTAAATCTGCGATGGTAAAGGCGCGGAATAATATCCGGATACCAGCCGCAGCCTTTGATCAAGCGGCCGTGGTAATGGTTCAGACGGGAAAGCGAAAAAATATGTTCCTTCTCATTTTCCAAAACGGCCGCACGAATGGCTTCAATTAAAGCCTCATCCGCCACTTCATCGCTGTCTATGCTGAAAATCCAATCGTTTTGCGCCAGCCTGGCCGCCAGATTTTTCATCGGGCCAAACCCGATAAACTCATGCTTGTAATAGCTGACATTGGGAAAGCCCTTGGCAATTTCAAAAGTACGGTCGGTCGAGCCGTTGTCCAACAGCAGGACTTCGTCAAAGTCTTTCAGCGCACTCAAAACTTCTGAAAGATAACGTTCTGAATTTTTTACCAACATGGCGGCGGTTGCCGGAATTGTGTGCATCATAAAAAGGCCGTCTGAAAAAGGAAGCTGTATTTTAACCGATATACCGCTACAATATGTCCTCCTTTTTTCAGACGGCCTGACTCATGCAGCTTATTCTTGCCCCCATGCAGGGGCTGGTGGACGATGTGATGCGCGATCTGTTGACACGCATCGGCGGATTTGACGAATGCGTCAGCGAATTTGTCCGCATTACGCACACGGTCCACTCACGCGCCACTTGGCTTAAATATGTTCCCGAAATCGCCCATGCCAACCGCACGCCGGCCGGCACGCCCTGTACTGTCCAGCTTTTGGGCAGCGATGCGGAAAACATGGCCGTCAATGCTTTGGAAGCCGTGCGTTTCGGCGCGGACAAAATCGACCTCAACTTCGGCTGCCCCGCGCCGACGGTCAACAAACACAAAGGCGGCGCGGTCTTGCTCAAAGAGCCCGACTTGATTTACCACATCGTCCGCACCCTGCGCCAACGCCTGCCGCAACACATTCCGCTGACTGCCAAGATGCGGCTCGGTTATGAAGACAAAAGTCTGGCATTGGAATGCGCCTCCGCGATTGAAAATGGCGGCGCATGCGCGTTAACCGTCCACGCGCGCACCAAGGTCGAAGGCTACGAGCCGCCGGCACATTGGGAATGGGTGCGCAAAATCCGCGATGCAGTCAGTATTCCCGTTACCGCCAACGGCGATGTGTTCAGCCTTCAGGACTATCTCGACATTAAAACCGTCAGCGGCTGCGACAGCGTGATGCTCGGGCGCGGCGCGGTTATCCGTCCAGACTTGGCGCGGCAAATCAAGCAATATGAAAACGGCGAAACAGTGAAAGACACCGACTTTGCCGAAGTCTCCTCATGGATAGTCCAGTTCTTCGACTTATGCCTTGCCAAAGAGGCCAACAACAAATATCCGGTTGCCCGTTTGAAACAATGGCTGGGCATGATGAAAAAAGAGTTTGAACAGGCGCAGGTATTGTTCGACCGTATCCGCGCCATCAAAGAAGCGGATGAAGTAAAACAGATTCTGCTGTCGTTCGAGCAAGAGATGCATTCATGATTCAAAAAGGCCGTCTGAATTTCAGACGGCCTTTAATATGATTACTGACAAATATAATCAGCCAACAGTCTGCCTTTTTCCGCACTGGCTGCATTGGCCATATTCACATGCCTGGTCTCAGGGCCATTCTTGGATTTCAGGGCTTCGCCATATTTTCTGGCAAACTCTTTATTGGCACTGGTCACCCTTGACGCGGTAGAATCCAATATGAACTCGTCCCGCAGATATTTGCCTTGCGCCGTAATAATCAAGATATTTTCAAGCGAAGGATAATCCGGAAAATTGACATAGTTGGTAACCAGCTTGTAGGAAACGCCTTTGCCGTGTTTCATATCCTGACAGATGCCGTTAGGCGCGGTAAAGACAGCATGGCCGATCCGGCCGCGTCCGAAATCGTAAAAATCGATTCTCTTCGCAGAAGCCAACAGTTCTCTATCGTTGCCGTCATTGATATTTAATGACTTGCCGTTTACCAAAAACAGGGTGGGCAACAAGGGGTTGCCATGAGAGGCTTCCAAATTATATGCTTCGCCCAACAGCTTGCCCTGACGATACACCGTCAAGACAGGCTTTTTCAGACCATTTTCCGGATTGCCGGTTTTCTTAAAAGAAATCTTCTGAACCACATTGCCAAATTCATAATAAGGTCGCGACTGCACACCTGTTTTCGTATCCTGCAGGGCGCTCCAGCTACCGTCCGTCGCTTGGGCGCATGCAGTCACGGCAGCAAACAGAATACCCGATAGTAAAACTTTAGAATGTTTCATTCATAAACTCCTTCTCAAGTAAACAAAAAAACGGATGTGTGCCTTTACTGCTTATTTTTGTTTCTTTCTTTATTAAAATTTTAGAACTATTGTACTAACTTAGCAAGGGATTAAAGAACAGGCCGTCTGAACATTCAGACGGCCTTGATTAACATCAATTCTTAAGAAGCCAAAACGCGGGGGAACAAAATCTCATTTTCCAAATGGATGTGGTCTTTCAAATCGTCCACCATCTCTTTGGCCAATGCGTACAAACGGGCCCAGCTGCCGCAAGCGCCTTCAGGAAGCTCAAAATTATTGGTCAATTCTTCCAAACGCGCGATGGCCTGATCGTGGTCTTCGTGTTCATGCATCATCACGCTGATGGGCATGGCCGCGCCGCGACCCACACCCTGATTAATCATCGGGAACAACATGCGCTCCTCTTTCATCATGTGCATCAACAGCTCGTTTTGCATATAGGCCAACAAATCAGGTACTTTGGCAGGAAAAGTGTCGGCATGAACCTGCGCCACTTTTTGCGCCAGCGGAACCAACTCTTCAAACTGGGCACGGTGGACATTGTGGTAACGCTGCAGGATATGGTCGATGGTAGAATTGAAAGGTGCGGTTTCCCAAACGGTAAAGTCGGTCATGGCTGTGTTCCTTTAAAGATTGATATTGGATGAATGTTAGGCATAAGGATACACGCTGCTTGCGGCTTTGTATAGTTTTTTAATTGCTTAATTAATTGATAATAAAAGTTATTTTCAAAATTAAAATGCCAAACAGGCCGTCTGAAACATAAAGTCAAAGTTTCAGACGGCCTGCCCTTTTCTTAAATAATCCAACGATATAAGGCAATCATTACCGGCATGGTTACCACACAAAGCAAGGTCGTCAACCCATAAATGGCACTGGCTTTTTGGGCATTTTTGCCGTAAACAACCGCCATTTGGGTAACTGTCGAAGCGGCAGGCGAAGTCGTTGCCAAAAAGCTGATTAACACAACCGTATCCGCATGCGCATCATGATGGGCAAAACCGCAGGCTTTAACGGCGAAAAGCAATAATACCGGAATCAAAATCAGCCTTAAAAAAGCAACGAGATAAAGCCTCGACGTCCACACAATCGAACGCAACGGCAAAGAGGCCAGCAGCATACCCGCCACCAACATGGCAACCGGGCCAATCATACTGCCCACCGTCGCCAAAGTATTATCGACAATGTGCGGCAGCTTGATTTGAAAGGCAAACATCAGCAGCCCGACCAACATGGATAAGATGTTGATATTGGTGAAAATGGTTTTCCAAGCCACATTGCCGCGACCGCAAATCAACAGGCGCAGATGCGTCCAAAACAAAAACGTCTGCACCAAGATAAAACCGGTGGTGTAAATCACCCATTCCGGCCCGAAGACCGACATTACCAAAGGAATAATCAGGTTGCCCGAATTGCTGTACACCGTCGCCGCGTGTTCGAGCGCATCGAGTTTGAACAAGTGTTTAAACACCCTGCCCAAAACAATCAGCACTATATGAAAAAACACCGCCAGCATAACGGAAAGCTTCAGCCCTTCGATAATCTGCGGCGCATTGTCCATCTGAAAAGCATGAATCATGACGGACGGGCTAATTAAATAAAGCGCAATGACGGAGAGCGTGTAGCTGTTTTCCGATTTCAACAGCCCGGCCTTCACCAAAGCCACGCCCATCAAAACAATCAGCGTCAGCTCGGTAATTTTTCCGGCAAGCAGAAAAGAGGTTTCCATAACAAAAAAAGCGGCAAAAACGTTGATTTTACGCTTCTACCGCTTGGCATGCCAAATTCAGACGGCCTGAAGCCTTTTTCCAACAACCCGACATAATTTGCCCTACCGCAAAGCAAACCAATATAAATCTGTCCGTATATCCGCTATAATCAGCCATTTTCTTTAAACAGGAAACATCATGTCCCCCAGCCGTTTCAATCAAACGGGCCCAAAAATCGGCCTGAGCGTACGCCTTGCAGAAACCCAAGCTGAAATCGAAGCCGCCCAAAGATTGCGCTATCAGGTTTTTGCCCAAGAATTGGGTGCGGAAATCGAAAGCAATGACGGCCGCGATGTCGATCCTTATGATGAGCATTGCCACCACCTGCTCGCGTTTGACGATGCAACCGGCGAAGTTATCGGCTG
Source organism: Neisseria mucosa (assembly GCF_013267835.1). Lineage (NCBI taxonomy): Bacteria > Pseudomonadati > Pseudomonadota > Betaproteobacteria > Neisseriales > Neisseriaceae > Neisseria > Neisseria mucosa. The sequence continues at coordinate 991,082 of NZ_CP053939.1, forward strand.
CTACCGCCTAATTACCGAAGAAACCGCAAAAAAAGTCGGCGGCTGGTACAGCGAGCATGAATTCGACCTTGAGCCTTTGAAAGACATCCTACCGCAAACCGTCGAACTCGGCCGCGCCTGCACCCACCCGGACTACCGCAACGGCGGCTTGGTCATGCTGTTGTGGACCGGCTTGGTCAAATTCATGAAAGACGAAAACCTGCGCTTTATGATTGGTTGCGGCAGTATCGAAATGCGCGACGGCGGCAGCGATGCGGCCGGCCTGTATCATGCCTTGAAAGGCAAATACCTTGCTCCGGAACAATGGCGCGTCAAACCGCTCAACCCGCTCAAATGGGACAACATCACGCCGTCTGAAAACCCGCCCGTGCCCGCACTGATCAAAGGCTATCTCAAAGCAGGCGCGTGGTTTTGCGGCGAACCTTGTGTCGATGAAGCGTTCAACTGCGCGGATGTGCTGATCATGATGGACATCAGCCATCTTTCCGACCGCTACTTGCAGCGTTTCGCCCCTAAAACCGAGTCATAATAAAAGGCCGTCTGAAACTTCAGACGGCCTGCCTCATCTTTTATAAAAACACACACAATGACCGCCAAAATCCGTTTTATCTTCCGCCTCCTTTGCATTGCCGGCTGCCTTTTGTACGGCATGGCCGAAATGTTTTTTCTGTTTCCCTTTTACAGCAGCAAACGCAAACTGCGTGCGATCCAATTATGGTCGCTGCGCGTGCTCGCTTCCTGCGGCATGAAACTGCAAACTTTCGGCACGCCGCCGCAAGAAGGCCGCGGCCAAATGCTTATCAGCAACCATATTTCATGGTTGGACATTATGGCGGTCAACGGCGCTTTCCCCGGCCGTTTCGTGGCTAAAGACGATGTGGCCAAATGGCCTGTGGTCGGTTATCTTGCCACGCAAGCGCAAACGGTTTATGTCTCGCGCAACCGCGGCATCAAAGGCAACTCCGCCAAAATCGCCGGCGTGACCGAAGCGCTGAAAAACGGCGATACCGTCACCATTTTCCCCGAAGGCACCAGTACCGAAGGCCGTGAAATCCTGCCGTTCAAACCCAGCTTTTTTCAGACGGCCTACGATGCAGGCGTACCGATTATTCCGGCACTCTGCCGCTATCCGAATCCGGACGGCAGCAGCCCCAATCCGCACACTGCCTACTACGGCGACATCAGCCTCTGGCAATCTATCTGCATGGTCATCAGCCAGCCTTCCAGCACGGTCGAGCTGCATTTCCTTGATCCGATTGAAGCGGGAGAAGACCGCTACGCTACCGCACTTCAAGTACACGCCCTGTTGAGCGAAAAGCAAAAACAGTTGGGCTGATCAAACAAAAGGCCGTCTGAATATTCAGACGGCCTTTTCCATTATCTTATGCCTTAAGATGAATATTGCACCGAATCGCTACCGCTTTTCTTTTGAATAAATTCGATTTTGTAGCCGTCCGGATCTTCGACAAACGCAATCACAGTCGTACCGTGTTTCATCGGACCGGCTTCGCGTACCACTTTGCCGCCCATTTCTTTGACACGTTCGCACGCGGCGTAAGCATCATCGACTTCAATCGCGATGTGGCCATAAGCATCGCCCAAGTCGTAAGACTCGGTATCCCAGTTGTGGGTCAGTTCCAAAACAGTATGGTCCGCCTCATCGCCATAACCGACAAAAGCCAAAGTAAAACGGCCTTCAGGATAATCGCGGCGGCGCAGCAATTGCATGTTCAATACGTTTTGATAAAAATCCAAAGAGCGTTCGAGATTGCCGACACGCAGCATAGTATGAAGCAAGCGCATGATTTTGTTCCTTTCTGAATTATGTTTGGTCATGAATTATAACACATCGGGCACCATCCTCTTCAGCCTCAAAATACCGACACTGAAACTGCATAAAAATGAAGCGTACACCCTGCCGTCATTTGAATTTCATGTATTAACAAGCACACCGACTGACTAAATTGCTATAATCGCCACACTTACAACACAACACTTCAAACCGCCATGAAAACCTTTGTTCTTCCCGATACCCGCCCTTATCCGCAAAGCCCTATCAAAAACCACCTTCTGCTCAATGCCTATCAGCTGGCGCACAACTCCTCCTCCGCATCACGCAAGCTTTCGGCCGGCCAACTGCAAACCGAAATCCGCACCATGCTCAGCCAAAACCATTACATCAACCTTTCATTGGCAATGACCATGGCGCCCGATGTCGGCACTTACACCAGCCTGATTCAAAGCGTGGGCGAAGTCCTGAAGGCAGAAAACGATAACGAAGCCCAATGGTTTGCCCTGCCTGTCGTTTTGGTTGCCGGTTGCAAAAAAGAACAAACCCTGCCGCTTACGCTGCCTACCGAAGCCCTCTTCGCCTGCCTGCAAAACTACCCCAACCTGCGCGCCCTCACGCAAAACACACAATGGCTGCCTTACCTCGTCCAATCTACCGACTTGAGCAGCGTTACCCCGGGCGAATGGTTCCAAGCCAAACAAAACGATGAAGCGGCAGGCGCATTCCTGCAAAAATTCGAATACAAACCATTGACGCTGCCCGAAGGTCAATCCGTCCATGTTGTTTACGCGCTGGGCTACGGCGATAAAAGCATTCAGACAGCCTTGGGCCTCAACCTGCAACAGGCAGGCCTGCCGCTGATGCAGGTTTGGCAAGAGCATCTCGCCCTCGACGGCGTTACCCTCTTTACCAACCCGCTCTCGCCCAATACGCCGCTTGACGCGCTGACTGAAGGCAGCCATACCCGCCAACGCATGGCCATGGACGTTTTTGCCACCAACGCCATCCGCGCCATCCGTATGCAAAGCCCGCGCGTCGGCGTTGTTGCCGCAGCCAAGGCGGACGGCAAGCTCCAGTTCAGCTTCAACGCGACCGACAGCGCGTTTGAAATCGTTCCGCAGACCTTCACTTGGGAGCTGGCCTCAACCGACAATATCGCCATCGTGCTGCAAAACTTCCTCGACCTGATGGCCGAATGCCGCATCGAGCACCTCTACCTGCTGCACAACCCACTGGGCGAAAACGAAAACATCCCTACTTATGCCCAAGCGTTGAAACTGGAAGGCCACAATCCTTTCTTCAGCAATGTAAACTAAATTGAAAATGCAACACGCAAGGCCGTCTGAAAACGGTTCAGCGCGTTGCATTGAATTTCAAACCTTACCGCTCATTTTCACAAACATGAAAACCCACAAAATCCTTTTCGTCTGCCTCGGCAACATCTGCCGCTCCCCCATGGCCGAATACGTCCTGCGCCACCGCGCCCGCGAAGCAGGCATGGGCAATGCCGTCATCACAGCCAGCGCAGGCACATCAGGTTGGCACGACGGCGAAAACATGCACGAAGGTACGCGCCGCGTGCTCAAACAACACGGCATCGACCCGTCAGGCTTTACCAGCAGCAAAATCAAACCCAGCGATGCCGAACATTTCGACTACATCATCGTGATGGACGACAACAACCTCAGAGAAACCGAAAAACAGCTCGGCTTCCACCCCGGTAAAATCTTCAAACTGACCGACCTTATCCCCGATTCAGGCTACAACCACGTTCCCGATCCGTGGTACACAGGCGACTTTGACGAAACCTACCGTCTGGTCGATGCCGGCAGTTTGGCCTTGTTGGAAAAATTGAAACAGGCTTAAACCGGCTGGAACAATAAAAGGCCGTCTGAACAGGTATCCGCAAAAGCCATGCTTTCGTGATGACCTGTTCAGACGGCCTTTATTAATCACCGCATCAACCCACGCGGTAAAACGCCAGGCTGCCCAATAAGTTCGGCAGATGTTTGACCTGCCGGTTGCCCGTCATGACCGCACGCTCAAGTACGCGGATTTTGTTTTTGGCACACAGCAAATCAAAGTCTTTGAGGGTACACCAATGGATATTGGGCGTATCGTACCAATGATACGGCATCCGCTCGGAAACCGGCATATGGCCGCCGATGGCGATTTGAAAGCGGTTGCGCCAGTAGCCGAAGTTAGGGAAACTGACAATAGCCTGTTTGGCCACGCGCATCAGGCAGCGCAGGATTTTTTCCGTGTTCTGCATGGCTTGAATGGTTTGGCTCAAGACAATCACATCAAAGCTTTGATCGCCAAACGCCGCCAAACCCTCTTCCAAGTCGGCCTGAATAACATTTACACCGCGGGTCATGGCGGCAATCACGCTGTCGGTATCGATTTCGATGCCGTAACCGGCGCAGTTTTTATGCGCCACCAGCGCGGCCAGCAGCTCGCCGTCGCCGCAACCTAAATCGAGTACGCGGCTGCCTTCGGGTATCCAATCGTAAATGAGTTGCAAATCGTCGCGCAGATTCATTGTTGGCAGTCCTTGTAAACGTTGTTCATGTAAGCGGTAACCGCGCGGATATAGGCTTCGTCTTCCATCAAGAAGGCATCATGGCCGTGATTGGATTTAACTTCGATGTACTGCACGGATTTTTGCGCGGCGATTAATGCCTTGACCAATTCATGCGAACGTTGCGGCGAGAAGCGCCAGTCGGTGCTGAAGCTGGCAACGAAGAATTTGGCCTGCACATTTTCCACGGCGCGCGTGAGGTTGTGGCCGTAATCGGCGGCCGGGTCGAAGTAGTCGAGCGCCTTGGTCATCAGCAGATAAGTGTTGGCATCAAAACGGCCGACAAACTTGTCGCCTTGATAGCGCAGATAAGATTCCACTTCAAATTCAACGCCGTAGCCGTACTGATAGCCGTCTGATTTTAAAATGCGGCCGAATTTTTTACCCAAACCGTCTTCGGCAAGATAGGTAATGTGCCCCATCATACGCGCGATACGCAAACCGCGTGAAGGAACGGTATGATGGCTGCGGTAATTACCTTCGTGGAAATCGGGATCGGTCAAAATGGCCTGACGGGCAACATCGTTAAACGCGATGTTTTGGGTGGAAAGTTTAGGTGCGGAAGCGATAACGAGCGCGTGGGCAACGCGTTCGGGCAAAGAAATCGTCCATTGCAATGCCTGCATGCCGCCCAAGCTGCCGCCGACAACGGCCGCCCATTTTTGGATGCCGAGATAATCGGCAAGCATGGCTTGGGACTTCACCCAGTCTTTGACGGTTACAACCGGGAAATCCGCACCATATTCGCGGCCGGTTTCAGGATTCTCGGACAAAGGGCCGGTGCTGCCGTCGCAGCCGCCCAAGTTGTTCAAACCGACCACAAAAAAGCGTTCGGTATCGATGGGTTTGCCGGGGCCGACCATATTGTCCCACCAACCGGCGTATTTATCCTCCGCACTGTGCTTGCCGGCAACATGATGATTGCCTGATAAGGCGTGACAGATAAGGACGGCATTGCTTTTGTCGGCATTGAGTGTGCCGTAGGTTTCAATCATCAGGTCGAAACGAGGTAAGGTTTTGCCGTTTTCCAGAGCAAGCGGTGTGTCAAACGGAATTTTCCGGGGCGTTACAATGCCCACTGAGGCATTTGTTGTCATTTGTAATTTCCAAGTGATGCGGCAAAAGGGGTATTATAACGTTTCGTTTTTGTTTTGTGCATGAGGCTTCAGACGGCCTGCCCTAATTAGAGGCAATATTTTTGGGAGGATATGGAATGATAGGCAGGCTTTTGCGATTCTTTTTCTTTTGCGCCATCGCGGCATTGATTGTGAACCGTCTGTTCAGCCGCCAACAAAAGCGCACCATTCGGGAAATCGCCAAAATCAGCGCGTGGGTATTGCTGGGGGCGGCCGCGGCTACACTGTTTTGGTATCTAATGATGCTGTTTTTCAAGCATATTCCTAATTCTTATTGAAATAAAATATAAAAGGCCGTCTGAAAACCTTAATCCAGCGTTTTCAGACGGCCTTTTGATATTCAAACTTAAAACAATTCTTCCGGAATCTTGCAAACCGGAATCGGATTGACTTTGTGCTGCATGGCTTTGTGCAACCGGGTATAGATTGCTAAAACTTCGCGCTGTCTGCCTTCAAAATCTTCAGGCTTGTGGCTGCCGTACACGCTCATCGCCCATTCGAGTTCGGGATAAGATGCACCCATTTGCTCTTCATCGGTACGCTCGGTATCCCAAAGTCCGTCTGTCGGTACGGCTTTTTGAATGTCTTCCGATACGTCCAGCTCGGCAGCCAACGCGTACACTTGAGTCTTGGTCAAATCGGCAATCGGGCTGATGTCCACGCCGCCGTCGCCGTATTTGGTGAAGAAACCGACGCCGAAATCTTCAATTTTATTGCCCGTCCCGGCCACCAGCAAACCATGCAGCTGACCGTAATAATAAAGCGTCGTCATGCGCAGGCGGCTGCGTGCATTGGCCAGTGCCAGCTGTTTGTTGGGAAATTCGGTTTCGCTGACGTCAACGGTATCGGCAAACGTATCGAACGCCGGAGTCAAATCAACGCTTTGCGCTTTTACGTTAGGATAACGCTGTTTCAGACGGCCCATGTGTTCTTGCGCGCGGTTAACTTGGTCGGATTTCTGACGAATCGGCATTTCCAACAACAAAACCGACAAACCGGTTTGCGCGGCAAGGGTGGAAACCACGGCAGAATCGATGCCGCCGGATACGCCGACGACAAAACCTTTGGCACGCGCCTGCTCGGCGTAATCTTTGAGCCATTGAACGATATGGCGGATGATGGCTTGGGTTTGCATAGGGATAAATGTTCGCTTCAAATAAACCGAATGATAGCCTGATTTGCACTTACCTGAAAGACGACAGGGTATAATGTTTCTTTTATTTCTTGCACACACACCATGTCCAAACCCATTCTTTTGCGCTGGCTCGCCGTCTGCCTGATTCCGCTCGCCACCCTTTTGTGGTTTGCCCTCAACCCGCCCGAAGACAAAACGCAACACCTCATCAACGGCATTATCCTTGCCTGCGAAGCCACGTTCCTATTTAAATTCGTCCTCTTTGACGTCATCAAACACCACCTCAAACAAGAGCCTGAATTGAAACGGCAAAGCATATGGATGTTTATTCCGATTGTTTTGCTGATTGTTTATTTGTTCCACTATTTCGGCGCATTCTGATGTTTTCAGACGGCCTTGGGCATATTTTTCCATGAACACTCCCCTACCTTATACCTGCTGGATTTTCTGCAACGTCATCGACAACTTCGGTGACATCGGCGTTTCATGGCGGCTGGCGCGTATTTTGCAACGCGAACTCGGCTGGCAAGTGCATTTATGGACAGACGATTTCCCGTCCCTTCAAGCACTTTGCCCTGATTTGGCCTCGATTCCCAATATCCATCAAAGTATCGGCATTCACGCGTGGCAAGCCGACCATGCCGAAGATACTGATACCGCCCCTACTCCCGACATCGTCATCGAAACCTTCGCCTGCGAACTGCCCGACAACGTTCAATCCATCATCCGCCGACACCGACCGCTTTGGCTCAACTGGGAATACCTCAGCGCGGAAGACAGCAACGAGAGGCTGCACTTAATGCCCTCACTCCAAGCAGGCGGCATACAGAAATATTTTTGGTTTATGGGTTTCAGCGAAAAAAGCGGCGGCCTGCTGCGCGAACGCGATTACGCCGAATCTGCCCGCTTTGATACGGAAACCTTACGCCGACAACTCAAACTTCCCGCAAAAAACGCGCCCGAATGGCTGCTTTTCGGCTATCAAAGCGATATTTGGGCAAAATGGCTGACCATGTGGCAACAGTCTGACCAACCCATTACCTTGCTGCTTGCAGGTACGCAAATCATCGCCAGCCTGAAAAACAGCGGCCTAGTGCCGCAAAACGCCCTGCTTGAAGACGGCGATGTGTATCAGAGCGGACACGTTACCCTAATCAAAATCCCTTTCGTTGCCCAACAAGATTTCGACAAACTGCTCAACCTTGCCGACGGCGCCGTCATACGCGGCGAAGACAGCTTTATTCGCGCCCAGCTCGCTGGAAAACCTTTCTTTTGGCACATCTACCCGCAAGAAGAAAATATCCATCTCGACAAGCTGCACGCGTTTTGGGACAAAGCGCATCAGGTTTATCCGGATGTTGTCGCCACGGCACACCGCCTCCTTTCCGACGAACTCAACAACGGCGAAGCACTCAGCGACAACCAACGCCTGCAGGCATGGCAAACCTTGACGGCACATCAAAACGAATGGCGCCAAAGCGCGGCAAAATGGCGGGACGGACTTTTTGCCCAAAAAAGTGCCGTCGAAAAACTTGCCGCCTTTATTTCAAAGCACAAAAAAATACGCTAAAATAGCGCGTTTTATTACAACCGATTTGATTGGAAAACCACAATGAAAACAGCACAAGAACTGCGCGCCGGCAACGTATTCATGGTCGGCAACGATCCTATGGTCGTTCAAAAAACCGAATACATCAAAGGCGGCCGCTCTTCCGCCAAAGTCAGCATGAAACTGAAAAACCTGCTGACCGGTGCCGCTACTGAAACCATTTACAAAGCCGACGACAAATTCGACGTCGTGATCCTGTCCCGCAAAAACTGTACTTACAGCTACTTTGCCGACCCAATGTACGTCTTCATGGACGAAGAATTCAACCAATACGAAATCGAAGCCGACAACATCGGCGATGCGTTGAAATTCATCGTTGACGGCATGGAAGACGTATGCGAAGTCACTTTCTACGAAGGCAACCCAATCTCCGTAGAATTGCCTACCATCATCGTTCGCGAAGTCGAATACACCGAGCCTGCCGTTAAAGGCGATACCTCCGGCAAAGTGATGAAAACCGCGCGTCTGGTCGGCGGCACTGAAATCCAAGTGATGTCTTACATCGAAAACGGCGACAAAGTCGAAATCGATACCCGTACCGGCGAATTCCGCAAACGTGCTTAATCAGCCCGTAACACAAAAAGGCCGTCTGGATATTCAGACGGCCTTTTTATCAATCTGCCTTATTGTTTCTTCAATCCCTTGGCAGCGACAGTCGCAATCGTACCGTCAATGCCTTTGCTCTTAATCAGCTCGCCAAATTGGTTGCGGTATACCGTTACCAAGCTGGTACCGTCCACGCGGATGTTGTAAATCTTATACACGCCGCCGCTTTGGTAAAGTTGGTAAGCCACTTCATACTTCGTACCTTTTTTGGTTTGAATTTCTGAGAAAACGTCAAACTTATTGCCGTTTGCCGTCATCTTTGGCAACAGGCGCACATTTGCATCCGCCGCACCAATTAACGCGGAATGCGAGTACATCGCAATGACCATGTCTTTGAATGCACGGATAAAATCGGTTTTCTGCTTGGCAGAAAATTCACGCCATGGCGCACCGACCGCCAAAGCCGAAATACGCTCATAATCCAAATAACGGTTGGCATACTGCTCAACCTGTTTCACACGTTGCGCCTCTGTCAAAGACGTATTGCGTGCGATTTTCAACACGGCATCAATGTTCTGCTGCATCTGCTTTTGCGCCGGATGCGTTTCCGCCGCCACATAAGGCGCGGCAATCACCATCGGAGCAGCCACAATCAAAGTTTGGAGAAAACGGTTCATAACGATATCCATACAAAATAAAACTGCATTGTAAAAACAATCCATTCCAAAAAACTTAATTCTTTGTAAAAGCAGGCATGATCAATGAAAAATCCTGCAATTAAATTTCAGACGGCCTAATAAAAATAAGATAACATGTGAACGCTATTTTAAAAGGAAAAAGCCATGCCCTACGTCAATATCAAAGTAACCGGCGGCAGCGAAGCCCCGAGTGCAGAGCAAAAAGCCGAATTAATCCGCGGCGTCACCGAATTACTCTCACGCGTTCTCAACAAAAACCCTGAGACAACCGTCGTCGTCATCGACGAAATCGATATGGACAACTGGGGCATAGGCGGCAAAAGCGTGACGGTTCGCCGTGCCGAAGCGCGCAATAAGTAAGCCTTGGCCGTCTGAAGCCCTTTTAATTTACCCGCAAAAAGAGTACATTTATCCCATTGTTAACAATTTTACGGAACACACATCATGGAGAAATTCCCCAAATCATCCAAACTGGACCACGTTTGCTACGACATCCGCGGCCCGGTTCACAAAAAAGCCCTGCAACTGGAAGAAGAAGGCAACAAAATCCTCAAGCTCAATATCGGCAATCCGGCTCCGTTCGGCTTTGAAGCGCCTGACGAAATCTTGGTTGACGTCATCCGCAACCTGCCGACTTCACAAGGCTATTGCGACTCCAAAGGCCTTTATTCCGCACGCAAAGCCATCGTCCACTACTACCAAACCAAAGGACTGCTCGACGTTACCGTCAACGACGTTTACATCGGCAACGGCGTCTCCGAATTGATTACCATGTCCATGCAGGCGCTGCTCAACGACGGCGACGAAATCCTGATTCCCGCACCGGACTATCCTTTGTGGACCGCCGCCGCAACACTGGCAGGCGGCACCGTCCGCCATTATCTATGCGACGAAGAAAATAACTGGTTCCCCAACCTGGCCGACATGGAAGCCAAAATTACGCCTAAAACCAAAGCCATCGTCGTCATCAACCCCAACAACCCGACAGGCGCGGTGTACAGCAAAGAAATCCTGCTCGAAATCGCCGAATTGGCACGCAAACACGGCCTGATTATTTTTGCCGACGAAATTTACGACAAAATCCTCTACGACGACGCAGTACACCACCATATCGCCGCGCTTGCCCCCGACCTCCTGACCGTGACATTCAACGGCCTCTCGAAAGCCTACCGCGTTGCCGGATTCCGTCAAGGCTGGATGATACTCAACGGCCCGAAACATCATGCAAAAGGCTATATCGAAGGCTTGGACATGCTCTCGTCTATGCGCCTTTGTGCCACCACACCCATGCAACACGCCATTCAGACGGCCTTAGGCGGATACCAAAGCATCAACGAATTCCTCCTCCCAGGCGGCCGCCTGCTCGAGCAACGCAACAAAGCATGGGAACTGGTCAACCAGATTCCGGGCATATCCTGCGTCAAACCCATGGGTGCATTGTATATGTTCCCCAAAATCGATACCGAAATGTACAGCATCCACGACGACATGAAATTCATCTACGACTTACTCGTACGTGAAAAAGTCCTGTTCGTCCAAGGCACAGGCTTCAACTGGATACGCCCCGACCACTTCCGTATCGTTACCCTGCCGCCCGTTCATCAAATTGAAGAGGCCATGGGCAAACTCGAACGCTTCCTGCAAAACTACCGTCAATAAACCTAAACAAAGAGGCCGTCTGAAAAAGCAAACCGCTGTTCAGACGGCCTTTTTAATCGAACAGCAACTTGGCAAAGCCCGCCGACATGCGTATAATCAACCCTTCCTATCTGGGGGCGATCTTGGTTTCGACGGGGGTTGCAAAGCAGATGCGGGCATACCGGGGTCTCAGATTTCCCGTTAAACACTGAATCAAAATAGTCGCAAACGACGAAACTTACGCACTGGCCGCTTAAGGCCTGCCGTTGCAGCAGTTGGTCAATGGGCTGTGTAGCGCAAGCTACCGCAACGTCATTCTACATTGACTGGTTTTCTGTCGGGTTACTTGGCAGGAAACGAGATTTAAGGTAACTGGTTCCCTGAAGGCCTGTTGGTCGGCATGATGGGGACGAGATTCTAAATAGACACAACTAAGTATGTAGAACGCTCTGTAGAGGACTTTCGGACGGGGGTTCGATTCCCCCCGCCTCCACCAGATTTAAAGCGCAAACTTTTGATTTAAAAAGGTTTGCGCTTTTTTATAAACTTAAAACAGGCCGTCTGAAACGTTTCAGACGGCCTTATTTTCTTCTCAAATATCTGAGTGAAAAACACTTTTTCTTTCAATACATTGCCAATGGTGCTTAAGAAAGATTTCAACCTTATATTTTTCTATCGGACTTCATATCCATTTTACGATGCGGTCTAACTGTTACACTCAACGGCAGATGATCTGACAAATGCTGCCAGTCTTTACTGTTGTGAATTTCAGAATCGATGACATCAAGGTTGCGCGTGTAAATGCGGTCAAGGCTGAGGATGGGCAGGCGCGAGGGGAAGGTTTTGGGGCGTTTGCCTGTATTATCGACGAATACTTCGTTCAAATCTAATGCCCTGCCCAGCTCACGTGCTGATTTTTGCCGCCAGTCATTGAAATCGCCGGCAATAATCAAGGGGCTGTCAGGGTTGATGTGGCGGTCGACATAGTCGCTGATGGCGCGGTATTGTTTGAGGCGGTCTGGCTCGCGCAGATTGAGGTGGACACACAGACACACCAGCGGATCTTCCCAACCTTCGGGTACGACCTCGCAATGCAACAGGCCGCGTTGTTCAAGTTTGTTGACACTGATGTTGAGGTTGTTTTCCGTTTTCAGCGGCAGGCGGCTGAGAATGGCGTTGCCGTGGTGTCGTTTGGGATAGACGGCATTTTTGCCGTAGCTGCGATGATAATCGAGGCTGTCGCCGATGATGTCGTAATGCGGCGCATCGGGAAAGTCGGTACGGCGGCTTCTGTTGAGATGTTGTCCTTGGACTTCTTGTAAAAACAAAACGTCCGAACCCAATGCACCCAGCGCGTCAGCCATGCGGTTGACCTGCACTTTGCGGTTGAGCGCAGACATGCCTTTGTGCATATTGTAAGAAGTAATGGTAACTGGACGGGGAGACATGATGTGTGATGAAGCGGTTTATTTGTTTTAGTATAGCACCGGAGCGTGTGGTTTTACGGCAATTTTGGTTATACTTGTTTAACGAATAAAACGGCGTTTTGAGAGGGGGTTTCCCAATCAAAACGCCTTCTGTTTTTCAGACGGCCTTGCGTCCGAATCAGTTGTTGATTACTTCAACATTGGTTTCAAAAGTAACGGTGTGTTGGTATTTAGATGCGGTTTTGCGTTTCGGATAAGGATATTTGGAAACGCTTTTCACTGCGCGTTCGTCCATTTCAGGATTGCCGCTGGATTGAATGATATTCACGCGGTCAACGTTGCCGGCAGGAGTCGTGAAAACATCCATCAAAACGGTTTTAACGCTGCCGTTTTGCGCTTTCATGGCTTCCAGAGTTTCGGTATCGGCTGCTTGTGCAGTACCGAATACAGCGGCAAACAACAGGGCTGAGGCGAGGAGTTTAGTCGTTTTCATGTTTTAGTCCTTATTAGGGTTGTGGTTAGGTTTAAATATTTCAGACGGCCTGATTGATCGTTATTTGAAATTCAAAATCGGCCAACCTTTTGCTTTGGCTTCTTTTTCCAGCTCGGCATCCGGATTGACGGCGACAGGTTCGTCCACAATACGCAGCAACGGCAAATCGTTTTTGGAGTCGCTGTAAAAATAAACCTTGCCGTAGCTTTCAAAGGTCTCGCCGCGCTCGGCAAGCCATTGGTTCAATCGGGTAATTTTGCCTTCTTTCAGGCTGGGCGTACCGACATAGTTGCCGGTATATCGGCCGTCTTCGCCGGTTTCAAGCTGCGTGCCGATAACGTTGTGAATACCGAAAAGATGGCAGATCGGGGTAATGATGAATTCGTTGGTCGAAGAAATAACCAACATTTCGTCGCCCGCCATTTGATGGCTTTGCACCAGCATACGCTGCATCGGGGAAATATACGGAACAATATACTCGGCCATAAACTCGCGATGAAACTCAGCCAATTCTTCCTTGCTGAAACGAGCCAAAGGCGCGAGATGGAATTTAAGGAAGGCATCAATATCAAGACAACCGTTTTGATAGTCTTGGTAAAACTTTTCATTTTGCGCCTCGGTTTCAGCCGCATCGACTATGCCTTTTTTAATCAGGTATTGCGGCCAGGAGTGATCCGAATCGGTATTGATCAAGGTATTGTCGAGGTCGAAAATGGCAAGGTTTTTCATTGGGTTTCCTGTTGTTTTAAAAGCTGGCGCAAAAGCGGCAAAGTAATGCGCTTGCCCATCATAACGGCATAGTTGTCGAGGGTATCGAGCATTTGCATCAGACTGTCCATATCGCGCCGCCAATGGTTCAGCAGGTATTCGAAGATTTCCGGATCGATGGTTACCTGACGGGCAGCCGCCATGCTGACGAGCGCATCGATTTTTTCCCGGTCGGTCAGCGGTTTGACTTCGTAAACCAGGCAATACGCCATGCGTGTGCGCAAGTCTTCACGGATAACGAGCTGCTGCGGCGTATATTCGGAACTCAAAAGCAAAAAACCTTTGCCGCTGTTGCGGAAGCGGTTGAAGATGGCAAATAGTAAAGCCTGTTCTTCATTATTAAGCTTTTCGATTTGGTCAATGGCAAGATATTCTGCATCCAACGCGGCTTCTGTCAGCGGCGTGGCGGCGGCGTCAATATAGAGGGCATTTCGTCCGGCATCGAGCGCCTGGGCGACCCATGCCTGCAAGAGATGGCTTTTGCCTGCGCCCTCTTCTCCCCAAACATAGATAAATTGCCCATGTTTGTGCTGCAACACATACACCAGCTCGGCATTTTCTGTTCCCAGAAATTTGTCGAAGCCGGGATAATCATGGCTGGCAAAATCGAAGATGAGCTGGTTCACAAAGGCGCACCGGTTAGGTTGAAATCGGCTTTATTTTACGTTGTTTTGCCGTCCACCATCAAGGATAAAGGCCGTCTGAAGCCTATACCTGCAACATATCTGCACTTCTAAACAGCTTACGGCATTGGTTTTATTCCGCTTTGGTTTTACAATGTCGAACTTCTCGCCGAAACATTTGTCTGTTCTTTTTCAGACGGCCTTTTTATTTGGGAACCCTAGTGATTTCTACCATTATCGATTTCATCCTCCATATCGACCAACACCTTGTCCACCTCTCCGCCCAATACGGCCCGTGGATTTACGCGATTTTGTTTGTTGTGATTTTCTGCGAAACCGGTTTGGTCGTAACGCCGTTTTTACCCGGCGACTCGCTGCTGTTTGCTGCCGGCGGTATCGCGGCCATCGGCGGCATGAACATCCACGTCATGGTATTGCTGCTGTTAGCGGCTGCCATTTTAGGCGATGCGGCCAACTTTATGATTGGCAAGTATTTTGGACAAAAACTGTTTGCCAATCCTGATTCCAAAATTTTCCGCCGTTCGTATTTGGAAAAAACCCATGCGTTCTATGAAAAACACGGCGGCAAAACCATCATCATTGCGCGCTTTGTACCGATTGTGCGGACGTTTGCGCCATTTGTCGCCGGTATGGGCGATATGCACTACGCAACGTTTATCCGTTACAACATTATCGGCGCAGTGTTGTGGGTATTGTTGTTTTCCTATGCAGGCTACTTCTTCGCCAATATCCCCGTCGTCAAAAACAATCTGGGCTTAGTCATGGCGGCAATCATCGTGATTTCGATTTTACCTGCGGTAGTCGAAATTATCCGAGCCAAACTTAATGCCAAAAAATAACAATCAATCGAAAAGTTTGAAAGTTTAAACACATCAAGGAATTGTCATGCCGTTGCTGTCTATTGAATTTGCGGTATTCTTTATCGTATTTTTGCCCTTGTACTGGGCATTTGCACGTTTGCCGCAAGTTCAAAACGTTTTACTTTTGGTTGCCGGGCTGGGCTGGCTTTACCGTATCGACCCCATTTTTGCCGCGCTGATTTTGGTTTACTCGTCTGTGGTTTACCTGATCAGCGTGCTGATGTTTTCTGAAAACGAGAATATCCGCAAATTTTGGCTGGGTTGCGGTATTTCAGCGGCATTGACTGTTTTGTGTTTCTTCAAATATTTCGACTTTTTCCGCCCGATTATTCAGCAATATACAGGACAAAGCGCCGTCATCGACATTATTTTGCCTCTGGGCTTGTCTTATTACACCTTCCAATCGCTGGCTTACTTGGTGTATTGCTACCGCGAGCCTAAAGGAGACCATTTTGAATGGCACGAGCTCCTACTGCATCTGAGCTTCTTCCCCACCATCACATCCGGCCCGATTATCCGTGCGGCCGCTTTTAAAAGCATAGACGGCGAACAAGCGGGCGCATTGGCGCAAATCCGCACCAAACAAGCACGCCAACTGATTTATCCGGCGTTGGCGGTCGGCCTGATTGTGTTGGGCATTGCCAAAAAATGGTGGCTTGCCGGCGTATTGGCGGAAGGCTGGGTATCGCCTGTTTTTGAAAATCCGGCTCAGTTCGACGGCTGGGGCGTGTTGTCTGCAATTTATGGCTACACCTTCCAACTCTTTTTCGACTTTTCCGGCTATTCGGATTTGGTCATCGGCTTGGCCATGCTGCTCGGCTTCCAGCTGCCGAAAAACTTCGCCGCGCCGCTTCGTGCCATCAACATCCGCGACTTCTGGGACAGATGGCACATCAGCCTGTCCACTTGGATTCGCGACTATATCTATATCCCTTTGGGCGGCAGCAAAAAAGGCTTCGGACGCACCCAGCTCAATCTGATGATTGCCATGTTGCTTTCCGGCATTTGGCATGGCTACGGCTGGAGCTTTTTGATTTGGGGCGCGCTGCACGGTGCGGCCTTGGTATTGCTTAACTGCGGCGACAAAATCGTCGGCCGCAATGCCTTAGGCCGTCTGAAAATCGGCAAACCGCTCGCCTGGCTGTTTACCTTCCATTTCGTTTGTTTCGCGTTTGTCGTGTTCAACAGCGCAACGCTTGCCGATACGGAAATGCTGTTCAGCGCCTTATTTGCCAATGATAAAGGTTGGAACGCGCCTCTGCCGACCGACCTCATGTTGCTGGGTGCCTTTGCACTGATGCTTTTGCTGTACCCGTATTTGCTTCGCTTATTTGAAGCATCGGTAAAAGGCTTGGACAAACTGCCTGCATGGCTGTGGTTTATCCCTATCACGCTTATCCTCGCCCTGATTATCGTCCTCGCCCCGTCCGGCATTCCCGGCTTTATTTACGCCAACTTCTAAGGAGCAGAACATGAAACGCTTTATCTCCCTGTTTGTTTCGATTCTGCTCAGTGCGGTTGCGTTGACGTGGTTTGCCCAAAACTCCATCAATGCCTATTGGCAGCAGACCTATCATGAAAACAGTCCGCTTGAGCCTTTATCCGAATACGCTTGGTGGCGTATCGGTGCGGATTGGCAACAAAAAGCCTACGAATTTTCAGACGGCCTGAAAGCTTCACTGGAAGCAGAAGACGCTTTGGTTTCGGAAGACTCTGGCATTGAAACAACAAGGCCGTCTGAAAATATGGAAAACATTGAGACATCGGACAATCAAAAAGAGACTGCTGCTTCTGATGCGGCTAACAATACGGATACCGCCGCCAGCGAGCCAAGCAATCAGGCTGATCAGTCGGCAATGCAGGTTGTATTGAAAAAAGGCAACAAAGTTTTCTTTGCCGGCGACTCGCTGATGCAGGGCGTTGCACCTTTCGTACAAAAACACCTCAAGCAAGAATATGGCGTACAATCGGTCAACCTCAGCAAACAAAGCACCGGCTTGTCCTACCCCAACTTCTTCGACTGGCCGAAAACCATCGAACAAACTTTGCAAAAAGAACCCGACATCCGCGTTTTGGTTGTATTCTTAGGCCCTAACGACCCTTGGGATTTCCCGATGGGTAAAAAATACCTGAAGTTCGCCTCCCCTGAATGGGAAGCGGAATACCTCAGCCGCGTCCGCCGTATTCTTGATGCAGCCTCCACACATGATGTCCAAGTCATTTGGCTGGGCATTCCTTACATGAAAAAAGCCAAGCTCAACGAACAGATGCGCTACCTCGACAAAATCCTGTCGGGTACGGTGTCGCCTCAAGCCATCTGGCTGCCAACTGACAAACTGTTGAGCAATGGCGCAGAAGAATATGCCGACTCTGTCAAAGTCAACGGAAAAATCATCCGTTACCGCAGCAAGGACGGCATCCACTTTTCCGCAGAAGGCCAAAAACTATTGGCCGAAAAAATTATGGAAAAAATTAATTTTACACACGATACACAACCATGAAATTAAATAAAACCTTACTCCTCACGCTTCTTGCACTCCCTATGGCCGCCTGTGCCGCCGATGACGGCCTGTTAAGCAACTACGGCTCAAACCGCCCTGCCTGGCTGAACAAACTGCAACAGCTCAACAATACTTCAGACGGCAAATTCCGCATTATTCAAGTCGGCGACTCACACACCGCCGGCGACTATTTCACCGACCGCCTGCGCCGCCGTTTGCAACAAAAATGGGGCAACGGCGGCATCGGTTGGGTTTACCCCAACACCGTCAAAGGCCAGCGCATGGCAACCGTCCGTTACAGCGGCAGCGGTTGGAACACCATCAGCAGCCGCAAATCACACAGCGATTTCTCTTTCGGCGGCATTGAAGCACGCGCCGACGGCGGCAGCGTTACCTTAAGCGCAGCCGACGGCAGCATGGACATGCAACAAATCTCCATCTTCGGCAAACCGGTTTGGTCCGAGCAAACCCTGATTGTCAACGGCCGCGAAATCCCGGCCAAACAAAACGGCTGGCAACTGTTGCATACCAACGCCTCCCTGCCGATGACCCTCAGCAGCAGCATGCCTTGGCAAATCGGCTTCATTAATATCGAACGCCCCGGACGCGGCGTAACCGTTTCCGCCATGGGCATCAACGGCGCGCAATTGTCCCAATGGTCAAAATGGCGGCCGGGCATGTGGGAAGATTTGGCACAAACCAAAGCCGATTTAATCATCCTTGCCTACGGTACCAACGAAGCCTTTTCCGGCAACCTCGATATTTCCTCTACCGAGCGGACATGGCGCAACTATATCCGTCAAATCAAAAACACCCTGCCCAACGCAGGCATCCTGATCCTCGGCGCGCCGGAATCTTTGAAAACCGCCTACGGCAGCTGCGGCAACCGCCCTGTCTTGCTCAGCGAAGTACAACAAATGCAGCAACGTGTTGCCCGTGACGAAAAAATCATGTTCTGGTCTTGGCAAGATGCAATGGGCGGAGCATGCAGCATGAAAAACTGGATGGCGCAAGGCTTGGCAGCCAAAGACGGCGTTCACTTCTCCGCACAAGGCTATGAAACTGCAGCCGATAAGCTTGCCGACAGCCTGATCCGCTTTGCCCAATAAATTGGCCAACGCCTAAGTATTTTTCATTAACAATACAAAAAAGGCCGTCTGAAATTCATATCTCAGACGGCCTTTGTTTATGGCTTATTCAATAAACTGCTTAATTTTTAAACCAACATATTGCTGCTCATTCGTTGCGTTTGGTTTTCCGTAAAACGAACCAAACTTGCCTGCTTGTCAAAACCCAATGGCTTGGCGACAAGACGGTTGGGCAATTTGTTCAAATGATGATTGTAGCTTCCGGCTCTACGGTTGTAAGCACGGCGTGCCGATGCGACTTCTGCTTCTGCGGCACCCAGCATTTCCATCAAACCGGCCAATTTCTCATCAGGATGTTGTTTCAAAAGGCTGTTGACGGCGGTTTGTAATTTTTTCAGCGCATGATTCAATGCTGTTTCGGTTTCGCACAGATGTTTGATTTTGGATTCGGAAAATGTTTTGGCAGTTTGCGCCAATGCGGTTTCAACTTCGACGCACATCTGCTGAACGTTTTGATCCGATGCAATGCCCTGCTCTTGCAGGTGTTTGCTGTATGCATCCAATACATGACGGACGGCCTGATGTCGGCAGTCGAGCGCAATGCGCAAAGAGACAAAGGATTCGCGACAGTCTTTTTTGCGGTCTTTCAACTGTTGTTTGAAATACAATAAGACGGCGGCGATTGATACAAAGATAAGTGCAAGACTGATAATGCCCATAGTGAGTTCCCTAGTTATGATGCCACTCATATCGGTGGCTGATTTTATTTACATCGATTATAATCCAATTTCAATATTTTTCCCAATTTTCATAAAAAAGGCCGTCTGAAATTCAGACGGCCTGAAGTTTATATTTCTATTTCAATGCTTTGACTTGATGTCAATCACCCACACTTCTGATTGAGAACCCAAACGAAGGGGAATGCCCCAGAAGCCGTAGCCCGAAGTGGTGAAGAAATGGCCGTTACCGATTGCCTCATAGCCGTAAGCAAGACGATAAAGCGTACGGACGATAAGGTTGGCGGGTGCGACTTGGCCGTTGTGGACATGGCCGGAAACCTGCACATCAATCGGCAGCCGGGCATGGGTTTCGATTGAAGTAGGACGGTGGTCCATCAGTAAAACCGGTAATTGGGTATTTTGACCTTCTAAAAGCTGCTCCGCACTGGGGCGTTTGTGATCCAAATCATCGCTCCGCCCCACCAGCAACACACCATTCACTTCCAAAACCTGATTGGCCAAAACCGTCAAACCTGCCGCTTCCAATTCATGTTTGATGCGTTTCTGATCACGGAACCAATCATGATTGCCCAAAGTGGCATAAACGCCCATCGGCGCAGTCAGTTTCTGCAAATGCGGTTTCATGTTTTCTTTCAGGTACGCATCGACGGTATCGTCCATCAAATCGCCCGGCAGCAACACCATGTCGACTTGTTCCTGCTTCATAATGTCGGTCAGCTTGTCCAATTGACGCGTGCCGAACAAAATCCCCAAGTGCAAATCGCTGGCCACGCCGATACGCAGCGGCTTATCCATCTTCTTATTGATGAATACAGTCTGATGGCGGATCACGGGCGTATAGGCGTTATACATCCCCAAACCGAGCAAACCGATCACAAACAAAGGCGCAAACAGCCTCAGGCTTCGAGAAAGCGGTTGGCGCGCCATAAAACGGCGCAGCAAAAGATACAGGATAAATGTCGCCAACGCGGCATACATCACAAACAGCAAGATCACCATCCAAAACGCCACCACGCGGAACATCATATGTCCCAATTCCAGCAGCAAGCCGACCAACAAGCCGTTTGTAATGAAATAGGAAATACCCATCAACCAACGTCTGCCGACTTTGCCGATCCAAGGCGCAAACAGCCATTGCAGCGAACGCCCAAGCCCGAATGTAAACACTTGCAACAGAATGACGCTCACAAAAAACATCTTGCCAAACATGCCTTTCCGCCCTAAAAAATCAAAAGGCAGATTTTAGGCCGTCTGAAACTTTCAGTGTATAATCCCCCACGTAAAAACCCATAATATTTTGAAAGGAATCATCATGAGCCACCCTCAATCAGCTATTATTCCTGATCACGCACAAGCCGGTATTTTTATCGAAGCAGATATTTCAGACGGCCGCAACGAAGACATCAAATCTGCCTGCCGCCTTTCTTTGGAATCCTTGGCCAAACTGAAAACCCGTTTTCCAAATGATATTTTGGGTTTGGCCATTGCCTTCGGCAGCCGCGCATGGCAATCGTTCGGCCATACTGACGAAGGCAGCGAAATCAAACCTTTCCCTGAATTGGGCAACGGCCTCGCCCCTTCCACCCAACACGACCTCTATATCCACATCCAAGCCACCGAGCAAAAAGCCGCCTATGCCTTGGCACAATCCGTATTAAGTGCATTCGGCGACAGCATCCGCGTAGCCACTGAAGAACACGGCCTGCGCCTGTATGAAGACCGCGGCTTGGACGGTTTTGTCGATGGCACGGAAAATCCGCAGGGCGATGACAATGTACGCAATGTTGCCATTATTCCCGAAGGCAAGCCTGATGCCGGCGGCAGCTATGTTTTGCTGCAAAAATACCTGCACGATTTGAAAAAATGGGATGCTGTTCCTACTGCCGAACAAGAAGCCAGCGTTGGCCGCAGCAAAGAAGCCAATGACGAATTCAGCAAAGACGTGCGCCTGCCCGACTCACATCTCGGCCGCGTCAATGTCAAAGAAAACGGCGTTGGTTTGAAAATCGTCCGCCGCAGCTTGCCCTTCGGCAAAATCAGCGGCGAACATGGTTTGATGTTCACTTCCTATTGCAACACGCTGCACAATATTGAAATCCAACTGCTCAATATGTTCGGCGATGCAGATGGTAAAACCGACTTACTGCTGAAATATTTGTCTAAAGCCGTATCAGGCGCCTACTATTACGCGCCTTCTGTCGAGCGTTTGCAAAATCTTTAACGGCTCAAAGGCCGTCTGAAAAAACCTGCCTTTTCAAAGGCAGGTTTTTGTTATTTAAATCCCATTAATATTTTTATGGTATCATCATAGAAATTGATTCCATTATTGCTTCATAAACCCTGATTGCAGACAACGATAAAAACCGATACGCCCCAGACAGCTATTTTCGATAAAATAAACCCGATCATTATCCCTATAAAATTACGACACCATGTATAAACCCCGCCTCCTTCCCCTGCCCGTATTGATTCTCTCCGCTCTGAACGCCTATGCGGCCAATACGCCAAATCCGCCTGATCAAATCGATAAAAACGTATCCAACCAATTCGACAAAGACTTCCGCGATAACCTCGACCAGATTCATTCGGTCGAAATCCAAAAACGCGAGCAGTCGGCATGGGATTTACAGAAAAAACAAGATAACGACGCGGTTGCACAAGAAGGGCCGTCTGAAAACAATACCGAATGCTTGGATTACACCGGTATCGAACTTTCCGGCATTACGCTCATCGATTCCAAAAAGATTGAAGCCAAGCTCCCCAAATGCATCAATCAAAACAACATCAACCAACTGAACCGAGACATCGTTGCCGAGTATATCGCTCAAGGCTATCCGCACACGCAAATCAAATTTGAAACCACGCCCGCGCGTGTTTTGAAATTGGCCGTCATCGAAGGCAAAATCCGTGAGATTACCGGCGGCTCCCGTACAGTCAACGTCGACACCCTCTTCCCCAATCATCAAGGCAAACCGCTGAACATCCAATACCTCGACCAAGGTATCGAACAGGCAAACCATGTTGCCGGCAACAACGTCAGCATCGATGTTTATCCGCATGATGACGGCACCGCCTCCATCCAACTCAACAACGATGCCGAAAAACATTGGGGCGGCAGCATCACCTTCGACAATAAAGGCAGCAAACCCAATACCACGACACTGCGCGGCAGCCTGAATATCGGCAGCCCGTTGGGATTGAGCGACTCCCTTTATCTAAACGGCTACACCAATCTAAACAACCACGACAGCCATTACAGTCGCGGCGGCAGCCTGTTCTACCAAGTTCCTTATGGCGCATGGACATTCAGCACTTACGCTGCCGCGTCGCAATCGCAAAGCATCCTAACGCCCAGCGTAACGCGCTATGCTTACCGCTCCAAATCCAAAGCGGCAGGAATCAAAGCAGACCGCGTATTCTCACGCAGTCAAAAACACATTACCTCCGCCTATGCCGGTATCGATTATGTGAAACAGACTGCAAAATTTGCCGACAGCAAACTGGAATTGCAAAGTCCGGAAATCTATTCGGCACAAGTCGGCCTGTCGCACACGGCCATCCTGCCAAACGGCATTTGGCTCAACAATATCGGCGTGGAACAAGGGTTTGCGAAAAATACCGAACACACACCGTTCGACAAACACTATACCTCTGTATCCTTGCAAAGCAATTTGATTCAAAACCGCCCATTGGGCAAATGGATCGTGCGCAACCATCACCAAATCGATGCCCAATATAGCCCGCATGATTTGTTTGCCGCCAAAGAAATGGACATCGTCGGTTATCAAAATGTACGCGGTTTCCGTTCGACTTCTTTGAGCGCAAGCAGCGCAGTCCTGTTGAGCAATACCGTTTATTTCCGCCGTAATACGCCTCACGGCATCTATATCGAACCTTATCTGGGCGCAGACATCGGCGTTGCCAAAAATCATCACGAAGGTTCGCAACGCGCCATGGGCTTAGTGGCAGGTTTGAATTTGGGCAAGGCGGACAAATGGCAGCTTTCTGCCGACTACGGCAAAGGTTTTGCGCGCATGCCCAACCAATCAAACAGCGAAAAACAGGATCATGTAACCGTTTCTTTACGCATTCCATTTTAAAATTATGTAAATATATATCCTTTTATCCAATATATAAACCGCTCATCTTAGCGTTATTAATTTCCCATTAATATCAATAGGATGAGCGGATTTTATTTGCATTTGAAATAGTGCACACAAGGTCATACTGGTGGTATGATTGTAAAAATTTCCATACCAATGTTAATACATTCAAAAGTTTTCTCAACAGAAATCCGATACCCGATATGGGATTTCTGATTCACTCTCCATCACGATAAATAAGGATTAAAATCCATGAAAATCGACACTTTATATCAGCCTAAGCTCTCAGCTTCCGGCAAAGTGACTGTCGCCGTGTGCTTTGCATTCCTGGGAAATGCAGCGGTAGCCGCCAATATCGAAGCCATCGGCCAAACTTCGGTACAGCAGCAAAACAATGTCGACATCGTCAACATTGCCGCACCGACGGCCCAAGGTCTTTCTCACAACCAATACAACAAGTACAACGTTTCCCAACACGGTGCCGTTTTGAATAACGCCCTGTCTGCCGGTAAATCCCAACTGGCCGGAAACCTGTCTGCCAACAAAAACTTCCAAGGTCAGGCCGCATCTGTGATCTTGAACGAAGTAGTCAGCAAAAACCCTTCCCTGATCTTGGGTCAGCAAGAGATCTTCGGTATTGCCGCAGACTATGTTTTGGCAAACCCTAACGGCATTACCCACAACGGCGGCAGCATCCTGAATGCCAACCGCGCATCCTTGGTTGTCGGTACGCCAACCGTTTCAGACGGCACGTTGAAATCTTTCAATATCAGCGACAATGGCAAACAACTGCAAGTAAACGGTAATTTGAGCGGCAACCGCGTAGTTGACCTGCTCGCGCCACAAGTTGTGGTCGGCAAATCAGCCAACGTCAATGCCGCCGACGCCATCAACGTTTCTTCAGGCAAAAGCAACTTCGACTACAAAACCGCACAAATCGAAGCCTTGGACGCAGCTTCAAATGCGCCGGTTCTTGACGGCCATATCTTCGGCAGTATGCGCGCCGGTACCATCCGCATCCACGCGACCGACAAACGCGCCAAACAAAACATTCAAAACGCCGCCATTACCGGCACCCGCTACCTGAATATCGACAGCAAAGGCAACCTGAGCATCCAGTCCGCCAATCTGACCAGCGCACAAATGGAATTATTTGCCCGCGATACCGACATCAAAGGCACGGTTACCAGCCATTCCGCTAATAAATCTTCCAGCGGCAAAGAAGCGCAAAATGTTCAGCACTTCCGTTCAAACCGCAACAAAACGGAAAACTTTACCGCCAGCAATATCAATGCATCCGAGTCATTGACTCTGAACAACAGCGGCAGCCTCAACCTTAGCGCAGCCAACATCAATGCCGGTGCGCTGACCGCATCTGCCACAGGCAACATCAATTCTAACGCGGTAAAAACAACCAACCGCATAGAATCCGACCATACTCAAAGCAAAGGCCTTTGGTACAACAACAACCTGAGCTCTTCTGCTGACGAAAGCCTGCATCAAACCAAAATCAATGCCGGTTCTGTCAATATTGCCACCACCGGCAAAGTTCAATTGGATGCTACCGAACTGAACTCGGCTGCTGATGCTCGCATTGCCGCCCAACAAGGAATCGTATTGAGCAGCAACAGCGAAACCGACAGCAGCTCGACTTATGTCAGCTTCAAAAACGAAACTGCCGCGCTGAAAACCGGTATCGCTACCAAATCTTCCAAAAACTCTACCGCCCATCAAACCAAAATTTCCGCAGCCGGTGATATCGGTTTGATTTCCGAAGGCGATTTGAGCACTTACGGCGCAAGCATCGCGGCAAACGGCAATGTCGTTACCGATGTCAACAACATCAACTTGGGTACGCAAACCACCATCAACACCAACAGCCTTGACGACCAGAAAAAATACTGGGGCGGCCTGTTCGGCGGTGAAAGCCAAGTTCAAAACAACCGTACCGAAAACCTGCACGGCAGCAGCATTACTGCCAACTCAAACGTAGTCTTGGGTGCAAAAAACGGCGTCAACGTTTACGGCAGTACCGTTGAAGGCCAAGCCGGTACATTCGTCAGCTCCAAAGCAGGCAATGTTGATATTAAAAACGCCACCAGCACCGATACTTCCGCACAAAGCGCGCGTAAAGGTACGATTTTCAATATCACGACCTCCAAAACCAGCAGCAACAGCAGCATTGAAAAAGTAACCGGTTCTACCCTGGTTTCCAATGCCGACCTGACCGTTGTTTCCAACAAAGACATCAATGTGATCGGCTCTGCATTGTTTGCGGCACAAAAACTGCAACTGGCTTCCGCAGGCGATTTGACCATCGATGCCGCCAAAGCGGTAGAAAACAAACAGGTCAACGAGTATTCCATCAAAGGCTACTCGGGTACCGAAACCAATAAAGAAAACGGCAGCGTGACTGCCAAAGCCGGTATCAAATTCACCGATACCCACACCGACACCCATTCTGTCGGCCTGAGCGGCAGCATTTTGACCGGTAAAAACACCCAGTTGTCTTCCAACTCAAACGTTACCGTCAGCGGCAGCCAAGTCAACGGCGAAGAATCCGTTAACATTTCCGCAGCCAATGACGTCAATGTTGTTGCCTCCAAAGGCAGCAGCACAGTGACCGAATCCGGCCGCGTAACCGATTTGGGCGTATCTGCCACCGCATACGGAAAAAATAACGCCGCAGGCGTCGGCGTATCTGTCGGCATTACCAGCACCAAAACGGATGCAACAACCGTAACGGACACATCTCATGTATCCAACATCAACACCGGCGGCAACACCACCATCACTGCCAACGGCAATATTAATCAAGAAGGTACCGTGATTAATGCGACCGGCAATGTGATTGAGTCTGCCAAAAACGTTACCCATGCAGCGGCACACAGCGGTGCGAAATCCGATGTGAAACAAAACGGCGGCGGTTTGGTCGTTTCTGCCGGCATCAGCACCAACAAAGGCATCGGCGGTGAAATCACTGCACAAGGTCAAGGCAATTCTTCGACCCACAATGAATCCACTGCAACCGTCACCACCATCAACGCAGGCAATGCCATCGTTTTGGCAAATGACAAAGTGTCTGATGAAGGTACAAAATACGATGTGACCGGTGCGATCAACATTGACGCAGGTTCATACCACAACACTGCCGCCCACAACACCAGCAACAGCAGCAGCAAACAAGGCGGCGCGTCTTTGACTGTCGGCGCATACACCAAAGACGGTTCAAACGTTGATGTGAATGCCAACCTGAACGTCAACTACGCTGATGAAAACAAAAAAGAATCTACCGCCGTCAAAGGCGATATGAATGCGACCAATGTTGTCATCAACGCCAAAGACTCTGCTGAAATCGCATCCAACATTACTGCCAACAACAACGTCAACATTACCGCAGGCAACGGCGTAACCTTCACCGAGTCAGCCAATACTGCCTCCAACCAAGGTACAGCCGTTAATGTCGGTATCGGCGCTGGTGCGACAATCAATGTTGAAACCGGTGTTGCCGTTCCTCACGTCAACGGCTCTGTCGGCGTCAACAAAACCGATAACGCTTCTTCTACCGCCACAGGCGCGAATGTAGCGGCCGGCAACGATATTAAAATCAATGCCAACAACGGCGACGTCAACCTGCACGGTACCAACTTGGTATCCAACAACTCCGTTGAAGTAGAAGGCAACAAAGTCAATACTTCCGGCGCGATCAGCAGCGTTAACGAAAAAAATCTGACCGTCAATGTCAACGGCAGCTACGCTTCAGGCAAACCAAACGGCGGCATCAACGCCAAAGGTAAAAACGACGCCAACGTAACCAATACGGCAAATGTCATCCAAAGCGACAATGTCGTTATTACTACCGGCTCTCCAACCGGTTTGAGCGTCAACAATACGGCCATCAACGGTAATAATGTTGTGCACTACTATGACAACACTAAAGCTTCTGCGGCGAACCGTTATACCTATCGTCCTCGCCAACCAAGCTACGCCAAACGCCGTTTGCGTTACTAAGATGCGCTATTGAAGTCATTTGAATAGCCATTAAGACATGCCGTCTGAAAACAGAAAGTTTTCAGACGGCATTTTTATCATTGATGCAAAACCACACACTATCTCTGTTATGATAATGCCTCGCTAATATTATTCCGTTCCAACCATGTCTTCCGCCCTTCCTTTTGACGCGCTCACCCTTTCCATCGACGGCACCAACCTCATCGAAGCCTCCGCCGGTACGGGTAAAACCTACGGCATTGCCGCGCTCTTTACCCGACTGATTGTTTTAGAAAAAAAAGACATCGAGAAAATTCTGGTCGTTACCTTTACCAAAGCGGCAACGGCAGAACTGAAAACCCGTTTGCGCGCGCGTTTGGACGAAGTGTTGCAGGTTTTGAACGAAATCCAAACCTTGGACGGCAAGCCGGAACATATTTCAGACGGCCTGAACAAATATTACGAAAAAGAGAAAAAATCCCCCGATGACTTTCTCAATCGCTTGATTCCTTTGGCTTTAGGCGAGCAAGACGGACAGGAAAGCTGCCATCGCCTGATTCTCCGCCTCAAAGCAGCACTGAGCCAGTTTGACAACGCCTCGATTTACACCATCCACGGCTTCTGTCAGCGCGTCTTGCGCGATTACGCGTTTTTGTGCGGCGCGCCTTTGGATGTCGAGCTGTCGGACGACTCGCGCGAGAGGCTGCTGATTCCTGCGCAAGACTTTTGGCGGCAGAAAGTGGCAACCGATGCCACATTGGCACAATTGGTTTTTGACCGGAAATGCACGCCCGAAGAAATGCTTGCCGAAATTAAAAGCTACACCGGCCGCCCCTATCTGAAATTCAGACGGCCTGAAGGCGATTTGCAAGAAGCTCAAGCCAAGCTTCAAGAAACATGGCAAAAAATTTGCGTCCAGTTGGAAGACTTGGAAAAAGCGTTTTGGGCAATTTTTCCCAAACTGAACGGCCAGACCTACAAAAGAAATACCTTTGAAAATGTTTTTGCCGATTTAAAAACAAACGCCGAATCCAACCGTCTGCCCCGCCTGAACAAAAAAACGCTGGAAAAATTAAACCATTTCAGTGTCGACACACTCAACAGCAAACTGAAAAAAGAATATAAAGCCGATGCCGATGCTCCGGAAATTATTCAGCTGCAAGCCTTGGCCAATCTCGGTCGTGATTTGCAGGCAATGGAAAGCGCGGAAGAAGCGGTCTTTATCTGCCTGCAACTCGACCTCCTTTCCTACATCAACCAATCTATTGCCGAACAAAAAAAATCACGCCGCGAGCGCGTGTTTGACGATTTGCTGCTGGACGTCCATCAGGCATTGACCACCAATGAACACGGCAACGCATTGGCAAAAGCGGCGGCGGCAAACTGGGAAATCGCGCTGATTGACGAATTCCAAGATACCGACCCATTGCAGTACGAAATTTTCCGCCAAATTTTTATCGAACAAGGCTGCCCGCTGTTTCTCGTTGGCGACCCCAAACAGGCGATTTACAGCTTTCGCGGTGCGGACATTTACGCCTATCTGCAAGCCGCGCAAGATGCGGACAGGCATTACACCCTCGCCGTCAACTACCGCAGCCATGCCAAGCTGATCAACGGCATCAGCGCCTTGTTCAAACAAAAAAAACACCCCTTCGTGTTGGAAAACATCGATTACAGCGAGGTCTCCGCCAGCCGCGCCGAAAGCCGGCTGTCGCCACACCGCCCCGCCATCCAAGTGCGCTGGCTCAATACGGACGATCAAACCGGCAAAGAGATTTTGCGCAGCCGAGCCGCCGAATATTGCGCCGATGAAATTGCCTTTGCGCTCAATGAAGCAGCCGAAGGCCGTCTGAATTTCAAAGGCCGCGCGTTGGAATCCGGCGACATTGCCGTCTTGGTGCGTACCAACAACGAAGCGGCGATGATTGCCGGTAAACTGAAACAGCGCCGTATCCAAAGCGTGTTGCTGTCGCGCCAGTCCGTTTTCGATTCCGCCGAGGCAGACTCGCTGTCCGCGCTGATCGGCTTTTGGCTCAACCCAAGGCAGACCGACTGGCTGCGCTTTGTCTTGACCGGCGTTTTGTTCGGCTATACCGCCAAAGAGATTTACGAACTCAACCACAACGAACATCAGCTGCTGAAATGGCTGGAGTCGTCAGCCGAGGCCATGGAAAAATGGCGGAAAGGCGGCATTTTTGCCGCCGTGCAGCAGTTTGCCGCCCGACATGACATCGAAACACGCCTGCTCAAGGGCGGCAACGAACGCAGCCTGACCAACTACTACCAAATTTTGGAGCTTTTGGCCGAAGAAGACAGCCAAAGCCGCAACCCTGCCGCCCTGCATAAATGGTTAAACGAACAAATCAGCCGCGCGCGCAGCGGCCATTTCCCGTCAGACGCGCAAACCATCCGTCTTGAAAGCGACGAAAAATTGGTCAAAATCGTTACCATGCACGCGTCGAAAGGTTTGCAATACCCTTTGGTTTACTGCCCCTTCGCGTGGGATACCAAAGACAATTCCAAAGAAAACTGGAAAATCCTACATACGGACAACCACGAAACCGAGCTGCTGGCCAAATCGCAAACCTCGGAAGCGGAACTAAGCCATCTGGCCGACGAAAAGACGGCGGAAGATTTACGCCTGCTTTATGTCGCCCTTACCCGCGCCGAAGAACAGCTCAACATCTACGCTGCCGCCAACAAAAACTGTACGCCGAACAATCCTTTTGCCTATCTGCTCGAAGGTTTGCCAGAGGCCGGCCGCGAAAGCGTCAGCCAAAGCTATCAAAGCGCGACAGATGTTGTAGAAATGCTCAAAACCAACTGGCAACGCTTTATCAAAAATGCACCCGAAAATACGGAATTCACCTTTACGGAAGAAGCCCCGCCAGAAACCATCTATCAATACAGCCGCCAACAAGACCAAGCTTTGAATGCACAGAGCATTAAACGCCGCAATTTTGACTTTATCCGCCACACCAGCTTTACCGGTTTGAGCCGGCACACCAAGTCAAGCGACGAGCAACACGAGCCTTTGCAACCTGCCATCGACCCGGCAGAAAGTGCAGACCGTGCCATGCCGTCTGAAAACCTGCCGTCCCCGCTTTCAGACGGCCTCGATATCCATCATTTCCCCCGCGGCACCAATGCCGGCGTATGTTTGCATGAAATGCTGGAAAAACTCGACTTCGCCGCCTCTGCCGAGAGCCAATCCGAAATGATTGCCGAAGTTTTACAACGCCACAGCTTTGAAGACAAATGGCTGCCGACGGTAAGTACCATGCTCGACACCTGCCGCCTGACGCCTTTAATCGGCGAGAGCCTGTCGCAGATTCCGCCGAGCCGACGCCTGCCCGAAATGGGGTTCACCCTGTACATGGACGATTTCAAACTGGACGACTTACGCCGTTGGTTTGCCTCAAGCGAAGCAAACCTGCCACCCGAATGCGTCCAAGCCGCGCAACTGCTTGATTTCCATGATTTACAAGGCTATTTGAACGGCTTTATCGATATGGTTTGCCAAGATTCAGACGGCCATGTCGTTTTAATCGACTACAAATCCAACCATTTGGGCAACGATGCAAGCGCGTACACGCAACAGGCGATGAACGAAGCCGTGGCACATCATCACTACTACCTGCAAGCCCTGATCTACGCCGTTGCCATCGCGCGCTACTATGCCCTGCGCGGCAAGCCCTTGCCCAAAATCACCATCCGCTACCTCTTCCTGCGCGGCATGGACGGCTCGGATCGAGGCATTTGGAAATGGGACATCGATACCGCCCTGCTTTCCACTTTTGTCGAGCGAAAAACAAATGCTTGATAAATCAGCTTGTTAAGCCGTCAAAAAGGCCGTCTGAAACGTTTTCAGACGGCCTTTGATTATTTGTGCAAACCGCATTCCTTACTGTCTTTGCTTTCCCACCACCATCGTCCGGCGCGGATATTTTCGCCCAGCTTGACCGGACGCGTGCAGGGTTCGCACCCGATGCTGGGATAGCCCTGATGATACAGCGCATTGAGCGGAACTTGGTGCTCGTGCGCATATGCCCAAACATCCTGCTCTTCCCAATCGAAAATAGGATTGAATTTGGCGATGTTGCGGCCTGTATCCTGCTCTTCAAAATTCAATTCGCTGCGCGTTTCGGACTGGCTGCGGCGTTGTCCGGTCAGCCATGCGGGGGCGTTGTGCAAAGCGCGGTTGAGCGGTTCGATTTTGCGGATATGGCAGCAACGGCGGCGCAACTCGACGCTGTCGTACATGGCGGTCGTGCCGAATTCAGCTTCAAATTCATCGGCGGTTTGCCGGTTGGGATAAAACACTTCCAATTCGGTTTGATAACGCGCATTGGTTTCGGCAATCAGCGCGGCGGTTTCGGGATTGAGTTTGCCCGTATTGAGCGTAATGATGCGGATGGGCAGTTTAAGACGGCAAACGGCATCGGTAATAACCATATCTTCAACCGCAAGGCTGGATGCGAACACGGCTTGCGGATAGCGCGCGGCAATGTCTTGCAAACGGCGCTCCAAAGCAGCCACCAACTCAGGCAGGCGGCGGCGTTCGGCATCATTGGTTTCGGGAATTTTCCAAAATTGAGGACGGAATAAAGACATGGCTGGTTGTTCCTAATAATTTTCAGACGGCCTGTTGAAACGGCTGTCGATATGGTTATGGAACGATATTGTCCTGCGCCCTATCTTCAAACGGAAAGAATGCTTTTCTATTTCTTTATAACCAAAGCGTCTGCTGCTGGTTTTTCGGCAGCAAATGACTCACGCCGATGCCGATCAGGCGGAAGGCGTCTTCGCGTTGCGGCGGTATGCGTTGCAGCAAAGTATGCGCCGCCTGAAGCAGCGAGGCACTGTCGGGAAGGACGGAAGAATACGTCAGCGAACGCGTGATAATGCGGAAATCGTGGGTTTTGAGTTTGAGGGTAACGCCTTTGGCTTCGACGTTTTTGCGTTCGATTTGTCGCCAGAGATCTTCGGCAAGGTGCGGCAAATGGCTTGAAGCCTGCGCCAGAGACAAATCTTCGGGCAAAGTGATTTCGGTTGAGATTTGCAGGCGTTCGCGTTCGGCTTTGACCGGCCGCTCGTCGATACCGCGTGCCAAATCATAAAGGCGGTAGCCGTAGCGGCCGAAATGGTTTAAAAGTTCGCCGCGCTCAAAACGGCGCAAATCGCCGGCAGTCTGCATACCGAGGGCGTTCATCTTTTTCAGCGTAACTTTGCCGACACCGGGAATCTTACCCAACGGCAGGCTCTCCAAAAACGCCATGATTTTGGGCGGCGGCAGCACAAACTGTCCGTTTGGCTTGCGCCAGTCGGACGCGATTTTAGCCAAAAACTTATTGGGCGCGATGCCTGCGGAAGCAGTCAAACCGGTTTCTTCAAAAATTTCGGCGCGAATGCGTTTGGCCACCTCGCTGGCGTACGGGATATTTTTAAAATTTTGAGTAACATCCAAATAAGCTTCGTCCAAAGACAAAGGCTCGATCAAATCGGTATAACGCCGAAACACGGCATGAATCTGCGCCGACACTTGGCGGTACAAATCGAAATGCGGCGGTACAAACACCGCCTGCGGACACAGCCTTTTCGCCGTCGCTACCGACATGGCCGAGTGCAAACCGAATTTGCGCGCTTCATAAGAAGCGGCACAAATGACCGACCGCGTACCGTCCCACGCCACAACGACGGGCAGCCCTTTCAAGTGCGGCTGCTCGCGCAGTTCTACCGAGGCGTAGAATGCGTCCATATCGATATGGATGATTTTGCGTTGGGACATGGGAAAAGGTGGATAAGGAAAAGGCTTATTGTAACAAAAGGCCGTCTGAAATTTCAGACGGCCTCTATGTTCAAACCTTATTTTTTACCGGAAAGCTGATCAAACAATCCGCCGTCGGCAAAGAATTTTTTCATGATGTCCGACCAAGCGCCGAACTTCTCATTCGGATTAAAGGTTTCAATATCGGGGAAATCGGCTTTGTGTTTCGCCAATACTTCGGCATTGCGCGGACGCAGGTAAAGATTGGCGGCCAACTCTTGAGCCGGTTCACTCCAGAGGTTTTGCAGATAGGCTTCGGCAGCGGCTCGTGTGCCTTTTTTGTCGACCACACTGTCCACGACGGCAACCGGCGCTTCGGAAAGAATGGTGTAGCTTGGATAGACGATTTCAAATTGGTCTTGGGTCAGCTTTTTGCTGACGTAGTTGGCCTCATTTTCAAAGGTAACCAAGACATCTCCGATATGGCGTTGGCTGAAGGTCGTCGTTGCCGCGCGGCCGCCGTTTTCAAACACAGGCGTGTTTTTCAACAATGCGGCCACAAAGTCTTTGGTTTTGCCTTCATCGCCGTTGTTGACTTTCAAGCCGTAGCCGTACGCACCTAAAAAGGCGTAGCGGCCGTTACCAGTGGTTTTCGGATTGGCCAAAACGATTTGCACGCCGTCTTTAGCCAAATCGCCCCAGTCTTGGATGTGTTTCGGATTACCTTTGCGTACCAAGAAAACGACGTTGCTGGTATAAGGCACGGCATTGTCCGGCAGGCGCGTGTTCCAATCGTCTTTAATCAGGCCTTTTTTCACCAAAAGCTCGATATCGGAAGTCTGGTTCATGGTCACTACATCAGCAGCCAAACCGTTGGCGACAGCCAAAGCCTGCTTGCTGGAGCCGCCGTGCGACTGTTGGACTTCAACCGTCTGTCCGCCGTTTTTTGCGGCAAACTCTTTGACAAATAACGGATTGTATTCTTTATAAAAATCGCGGGCGACATCGTAGGAAACATTCAGCAATTTGACTTCGCCCCCCTTACCTCCGGCAGCTTGAGAAGCATTGTCGGCGGATTGTTCGGCTTTTGGCGAGCACGCGCTCAAAGCCAGCGCGGCGGTCAATGCGGCAAAAGAAAGCGTACGGATATTCATGGTCGGCTCCTGTTAAAAATATGGGAGCACTTTATCGGGATTGGATGCAAACTGGAAATAATGTTTGCTTTCACGTTTATCAGTTTTGGTTATATACAATCCGGGCGGAAATCGGGAAAAAATGCCCACCCAGATAAACATCACAATAAACTATATATAAATTAATTAGATAAAGATTAAAGTTGCTATTTATACAGGATAAACATACGTTGCAAACAGCATTACCCAATACGTCAGGCCGTCTGAAAACCCAATATAAATAATTATTTATAATTAAAAAATATAGTTCTTATTATTTACAAAAAATGCAAATAAGAGTAATGTTTCTACTCGCCAAAATACAAGGCCTTTCATTCAACAACAAAATGGAGTGTAGAAACTATGAAACAGTGGATGCTTTTAGGATTGCTGGGATTGGGCGCAGCGGCGCAGGCGCACGATGTTTGGGTGGCCGCACCGGCACATCAGCCTGCCGGTAAAATCCTGCATGCGGATTTGGGTTACAGCCACGACTTCCCCAATGTCGAAAAAATCGCCGACGACCGCGTGCATATTTTCAAACCGCTGCAATTGACCGACAGCTCAAAGAAAACCGTTGATTTGGTGAATAAGGGCGAAAACTATCAATACGTTTCCAAAGCCGCCCTGCCCGCAGGCTCCTACTGGGTCAGCGCAACCTACAAACCGACTTTCTGGTCGAAAAACCAAGACGGCTGGAAACAGCAAACCTTGAAACAGCTGGCCGGTGCCACCTATTGCGAACAATCGCAAATGTTCGGCAAGAGTTTCGTCCACGTGGGCAACGGCGCAGTCGATGAAGCGGTATTGACCCGCCCTATCGGCCAAGAGCTGGAACTGGTTCCGCTGAAAAATCCGAACGCAGTCAAAGCCGGCGGTATTTTGCCGGTCAAAGTCCTGTACAAAGGCGAGCCTTTGGTTAAAGCCACTGTTACCGCCAGCTCCGACACTTTGGCCGAAATGGACTTGGAATCAACCCATGACCACCGCGAGCCTCAAGGCTTCTCCGGCAAAACCGATAAAAACGGCGTGGTCAATGTGATTACGCTGATTGACGGTTTGTGGAAAATCAAAGTGGTGAACGAGACCGATTACAGCGATAAAAGCGTATGTCAGAAAGACAATACTTACGCAACGCTGATTGTGCCTGTCGGTACCAAACGCGCGGCTGCACGCCATGCCCACCATCATCAACATTAACAACCATTAAAAAAAGGCCGTCTGAACTTTCAGACGGCCTTTATTTATTCTAATTCATAACCCAAATTTCTAAAAAAACGGGATAATGTTTCCAACTCATCACCATTTAATTGGGCAAAACGGACACGGTTGCAGCCGGTCAAAGCCACACTGCCCGTCCAGTGCGCCCCAAAGACGCGCTCTAAAGGGACATTCCTCATTCGATTGATAAACGGTACTTCTGAAGAAAATTGTGTCGCAATATTCGGAGGCGCGAATTTCAGACCCAAGTCCTGCAATCTATAACGGTGTTGCGCCGTCAAAAACATATCCTCGTGGTGCAGCCGCACCAGCCATTCCATACCGGCCATTTTCCCGTCTTTCGGCGGCAAAGGCGGCCGGATTTCTACATTTAGGCCCAGTTGCCGAGGCATGGTTAAAAGCCGCTTGCTGCGCAGGCTGAAACCGCCGTTCTGCGGCTCGTCCAAATTCGGGGAAGTCTGAATCAGATGCTGTTTGGCCAAATATTGGTCGGTCCCCTTCAGGAAAAACTGCCCGTCGGCTTCGGTTTCCAACAAAATCGGCAAAGGTGCGCCGATGTAGTCATATTCCCGATAGGCATCCTGCCAGTTTTGACCGTTCAACACCCAGCCGTCATTTTGAACAATCAAACAATAATCGGTTTCGATGTAATACATCAGTTGGTACAAAACAAACAGATTGTATTCCAGATAACCGAATGGCCGGCAAGGCTGATGCAGGATATTTTCCGGCAAACCTTGCGGACGGCTCGGGCTGATCAGCAATCCGCTGCTTCCGGGCAATTCGGCGCAACTGCGGGCAACGGCGTACATCGTGCCCTCGGTATAAGAATCTGCGCCGGTAATACCCACCACGGTAATGTCAGCAAAACTCATTATATGTTTCCCCTGTTTCAGACGGCCTTTGCCTTGTTTACGACACCTTGTTGCAGATTTCTTTCAAACGGTACAAGGCATCCAAGGCTTCGCGCGGCGTGAGGTTGTCGGGCTGGATTTGCGCCAACGCTTCGGCCAATTCATTGGTCTGCAAATTATCAATAGGCTCAACTTCTTGTGCTTTCCCTTCCTCATCTTCCCTATTTTCAGACGGCATGGCGCTGAAAATATCCAACTGCGGACGGTTGGCGGCGGCTTGGTTTTCCAAATCGTTTAAATGCTTTTGAGCCGCTTTCAAAGCACGGTTGGGCAGGCCGGCGAGTTTGGCGACGGCGATACCGTAGCTTTTGCTGGCGGGGCCGGGTTCGATGTGGTGGAGGAAGACGATGTCTTGTCCTTGTTCGAGCGCGGAGAGGTGCATATTGACTGCCGTTGCGTGGGCTTCAGGCAGGCGGGTCAGCTCGAAATAGTGGGTGGCAAAGAGGCTGAAGGATTTGTTTTTTTGCAGCAGGTGTTCGGCGATGGCGTGCGCAAGGGCGAGGCCGTCAAAGGTGGAGGTGCCGCGACCGACTTCGTCCATGAGGACGAGGGATTGGTCGGTGGCGTGGTGGAGGATGTAGGCGGTTTCGCTCATTTCGACCATGAAGGTAGAGCGGTTGGAGGCGAGGTCGTCGGAGGCGCCGATACGGGTGAAGATTTGGTCGATGGGGCCGATTTGAGCTGAATCGGCAGGGACGAAGCTGCCGGTGTGCGCCATGAGGACGATGTGGGCGACTTGGCGCATGTAGGTGGATTTGCCGCCCATGTTGGGGCCGGTCAGGAGCATGAGGCGGTGTTTGTGGTCGAGGCGGGTGTGGTTGGCGGTGAAGTGGCGCACTTGTTGCTCGACGACGGGATGGCGGCCGTTTTCGATATGGATAATGGGGTAGTCGGCGAACTCAGGACAAACGAAGCCGCGTTCGGCGGCGGTGGCGGCGAAGGTGGAGAGTACGTCCAGCGCAGCGGCGGCTTTTGCTGCTTTTTGAAGCTGTGGAAGGGTCGTCTGAATGTCTTTGAGCAGGGCTTCAAACAGGCGTTTCTCCAATGCCAATGCCTGCTCTTGCGCGGTCAGGACTTTGTCTTCGAAGGTTTTGAGTTCGGGGGTGATGAAGCGTTCGGCGTTTTTGAGGGTCTGGCGGCGTTGGTAGTCGGCGGGGGCTTGTTCGGCCTGGACTTTGGATAGCTCGATGTAGAAGCCGTGGACGCGGTTGAACTCGACTTTGAGGGTGGAAAGGCCGGTGAGTTCGCGTTCGCGCGCTTCGAGGTCGAGCAGGAATTCGTCGCCGTGGTTTTGGATGTGGCGTAACTCGTCGAGTTCTGCGCAATAGCCTTGGTTGATGACGCCGCCGTCTTTGAGCCAGACGGCGGGTTCGGGCATCACGGCGGCTTTGAGGGTTTCGGCGACGGGCAGGGTTTCGGGGAAAACGGCTTTGAGGGTTTCTAAGAGACTGTTGCCCTCGGCGGACAGTTCGATTTCGGACAGGGCAAACAGGCTGTCGCGCAGGGCGGCGAGGTCGCGCGGGCGGGCGTTGCCGACGGCGATGCGGGCGGCGATGCGTTCGATGTCCGCGATGTTTTTCAGACGGCCTTGCAGGGTTTCGTATTGCGAACCCAGCGCGGCAACGGCTTCTTGGCGGGCGCGGATGTGGGCGCGGCTGCGTAAGGGGTGGTGCAGCCAGAGTGCCAAGAGGCGGCTGCCCATGTGGGTGGCGCAGCCGTCGAGTATGGAAAACAGGGTCGGCGATTTTTTGCCGGAGAGGGTTTGCGTGATTTCGAGATTGCGGCGCGTGGCGGCGTCCATGCCGATATATTGGCTGTCGGTTTCGAGCGAAATGCCGTCGAGGTGTTGCGGCATCAGGTTTTGCGTCAGGCGGATGTAGTTCAACAACGCGCCCGCCGCGCCGACGGCGGCTTCGTGTTCTTTGCCGTCCAAACCGAAGCCGTGCAGGTCTTGGCAGCCGAAGTATTCGGTCAACAATTTCGCGCCGGCGTCGGCGGCAAACTGCCATGAGTTCAGGCGCGTGATGTTGGCAGAGGTTGCCTGAAAACCGTCAGGCAGGCTTTTGCCTTCGGGCAACAGGATTTCCGCCGCCTGCAAACGCGCCAGCTCGTCGGCGAGTTTGTCCGCCGTCGTCAGCTTGGTTTTGAATTCGCCGCTTTGCAAAGAAGCCCATGCAATGGCAACGTTTTTCTTGTCTGCATTTACCGCCACAATGCGGTTGGTTTCCTTGTCTTCCAAAAACGCCGCGTCGGTCAGCGTGCCGGGCGTTACGATGCGCACGACTTTGCGCTCCACCGGCCCTTTGCCCGCACCGACTTCGCCCACCTGCTCGCACACCGCCACGCTTTTGCCCATCTTTACCAGTCGCGCCAGATACTGCTCCGCCGCGTGAAACGGCACGCCCGCCATCTTAATCGGCACGCCGTCCATCTGCCCGCGCGTGGTCAGGGTGATGTCCAGCAGCTTCGCCGCTTCCACCGCATCATCCAAAAACAACTCGTAGAAGTCGCCCATACGGTAAAACACCAGCTTGTCGGCGTGTTGCGATTTGATGGCGAGATACTGCTGCATCATCGGGGAAACGGTGGGTTTGGACATGGAAAAGCCTTAGAAATGCAAAAGCGTTATTGTAACAAAAGGCCGTCTGAAAAACAGGTTTCAGACGGCCTTTAACAGCAGCTTGGTTTTAAGCCAAAGCCACTTCCAAATTATCAATCAGGCGCGTGGTACCCAAACGGGCGGCGGCAAGCACCACCAATTCTTTATCGCCGACATGAGCTACTGCCAAGCTGTGTGCATGGCGGATTTCAACGTAATCAACCACCCAGCCGGCGTCGGTCAAACGGCGGATACATTCGGCCTCGAGTTGGGCGTAATCCAGATTGCCGTTTTTCAAGGCGGTGGCAATGTTTTGCAACTCTTGATAGAGGCGGGGCGCTTCTGCACGCTCTGCTTCGCTCAAATATTGGTTGCGGCTGGAAAGTGCCAGGCCGTCTGAAGCGCGGCCGGTATCGACCGGGACGATTTCGATATTGAAATTCAAGTCTTCGACAAAGCCTTTGATAATCGCCAGCTGCTGATAGTCTTTTTTGCCGAAACAGGCGGTATCGGGTTGAACAATGTTGAACAACTTGGTCACAACGGTCGCAACGCCGCGGAAATGGCCCGGACGGAATTTGCCGCACAATTCATTTTGCAGGTGCGGAGGCTCGACATTGAAACGCTGTTCCACATTCGGATACAGCTCTTTTTCATCAGGCGCAAACACGACGGCAACGCCCTCGCCTGCCAATTTGTCGGCATCTTGCTGCAAAGTACGCGGATATTTGTCGAAATCCTCGCCTTGTCCGAATTGCAGGCGGTTGACAAAAATACTGACCACAACGTTATCGGCACGTTTTTTCGCTTCGCGCACCAGCGCAAGATGGCCTTCGTGCAGATTGCCCATGGTCGGTACAAATGCCACTTTTCCGGCAGTTTTGCGCCACTCGCGCAATTCTTTAATCGTATGAATAATTTGCATGGTTTGAAAAATCCTTTATCTTTTCCGCCGTTTCATCAACGGAAATCACGCGCCGATTATACGCTTTTATTCATCAAAAAGGCCGTCTGAAATAAGTTTCAGACGGCCTGGAGTTTATTTTATCCGGCAAACGTATGTTCGACAGATGGGAACGTTTTTGCTTTGACTTCATTCACATAGGCTTTGACCGCAGCTTGAACGCTGTCTTTGCCCTGCATAAAGTTTTTCACGAATTTTGCGGTTTTACCGGGGAAAATGCCGAGCATATCGTGCATCACCAAAACCTGACCGTCGCAATCCACGCCTGCGCCAATACCGATGGTCGGGCAAGAAACTGTCTCGGTTACTTTTTTCGCCAACTCTGCAGGAACGCATTCCATCAATACGATTGCCGCACCTGCCGCATCATGCGCTTTAGCGTCGTTGAGCAACGCTTCCGCCTTGTCGCCTCGGCCTTGAACTTTATAGCCGCCGAATGCAAACACGGATTGCGGGGTCAGGCCGATGTGGGCGCAAACAGGAATACCGCGCATTTGCAGAAATTCAGTGGTCTCCGCCATCCAGACACCGCCTTCGAGCTTGACCATATGCGCACCGGCCGCCATCAACTCTGCCGCTGCTGCAAATGCCTGCTCTTTGCTCTGCTGATACGCGCCAAACGGCAAGTCGCTGACAATCATGGCATTTTTAGTGCCGCGAGCCACACATTCAGTGTGGTAGCACATATCCTGCAAGCTCACCGGCAAAGTGGACTGACGACCTTGCACCGCCATACCCAAAGAATCGCCGACCAGCAATACATCCACGCCGGCATTGTCCATCAGCGCGGCAAAGCTGGATTCATAAGCGGTCAGCATAGCGATTTTCTCGCCCTCTGCTTTCATTTTTTGCAAAGTGTTTACGGTAATCATGGTGTTTTGTGTGTTCCGCCCGACGGGCAGCCCTTTGTTGTAATGGAAACGCGGTATTATAAGGTCTGCTTTTAAAATATCAAAGCATAAGCAAAAAGCCCGACTGCTTTCACAATCGGGCTTTTAATTGGTGCCGGCACCAAGAGTCGAACTCGGGACCCCCTGATTACAAGTCAGGTGCTCTACCAACTGAGCTATACCGGCTTACTGAAATGCCTTGCAGCACCATCAGTCTTTAACTGGTGCCGGCACCAAGAGTCGAACTCGGGACCCCCTGATTACAAGTCAGGTGCTCTACCAACTGAGCTATACCGGCAAGGAAGTCGGCATTATGCCGATAAGTTCCCATCTTGGCAAGCATTTTCAAACAAAGTTACTCACGAAATTATAAAAACCAATGATTTTAAAGAAAATTAAATACACACCTTATCTTTCCATCCAACACGCAAAAAGGCCGTCTGAAAACCGCCCCAGCGCAAAACATCATGGTTTCTGTTAAAATAACGCCTTCTACATCTTTCCATCTTTGCCCATGCCGCCCCGCCATCCTTACCGCCGCCTGCGCCCTGCCAAATCCCATCTGCCCGAAGTCGGCATTTCCGAAGAAGGCAATATCCGTTCCCTGCACTTGGGCAGCGACACCATCCAAAGCTCCATGAATGTCGATCATCCGTCCGAGCTGGTGTTGTCGTACAGCCGCGCCATGATGGGTTGGCTGCTGTTTGCAGAAACCCCGCCCAAACACATCACCCAAATCGGCTTGGGCGGCGGCTCGTTTGCCCGTTGGATAGACAGCTACCTGCCCGATACCAAGCAAACCGCCATTGACATCAATCCGCAAGTCATCGCCGTGGCGCGCAGCCTGTTTGAATTGCCGCACGAAGGTGAAAATTTTGAAATTATCGAGGCAGATGGCGCAGAATATATTAAAGTGTTCCGCCACAATACCGATGTAATTTTGGTAGATGGTTTTGACGGCGAACAGATTATCGATGCTTTGGTGGAAGAGCCCTTCTTCCAAGACTGCCGCAATGCCCTCTCCCCCGACGGCGTATTTGTCACCAACTGGTGGAGCGGTGACCAGCGTTATCAACGCTTTGTCGAACGCCTGCTCAACTCCTTTGACGGCCGCGTGCTCGAGCTGCCTGCCGAAAGCCACGGCAACGTTGCAGTCATGGCGTTCCAAAGTAACCCTAAAGAACAAAATCTCGACAACCTGAAAAAACGCGCCGAAAAATTAAGCGAAAAATACGGCTTGGACTTCAAACGGATGCTTGCCAATTTGAAAGCCAACAATCAAAACAACGGCAAGAATTTTTATCTATAAACCGTTTCAGGCCGTCTAAAAAAACAAACAAGGACACACTCATGCTCAAACCCGACATCATTCAAATCCCCGGTCCGGCCGGTTTGCTGGAAACCATCTACCTGCCAAGCACACAAGAATCCGCCCGCGGCGTTGCCGTCATCAACCACCCCAATCCCCTGCAAGGCGGCACCAACACCAACAAAGTCATCCAAACCGCCGCCAAAGCCCTCAGCCAACTCGGCTTCCATTGCTACCTGCCCAATTTGCGCGGCGTAGGCAATAGCGAAGGCGAGCACGACTACGGCCGCGGCGAAACGCAAGACTGCATTGCCGTTATAGACTACGCCCGTGCGCAACATCCTGACGCGCCGCAATTCGTCCTAGCCGGTTTCTCATTCGGCGGCTACGTTTCCACCTTTGCCGCACAAGCGCGCACGCCTGATTTACTGTTGCTGATGGGCGCCGCCGTCCATCACTACACCGACCGCCCGGAACCATCCAACGTTCCCGATGTCGCCAAAACATTGATGATTCATGGCGCAGAAGACGAAGTCGTCGAAATCAACAAAGCCCTGACATGGGCAGAACCACAAGGCCTGCCTGTTGTAACCATTGCCGGTTCGTCCCACTTCTTCCACGGCAAACTCATCGTTTTGCGCGATACGATTACACGGTTTGCACCGGCTTTATTAGGTTAAAATCCGGCTGCAAAATAAAACAAGGCCGTCTGAAAGCTTTTTCAGACGGCCTTGTTTGTATGAAACCTTATTATCTAAATATCAGGCTCAAGTATTCAGAAATCCATCAAGGATTTTCTGCTTAACATATCAATTCTGAGTCAACCAATACTGCAAACCAATCAAAGTCTTACCATCTTTGATTTCATCGTTTGCCAATGCATTGCGCACCTCTTCCTTGCTCATCAGGACGGTTTCTGTAATTTCATCCTCATCGTTGCTTAACTCGCTGCCCAAACGCACGCCTTGCGCTTGGTAGAGATACATTTTTTCATCGCAAAAACCGACTGCGGTGTAAAAGGTGTACAACAGTTTGACACTGTCGGCGACATATGGCGTTTCTTCCGCCAACTCACGCAAAGCGCATTCGGCAGGATCTTCATCCGCCACATCCAATTTACCCGCCGGCAATTCCAACGTCGCCTGATCGGCGGCATAACGCCATTGGCGCACCAAAACAACTTTACCGTCTTCCGTTTCCGCCAATACACACGCAGCACCCGGATGACGGATCACAACCCGTTGGCTTTCGTTGCCGTTAGGCAGGCGCACCCGATCGCGGCTGATGGTAACAAAAGAACCTTCGTAGATTGGCTCGCTGCTTAATTTAGTTTCTTTCAAATCCATTTTTTACCTCATTTCCAAATTATTAAATATCAAAGGCCGTCTGAAATTTTACAGAAATAAACTCAGAGGATGCCTTTTCTAATAGTTACCGCTGATGTCGTTGTTGCAAACGCTCCGTATGTGTTCGCAGCTTTTCACTATTTGCTTGGTAGTCACTTGAAGACAATACAGCAACTATTGCCTCTACCTCATGAGGAAGCAATAAGGCCGTCTGAAAATTCTTAATATAAGCCGCCGCCTGCCTAATACGGCAAACATTTGGTGGCATTTTCGATTTCAACTCACAATCACCTAAGAAAACTACCATTGAATGAAACTTCTCATCAGGAAATTGCAATAGTTCTGACAATGCTTTGATATGAGCATAATTCTGACGCAACGGGTTTTGGAAATAATGTTTCTGTTTATAGATGATTTGCGTCCATTTAGATTGCTTTTCACTACCAAAAATCCAACCTGTGTAATTTTTAGTTTCTATCACAAATATCCCAAAAATTGAGACATAAATATGATCAATTTGTGTCGTACCATCTCGAGATGGAAT
This sequence comes from Neisseria mucosa, assembly GCF_013267835.1. NCBI lineage: Bacteria > Pseudomonadati > Pseudomonadota > Betaproteobacteria > Neisseriales > Neisseriaceae > Neisseria > Neisseria mucosa. The sequence goes on from NZ_CP053939.1 coordinate 1,035,557, forward strand.
AATTAAATCGTGAAACTCAAAATAAGTTTTCTCATCTAAATTTTTTCCAATTACAGAACGAACTGCTATTTCCCCCATGCTTCCCTTTATTTTAGGATTTCTCAACAGTGCTTTGAATAAAAGCAAAGGAATAATGATTAGAAAAATCCAAAATAAACCTGACATACTTCCCAATATTTGTTCAATCATGACGTTTTCTTTTTTATTTAAAACTAAAAATTTATATATTTATGGTTTATTCCCGAGTGCGTTCAATTTCAATACCGACCTGCGCTACATCGGGCAAGATACCCGGTTTCACAATACGGACGCGCACTTTGGCCGCACCAAAATCATTTAAAATCAATTGGGCGATATGTTCCACCAAAGTTTCCAGCAGTAAAAAATCCTGTTCGGCAAGGCTGCGGCGTACAACTTCGCATACTTCGCCATAATGAATGGTGTCTCCGATATCGTCGCTCGTGCCGGTACGCTCGGGAACGCTGATTTCCAAATCCAAAATCAAAGTCTGTTTACGCTCGCGCTCCCAATCATATACGCCGATTAAAGTATCGGCCTTCATGCCGTACAAAAAGATTTTATCCATTTACCTGTCCGTTTTTTTGATAGAATAACCGTTCCCATTTTAAGTAAAGCACCCAAAATGTTCAATGTACTCGCCATTATTGCCGCCTATCTTATCGGCTCCCTGTCTTTTGCCGTCATCGTATCAAAATATTACGGCATGGACGATCCGCGCACTTACGGCTCCGGCAATCCCGGTGCCACCAACGTCTTGCGCAGCGGTAAGAAAAAAGCGGCCGCACTGACCCTGCTCGGCGATGCAGTAAAAGGCTTGGTTGCCGTCATCTTGGCGCGCTGCCTGCAAAATGCTTTAGAATTGTCTGATGCAACAATAGCCCTGGTCGCCATTGCAGCATTGGTCGGTCATATGTGGCCAATATTTTTCAATTTTAAAGGCGGCAAAGGCGTAGCCACCGCATTGGGCGTCTTGCTCGCCCTCTCCCCCGCAACCGCCCTGCTCTGCGCCTTGATTTGGCTGGTCATGGCGTTCGGTTTCAAAGTTTCCTCCCTCGCCGCACTGGTTGCCACCGTCTGCGCACCCATCTTCGCCTTCTTCATGATGCCGCACGCCTCTTGGGCATGGGCAACCGTATTCATTGCCGCATTGGTGTTGTACCGCCATAAAAGCAATATTCAAAACCTGATTCAAGGCAAAGAAAGCAAAATCGGGGATAAAGCCGGTAAATCTTAAAAGCGTAGCTACCATGCATAAAAGGCCGTCTGAAGTCTATTTTTCAGACGGCCTTTTGTAGTTTCATTCGCATTATTCACGCGTAATCAGTCAATCTTAATATACTCCACCGACAAAATCTCTATAACCTCCTGTCCTTCCGGCGTATTCAAGACAACTTCGTCGCCTTCGCGCGCTTTAATCAGGCTGCGTGCCAAAGGGGAAATCCATGAGATTTTGTTTTTAGCGGTATCGATTTCATCTACGCCGACGATTTTGACGGTTTGTTCTCGACCGTCTCCGCGCAGTAAGCCAACGGTTGCACCGAAGAAAATCTGGTCCGTGGCTTCGCGCGCTTCTGGATCGACGACGACGGCGGCTTCCAAGCGTTTGGTTAGGAAGCGGATACGGCGGTCGATTTCGCGCATGCGGCGTTTGCCGTAAAGATAGTCGCCGTTTTCGCTACGGTCGCCATTGCTTGCCGCCCAGTTAACGATTTGGACGATTTCCGGGCGTTCTTTGTTGACCAGGTGATAAAGTTCGTCTTTCAATGCCTGCCAGCCGGTAGGCGTGATGTAATTTTTGGTTTCGGTACTCATGATGTGTTTAAAACATAATTAAAGGCCGTCTGAACGTTAATTTTCAGACGGCCTTTATTGTAAGTCAATTTACTTTATTCTTCATCATCGCTATCGCTGATACTGATGCTGTGTTCCATTTTGCTTGGATGTACTTTTAAGCCGCCGCAACCTGATTTTTCGGCGGAGAGGCGGTTTAGATATGCTTCATCGATATCGCCGGTTTGATAAACACCGTTGAAGCATGAAGAATCAAAGGATTCGATTTTGGGATTGAGCGCTTTGACTACTGCTTCCAAGTCTTCTAAATTTTGGAAGACGATACCGTCCGCGCCAATTTCGGCTGCGATTTCTGCCGCGCTGCGGCCGTTTGCAATCAGTTCTTCACGGGTCGGCATATCGATGCCGTACACATTCGGATAGCGTACTTCGGGAGCGGCAGAAGCGATATAGACTTTGCGTGCGCCTGCCGCGCGTACCATTTCAACGATTTCACGGCTGGTCGTACCGCGTACGATGGAATCATCCACCAATAAAACGCTCTTGCCGTTAAACTCGGTTTCCATCGGGCTGAGTTTTTGGCGTACTGATTTTTTGCGTGTTGCCTGGCCGGGCATAATAAAGGTGCGGCCGATGTAGCGGTTTTTAATCAGACCTTCGCGGTAAGGTTTTTCGAGATGGACGGCAAGCTCCATCGCGCTGGGTCGGCTGGTATCGGGAATAGGCATAACAACATCTATATCGTCGACAGGCAGCTCGCGTTTGATTTTTTCTGCCAAAGATACGCCCATATCCATACGGGACTGATAAACGGAAACGCCATCGATGACGGAGTCCGGGCGGGCAAAATAAACATATTCGAAAAGACAAGGGCTTAATTTGGCTTTATCGCTGCATTGACGGGAAATAATCGTGCCGTCAAAACCAATAAATACGGCTTCGCCCGGCTGGATATCGCGTTCCAAATCATAGGCAAGCGCATTGAAGGCAACGGATTCGGAGGCAACGGCATAAGATTTTTTACCGGATTCGTCAATTTGCGAACCCAAAACCAACGGACGGATGCCGAAAGGATCTCGGAAAGCCAGCATACCGTATCCTGCAATCATGGCTACTACGCCGTATGCGCCGCGCACCAAACGGTGCACCTCGGAAACGGCGTTGAAAATATTGTCGATGGTGAGTTGGTAAGGAACTGTATTTTTAGAGACTTCGCGGCGCAATTCATGCGCGAATACATTGAGTAATACTTCGGAATCGGAGCTGGTATTAACATGGCGCAGGTGTTTGTTGCACACATTCTCATACAGCTCTTCGGTATTGGTCAGATTACCATTATGTGCCAAAACAATGCCAAACGGAGAGCTGACATAGAAAGGCTGGGCCTCTGCACTGCTGCCTGCATTGCCGGCAGTCGGGTAGCGGACATGTGCGATGCCGGCATTACCTACCAAGTCGCGCATGTTTCGGGTACGGAACACTTCACGTACCATGCCTTTGCCTTTGTGCATATGAAACGTGCTGCCCTCTGCAGTCACAATGCCTGCCGCATCCTGACCACGATGCTGCAGCATCTGCAGACCGTCATACAGCAGCTGATTGACCGGCTCATGACTGACCAAACCTAATACACCACACATATCGACACTCTCCGAGTTTTAGGGTTAAATGGGTAAGGCGTCATTATAAAATAATTTAGAGGAGTTTGCCCAAATTGTTGACAATATAATGCTACCTTCAGACAAATAAAAAACGGTTTCAAACGACCTTCAGGCCGTCTGAAACCGTTAACATTAATCATCCGCTTCCTCATGCATATCTTCTTTTCTCGGCAGATACGGCATTGCGGCATCGGCAAGCGATTCAAAATACGGAATCGTATGGGAACTTTGCCACTCTTCCGTCTTCGGCAAATCGGTATGCGAAAAAACCATCACAGCCAGTGTTACCAAAATCACACCTTTCACTGCACCGAATACGCCGCCAAGCAAACGGTTGATGCTTCCCAGACCAACGGCAGACACCAAACTGCTTAACAGCGACCGTGCCAGTTTTTGCAACAGCCACGCCAGAAAAAACACAGCGGCAAAACCCATGGCAACCGCCAAAGCATGCGGCTCAACCGATTTAAAAACCACATCGGCAAACGGCACGGCAAGCATTCTGGCTGCAATAAACGATCCCACCCATGCCACCATCGCCCCTGCTTCGGCAATAATCCCCCGTGTCAGCGAGATAATGATGCAGATGACGATGACGGCGGCAGCCAACAAATCGGCAACAGGCAAATTACTCACTGGTTACCTGACCGGCAATGCCATGTACTCGCAATTTGTTCAAATCACGCTCGGCATCGCGTGCATTTTTATAACTGGCTGATTTCACGCGATACACCTTACCTTTATCGGTCATGACTTCAGTAATGGTCGAATCGATGCCTGCCGCTTTCATTTTACGTTGCAGACTTTGTGCGCGTTCTTTTTCAGCATAACCAGCCTGAATAGCGGCTTTTTTCGCAGGCTTGGCTTCTGCTGTTTCTTTTTCAGCTTTAGGCTTAGCTTTTTCAGACGGCTTCTCGGCAGTTTTTACCTTATCTGCTTTTTCAGCTTTGGCAGTTTCCGGTTTAGCCTTTTCATTTTTTGGTTTTTCAACTTTGGCTTCTGCTTTCTTAGCAGGTTCGGCCTTGTCTTTTACGCTGTCTTTGCTGTTTTTGGAAGATTTACGCTCGGCAATGGCTTTCTCTGCCTTTTCCAATTGAGCTAATTTATTACGCTCAGCAGCGGCTTCACGCTCTGCTTTTTCAGCACGCGCTTGAAGTGCGCGTTTTTTAGCGGCCAATGCGTTTTCTTTTTCATCCGCTTCCTGTTGGGCTTGTGCCTTGCGTGCCGCAGCACGTTGTTCTGCCTGGCGTTGGCGGCGTTCTTCGGCTCGGCGTTCAGCAGCTTCGCGTTTGGCAGCCTCGGCGCGTTGAATACGCTCGGACTCTTCCAAACCTTTAATATTGCCGTCATCCAAAGTATCGTTGATCAAAACCAACGGCTCGCCGACATCTTCGGGAGCGGATTCACGGCTCGGCTTCAGCACTTCGACCGGCGCATTATCTTCTTCATCGCCGGCATTTTGAGGTTTGCTTTGCGCTTCGGCATCCGCATGGCGGGCTGCTTCTTCAGCCATCGCAACATCCTCTTTATTCGGCTCTAGGACAACAGCCTTGCTGGGCTCATCAGCCGTTTTGACTTGAGTCTGACCGACAGGGGCTTCTTTAAACGGTGAATTTTTATCGTCGCCGGAAGTCAGTGCCAGACCGAACAGCATACCCGATGCCACCACCAAGCCGGAAGCCAAGACCAAGCGACGGCGGTTACGACGTTTGAGTTGTTCGTAACCGTCTAAATCGTATCCGTTTGGAGTTTCTTTTTGTTTATTGTCGGACATGATAATTTCCTCGTTAGTGTTCTTTCAAAACAGCCATTACATCGGCAACAGTATGGAATGAGCCGAAAACAACGATTCTATCATTTTCGGTTGCTTTCGCCAAAGCAGCGCGGTAGGCTGCAGCGACGGTTTCAAAAACATTTACATTGTCGATGCCGTGTTCTGCCAATTTGGCCTGCAAAGCCTCCACCGTCATGCCGCGCGGTACATCTAAAGGCGCGATATTCCACTCGTCAAACTGGTCTTTAACGATTTCCAGCACGCCGTCAATATCTTTGTCAGACAACATACTGAATACGGCGGTCCGTTTTTGGGCAAAGGCAAGGTTAATCAGGCTGCGGCGCAAAGCACGGGCTGCGTGCGGATTGTGGCCGACATCCAAAACCACCAGCGGACGGCCGGGCAAGACTTGGAAACGTCCAGGATTCTCAACCAACAGCAAACCGCGTTTAATCGCGCCGATGTCAACGGGCAGCTGATTGTTCAGACACTCTAAAACAGTCAGTGCACACGCGGCATTGGACAACTGATAGGCACCACGCAAAGCAGGAAACGGCAAGGAATTGCGGTTACGGCTTTGGCCGTCTGAAAATTGCGGATGAAAGCGGTAGTTCCACTGTACACTTTCCATTGACGCAAAATCAAAATCTCGCTGAACCATCAACAGTTTTGCGCCAATTTCTTCTGCGTGTTTGACCAATGATTCAGGCGCAGGGTTTTGACCGCACACGGCCGGTTTTCCGCTACGGAACACCCCGGCTTTTTCAAAACCGACCTGCTCGACGGTATCGCCCAAAAATGCCTGATGATCCAAATCCACGCTGGTAACGACCGAACAGTCTCCATCGAATACATTCACAGCATCCAACCGTCCGCCCAAACCGACTTCCAAAATCATGACATCCACATTTTCACGCATGAAAATATCGACGGCAGCCAAAGCATTAAACTCAAAATACGTCAGCGAAATTTCACCGCGTGCCGCTTCGATACGCTCAAATGAGGAAACAATCAGGTCGTCTGAAACCGGCTGAGTGTTGATGGCGATTCGTTCGTTGTAACGCAGAAGGTGCGGACTGGTCAGCGTGCCGACTTTGAAACCGGCTTCTTTATAAATATGCGACAAATAAGCGCATACGGAACCTTTGCCATTGGTACCCGCCACCACGACAACAGGACACTGCGGCACCAAATTCATGCGTTTTTTCACTTCTCCCACACGCTCCAAACCCATATCAATCAGGCCGGAACTATGGGCAGTCTCCAAATGAGAAAGCCAGTCTTGTAATGTTTTCATTGTATTGATCGCTTCAAAAGGCCGTCTGAAACGGCCGTTTAATCCATATCTGCCGCAAGTTCTGCTTTGTCTTCTTTTTCCCGACACCAGCGCGCCCATACTTTCAGACGGCGGTAGGCATCACGGTCGGCCATATCGGGCAAGATGCAGTGTTTGACCATTTTTTCGTCAACATTCCATTGCAAAAACAAAGCATAAACCGTCAACATACTGCTGTCTTGCAAAACCGCGCTTCTTCCCTCTTCCTCGCCATTCAAGTAAACCGTCGCACGGTATTGGCGGTCTATAATGATTTTTCTGACCGCATTTCGAGTCTGAAAATTAACGCTGCGCCAAGCATAGGCAAAACTGCCGGCCAACGCCGCCAAACCCAGCCACATCATCCAGCCGTAAAACTCGGCAAGGCATAAGGCCAACGCCGAAAGGTGTAAGAAGACAATCAGAATTTTCAAAGAACGCGAGGGCTTTAAGGCCGTCTGAAAACTTCGCACGGCTTTACATCATATTGTCGAAAACAGGCGTAATGTTCAATTCCGCCTCTTCCATATCCAAAACCATATCGTGGATTTCGGTATCGAAAAATTCCCAAAAAGCCTTCAGGCTCATGTCTTGCGGCCATTTGCTTTTATCGATGTCCCAGCCGGCCAATTCGGCTTCAAAAATCTGCTGGTAGCGTTCGTCAAAATAAGAAATGACGGATTCGGGTTCGTCAAATTGCGGCACCAGGAATACGGAGCAGTTGGTGCGCAATTGCTCGACGGTCAGGTCAGGCATATTTTCATCGGCGGATTTCAGCCATTCCAAAAAACGGGCGGTCGGCTTCAGCACAACAGCAGTACGGTCAACAAAATACATTATTTTCAACTTTCAAAATCATTCAAACCGATCATGCCGTCTGAAATTTCAGACGGCCTAAGTTTAATGTGTCATCACCTGTTGCAGGAACTGTTTGGCACGCTCGTGTTTCGGATTGGTAAAAAACTCTTCCGGCGTTTCGTCTTCCAGAATCTGGCCTTTATCGACAAAAATCACACGATCGGCGACTTCGCGTGCAAAACCCATTTCATGGGTTACACACATCATCGTCATGCCGCTTTCCGCCAAGTCTTTCATCACTTTTAATACTTCGCCGACCATTTCAGGGTCAAGCGCGGAAGTCGGCTCGTCAAACAACATCACGCGCGGCTCCATCGCCAAACCGCGTGCAATCGCCACACGCTGCTGCTGACCGCCGGAAAGCTGGCCGGGCAGCGCGTCTTTTTTATGCGCCAAGCCGACGCGTTCCAAAAGCTCCATTGCTTTCTTTTCCGCCTCTTCACGGCTTTGGTTTTTTACTTTCATCGGAGAAAGAATAATGTTCTCCAAGACAGTCAAATGCGGATACAGATTGAACCCTTGGAACACAAAACCTACTTCTTCACGCACTTTGTTCAAATCGGTTTTCGGATCAGCAACATTGATGCCGTCCACCCAAATCTCGCCGCTTTCAATGCGCTCAAGTTGGTTTACCGTACGAATCAGCGTCGATTTGCCACTGCCTGAAGGGCCGCATACAACGACCACTTCGCCTTGTTTGACTTCCAGATTCACGCCGTTGATAACGTGCAAATCTTTAAAATGTTTGTGTACATTTTTGAATTTAATCATTATTTCTTTCCAAACTGCCAAAATTTTCGGGGCCTGAGTTGCGCTTGTCGCTGCCAAAGTAAAGGAATGGCCGTTTCCAGCCAAAAGCGGCAACTGACTATGCCGCCTGAGATTTCGCCTTGATTGTACCGATTGACTTTAAATTGCTCTTCTCTATCGAGACGATGCCCGGTCAATACCCAAACTGCGCCGATAATTGCCGCTTCAAAACGGTGCCGCTCAGGCGGCATATTCTTACCTGAAAAATACTGCGCCAACTCGCACCACAAATATGAATCACCCAGAACCCCCCCATTGAATAGGAGGTTGCTTAAAAATTGCCATCACTGTTTCAGACGGCCTTTTGAACCAGATAATTGCTCAATTCCACATATTTCTCAGCGGCAATGTGTTCTGCCCTGTCCTGCGGATTGATACCGACTGCCTGCAAATCATCATCGTCGGCAAGTTCCTTCAAATTATTGCGTATGGTTTTGCGGCGCTGATGGAAAGCCAGTTTCACCAGTTTGGCGAAGTGTTCAAAATCTTCCGCTTTACCGATGCGGTGTTTCACCGGAATCATGCGCACAACGGCCGAATCTACTTTCGGCGCAGGATCAAAGGACTCGGGCGGTACTTCAATCAACATTTCCATATCGAAGAAATATTGCAGCATCACGCCCAGACGACCATAGTCGTTGGTTTTCGGCTGCGCCACCATGCGTTCGACCACTTCTTTTTGCAGCATAAAGTGCATATCGATCACATCGTCCGCCACTTCGCTTAATCGGAACAAAAGCGGCGTGGAAATATTGTACGGCAGGTTGCCGACAATTTTTTTCTTGCCTTCAATGCTGTTGAAATCAAACTGCAATACATCGCCTTCGTGTATCACCAATTTATCTGCAAACGGCAAGGTTTTCAGACGGCGTACGATGTCGCGGTCGATTTCGCAGACATGCAGGCAGTTGAGTTTTTTCGCCAAAGGCTCGGTAATGGCTGCCAAGCCCGGGCCGATTTCAATCACGATATCATCGGGCTGCGGTCTGACCGCGTTGACAATATCGCTAATAATCCGCGTATCCTGCAAAAAATTCTGCCCGAAGCGTTTCCGGGCCTTATGTTCTTTCATATCTTTCTTCAAGCAAGCTGTTTAAGGCAGTATTGTAACTGAAACAAGCGTTTTTGTCGGCACGCTTTCAGACGGCATTTGCCTAATTTTAAGCAAACGGCGGCGCTTCCAAACCCAAAGATTTCAGTAGTTGCGCGGTCTCATAAACCGGCAACCCCATCACGCCGGTGAAACTGCCCTGCAAATGCTCGACAAATACGCCGCCCAAGCCCTGAATCCCATACGCACCGGCTTTGTCCATCGGCTCGCCGCTGGCAACATAGGCTGCGACTTCCTCAGCCGTCAACGTTTTAAATCGCACTTCGCTCGTCTGCACCACATCATGACACACGCCTTGCCAGTAAACGCATACAGCCGTCAGCACCTGATGCGTCCGTCCGGACAAGCGTTCCAGCATATCGACCGCATCCGCCTCGGATTCCGGCTTACCCAAAATAGCCGCACCATCCGCCACCGTCGTATCCGCCGTCAATACAGCAAACTCAGGCTCTTCGTCATGAGCTGCAAACCATTGCGCCACCGCCGCCTGATTTTTCTCGCAGGCCATACGGCGCACATACTCTACCGCGGCTTCGCCTTCTTTAGGGGTTTCATCAATATCCGCAGGAAGGCGGTGTACCGTGAAACCCAAATTCTCCAAAATCTCACGACGGCGCGGGCTGCCCGAAGCCAGATAAATTGCGTTCATTGGATTGGTTTTCCTTATTTTGAAATTTTATGCTGACCAGACAGGCGGACATAATGTGCAGCCGAATACGTCAAAAATGCCTTTTCCTCATCCGTCAGCGGACGCACTTGTCTCACAGGCGAGCCGACGTATAAAAAACCGCTTTCCAATCGCTTGCGCGGCGGCACCAAACTGCCCGCGCCTATCATCACATCATCTTCGACAACCGTATCGTCCAAAATAATCGACCCCATGCCCACCAACACACGATTCCCAATTCGGCAGCCATGCAGCATGACCTTATGCCCAATCGTCACATCATCGCCGATAATCAAAGGCGAACCGTCAGGCTTCGCCGCATTCTTATGCGACACGTGCAAAACACTGCCGTCCTGCACATTGCTGCGCTTGCCGATAGAAATGCTGTTCACATCGCCACGCAATACGGCATAAGGCCAAACGGATACATCTTCCGCCAGCGACACTTCGCCAATCACAACCGAAGTCTCATCTATAAAACAAGACTTATCAACCGACGGCACATAATCCAGAAACGCACGAATAGGGTTTGCCATTTCCAATATCCTTTTCTCAAAACCAAAACTGATCAGGCCGTCTGAAACACGGCGTAAAACGATTTTATACTACAACCATACTAAATCAAGCCAAAAAATCATCAAAAGGCCGTCTGAAACAGCTTTCAGACGGCCTTTCATCATAAACCCTTTATCTTGGCCCACCACTATTTATCATTAGCGCCTCATCCATCTTTTATGGAATAATCGTCTTCATTTGATTGATGGAGAAGCCGATGGAGACACGTTCGGGAAATTATGCAGCGCCCCTATTGGTCGTCGGCTGCGTCGTCTTCGGCTTGGGCAGTTTGATCGTCAAATTTGTCGATGTCGGCTCTTACGCCATCGCATTCTGGCGTTTGCTGATTGCCGCCCCCATATTCTTCCTGCTCGGGCGTTTTTTCAGACAAAAAATACCCACGAAAAGAAAAACGGTTGGCTACGCAATCTTATCCGGCGTTTTCCTCGCATTCGACCTCGCCCTTTGGCACGAAAGCATTCACGCCGTAGGCCCCGGCATTTCCACCTTGCTCAACAGCCTGCAGATTTTCTTTTTAGCCGCCATCGGCTTCTTCTTTTATTCAGAACGTCTAAGCACCTTACAAATTTTAAGTTTGATATTAGCCACCATAGGCGTAGCCTTAATCGGCAGCCCAGAGTTCGGTCATAACGACAACGCCGCATGGGGATTTGTCAGCGGCGTAGTATCCGGCGCCATGCTGGCCCTGTCTATGGTCTTCGTACGCAAAACCCATGAGCAGGAAAAAGTAGGTTTGTTTCCGCTGATGATGATTTTAAGCTTCGGTGGCGCAATGGCGCTGGTCATCCCATCGCTGCTATTCGATGCCACCCATCTTTACCCCAAAACTTTAAACGATGCGATTCTAGTCTCCATCTACGGCATCGTTATGCAATGCTTCGCTTGGGCATTGATTGCTTACGCCATCCCGCTTTTATCCTTGTCACTGACCGGCCTACTACTGCTCTCCGAACCAGTCGCCGCCATGTTGATCGATTATTTCTGGTTGGATAAACCGATTAATATCGTCCAATGGGGTGGCACCACTTTGACTTTATTGGCAATTTATTTAGGTTCGTTAAAAGACAAAAAATAGATACAAAAAAGGCCGTCTGAAAAATTTCAGACGGCCTTTTAGTCTGTTTATTGCTTATTGGATACTGGTACCGATACGGCTGAGTTCGCCCAAATTCATCCAAACAAAGAAGGCTTTACCGACAATCAACTTGTCATCGACAAATCCCCAGTAACGAGAATCGGCACTGTTGTCGCGGTTGTCACCCATCGCGAAATAACGGCCTTCTGGGACTTTACAGATAAAGCCATTGCCGTCTTCTGCGTATTCGCAATTTTCCAAACCACTTTTTTCAAGCGAGTAATTGCTTTCAGGCATCACTTCGGAGGTGTATTTGTTCAATACGGCAATAGATACGGAAGGCTGACCGGCCTCCTTGACCACGTCAAAATTTTTGCCGTTCAAGGCCGTCTGAAAACGCTCAAGCGTATGAATCATAGACGGATCGGTATCATCTGCGTATTGATAATTACCATTTGGTTTTTCGGAAATAATTTCACCGTTAACAGTCAAAACCTTATCACGGTATTCCACAACGTCGCCCGGAATACCGACGATACGTTTGATGTAATTCATCTCAGGCTGGAGCGGGTAATTGAACACCACGACATCGCCTCGGGCAATGTTGCCGACTGGAATAACGACCTTATTCAAAATCGGCAGGCGGATACCGTAAGAAAATTTGTTCACCAAGATAAAATCGCCTTTGACCAAGCCAGGACGCATGGAACTGGACGGAATTTGGAATGGCTCGGCAATAAAGCTGCGCAACACAAAGATAACCAAGATGATGGGGAAAAAGCCGCCCATGTAGTCGGTAAAATGCGCATTGTCTTCGCCGGTCTCGCTTTTTTTCAGACGGCCTTTATGGATTGCCCAAACAATACCGGTAAACACGACAAACACCAGCAATACGGCGGTAAAGCTCATAAATTCGGACAAAATACCAAATACGCCGACCATGCACAGGAGATAACTCCATTGCAGGCCGGAGCTCCATTCGCCGTTTTCCTGACGCTCTTTGCTGCTTTTGAAGTTAAGGAACAAGCCGGCCAACAGCACAACGATTGCGCCTAAAGTCAGATTTATACTCATTATTTATCACTCACTTGCAGAATCGCCAAGAATGCGCTTTGCGGAATTTCCACGTTGCCCACTTGTTTCATGCGGCGCTTACCTGCTTTTTGTTTTTCGAGAAGTTTTTTCTTACGCGTAATATCGCCGCCGTAACATTTCGCCAAAACGTTTTTACGCAGGGCTTTGACGTTTTCGCGGGCGATAATCTGGCTGCCAATGGCGGCTTGGACGGCGATATCGAACATTTGGCGCGGAATCAGTTCGCGCATTTTTGATGCCAGTTCGCGGCCTCGGTGAACCGCGCTTTGACGGTGCACAATCAGGCTCAAGGCATCGACTTTTTCGCCGTTGACCATGATGTCGAGCTTAATCAAATCAGACGGCTGGAACTCTTTGAAATGGTAGTCCAACGAGGCATAGCCGCGCGAAGTGGATTTGAGTTTGTCGAAAAAGTCCATCACGACTTCGTTCATCGGCAAATCATAAGTCAGCATGACTTGACGGCCCATGTACTGCATATTGACCTGCACGCCGCGCTTTTGGTTACACAAAGTCATGACGTTGCCGACATACTCCTGCGGCACAAGAATGGTCGCGGTAATAATCGGCTCGAGAATGGTTTCGATGCTGCCGATGTCGGGCAGTTTGGAAGGGTTTTCAACTTCGATTTTTTCGCCGCTTTTCAACACGACTTCGTAAACCACCGTCGGCGCGGTGGTAATCAAATCCATGTCAAACTCGCGCTCCAAGCGTTCCTGCACGATTTCCAAGTGCAGCAGGCCCAAGAAACCGCAGCGGAAGCCGAAACCCAATGCCTGAGAAACTTCAGGCTCGAATTTCAATGAAGCATCGTTCAGCTGCAATTTTTCCAAAGCATCGCGCAAGGCTTCGTAGTCGTGACTTTCCACAGGATAGAGACCCGCGAATACTTGGCTTTGTACTTCTTGGAAACCGGGCAGCGGCTCAGAGGCAGGGTTGGCAACCAAAGTAACCGTATCGCCGACTTTCGCCTGTCCCAATTCTTTCACGCCGGTAATCAAAAAGCCCACTTCGCCGGCTTTGAGTTCTTGTTTTTGAACCGATTTCGGTGTGAATACGCCCAACTGCTCGACCTGAGTTTCCGCCTTGGTGCTCATAAAGCGTACTTTGTCTTTCAGCTTGATGGTGCCGTTTTTCACACGGATCAGCATGACCACGCCGACGTAGTTGTCAAACCATGAATCGACAATAACCGCTTGCAACGGCGCATTTTCATCACCGGTCGGCGCAGGGATTTTGGCAACGATTTCTTCCAAAACGTCTTCCACGCCGATGCCGCTTTTGGCAGAACATTGCACCGCGCCGACGGCATCGATGCCGATGATGTCTTCGATTTCCTGTTCCACGCGTTCGGGGTCGGCGGCGGGCAGGTCGATTTTGTTCAAAACGGGCACGACTTCCACGCCCAAATCAATCGCGGTATAGCAGTTCGCCACGGTTTGCGCTTCTACGCCTTGAGACGCGTCAACGACCAAAAGCGCACCTTCGCAGGCAGACAGCGAACGGGAGACTTCGTAAGAGAAGTCGACGTGTCCCGGAGTATCAATCAGATTGAGCTGATACACCTGCCCGTCGCGTGCTTTATAGTTGAGCGCGGCGGTTTGCGCTTTAATGGTAATGCCGCGCTCTTTTTCGATGTCCATGGAGTCGAGCACCTGCGTACTCATTTCGCGCAAATCCAAACCGCCGCAGTATTGGATAAAACGGTCAGCAAGCGTCGATTTGCCGTGGTCGATGTGGGCAATGATGGAGAAATTCCGTATGTTTTTCATATTGTTATTAAGATAAATGCAATTAAAGGCTGAAAGGCCGTCTGAAAAAACAGGGATTCGGTTTTCAGACGGCCTTAGAATAAGGTTGAATCGTTCCGTATTCTAACGGAAATTCAACGCTTCTGCATGATTTTATAGCGATTTGACAATCTCGGTCACCATCTTCGCCGAGCTGACGGCCGCCGTTTTCAAAAACTCTTCAAAGCTGATGTCCGCTTTCTCATCTGCCGAATCGGATACCGCGCGAATAATCACAAAAGGCACTTCCAACTGGTGACAGGTCTGCGCAATTGCCGCAGCTTCCATTTCCACTGCTTTGACTTCTGGGAAATGACTGCGGATTTCCGCAACACCTTCGCTGCTGTGTACAAAACGGTCGCCACTGACAATTAAACCTTGCGTTACGGCCGCACCTTCAAACACTTGCGCCGCCTTTTCTGCTTGGCGAATCAAGTTTGCATCCGATGCGAACACGGCAGGAAGTTGCGGCACTTGCCCCCGAACATAACCAAAAGCCGTTACGTCAACATCATGATGCGCCACAGTTTCGCCAATAACCACATCGCCAACCTTCAGGCCCTTACCCAAACCGCCTGCGCTGCCGGTATTGATGACGCAATCCGGGGTAAACTGATGAATGACCCAAGACGTCGAAACCGCCGCATTGACCTTACCGATACCGCTCAAAACCAAAACCGTGCGTTTTCCGGCCAATTCGCCTTCATAAGCCGAAAATTTACCGAAGGACACATGCTTGACATTGTTCATGCTTTCACGCAAAAGCTCGATTTCCTGTTCCATTGCGCCGACCACGGCAATTGTTTGTACTGACATCTCATTACCTTTCCGTTCACTAATCGGGCAACATTATAACAGCAGAATTTAAAATCACAGGGATGCCGAAAAATCTGCTATATTCCCAGCACGACACTCAATTTAAAACAGATAGCCGCTCTAGCGGCAAAACAGCAAATAATGATTGCTTCTGTTATAATTATTTTCAATAAAATAACTTAACATTAACTATCTAAATTCTTATGTTTGACGAAAATACTCCGGGCGCAAAAGAAGAATTGTTCACTTGGCTACGCCACATGAACAAATACAAAGGCTCCGACCTTTTCATTACCACCAATTTCCCGCCGGCCATGAAAGTGGACGGCAAAATCATGCGGCTGACCGATGAGCCGTTAAGCGCTGAAAAATGTATGGAAATCGCTTTTTCGATTATGTCTTCCAAACAAATCGAAGAATTTTCCTCTACCAACGAATGCAACTTTGCCATCAGCCTGCCCGATACCAGCCGCTTCCGTGTCAATGCCATGGTTCAACGCGGCGCAACTGCTTTGGTATTCCGCTCCATTACCAGCAATATCCCTAAATTTGAAACGCTCAATCTGCCGCCGATTCTGAAAGACATCGCCCTCAGAAAACGCGGTCTGGTTATTTTTGTCGGCGGTACAGGTTCGGGCAAGTCCACTTCCCTCGCCTCCCTTATCGACTATCGAAACGAAAACAGCTTTGACCACATTATCACCATCGAAGATCCGATTGAATTTATCCACCAACATAAAAACTGCATTATCACCCAACGCGAAATCGGCGTGGATACCGAAAATTGGCCGATTGCGCTGAAAAATACCCTGCGCCAAGCACCGGATGTCATTCTGATTGGCGAAATCCGCGACCGCGAGACCATGGACTACGCCATTTCCTTCGCGGAAACCGGCCATTTGTGTATGGCGACACTGCATGCCAACAGCACCAACCAAGCGCTCGACCGCATCATCAACTTCTTCCCCGAAGAGCGCCGTAACCAATTGCTAACCGATTTATCGCTCAACCTGCAAGCCTTTATTTCACAACGCCTGATTCCCCGCGAAGGCGGACGGGGACGCGTAGCGGCTGTCGAGGTTTTGCTCAATTCGCCCATTATTGCCGACTTGATTCGAAAAGGCGAAGTCCACAACATCAAAGAAATGATGAAAAAATCAACCGGCATGGGCATGATTACTTTTGACCAGGCCTTGTATGATTTGTATGAAAACGGCGATATCAGCTATCAAGACGCTATTAAAAATGCCGACTCCGCACACGATTTGCGCCTAGACATTCAATTACGAAGTCGCCGTGCACAAAATGCCGGCCCGGATTTGGAATTGATTTAAAAGTAAAAGCTTCAAAGCATAAAAAAAGGCCGTCTGAAACCTCATTGCGGGTTTCAGACGGCCTTTATTTCATCAAATAATCAAGCCTGTTTCAGTTTTGCATCGGCATCACGCAATGCAGTACGCAAACCTTCCTCGATAACTGGATGGTAGAACGGCATATCCAACATTTGCGGAATCGTCATTTTCATTTGATGCGCCCAAGCCATCAAGTGTGCCAAATGTTCGGCAGCAGGGCCGACAACTTCCGCACCAATGAAACGGCCGGTTGCTTTTTCGGCATACAAACGCATATGGCCTTTGTTTACCAACATAACGCGACTGCGGCCTTGGTTTCGGAAGGAAACTTCGCCGATTACAAACTCGTCAGGTTGATATTTCGCCGCAACTTGCGCGTATTTCAAGCCGACAGAGGCAATTTGCGGATTGGTGAACACCACGCCGATTACACTGCGGCGTAAACCACCGCCGATATTCGGATAGCGGCCCGCATTATTGCCGGCAATTTTGCCTTGGTCGGCGGCTTCATGCAGCAGAGGCAATTGATTGGACGCATCACCTGCGATAAAAATATGCGGAATGCTGGTTTGCATGGTCAGCGGATCGGCAACAGGTACGCCGCGCGCATCTTTCTCGATAGTCAGGTTTTCCAAACCGATATTATCCACATTCGGACGACGGCCTACGGCTGCCAGCATATATTCGGCAACGAACACACCTTTTTCGCCGTCTTGTTCCCAATGAACTTCAACATTGCCTTCCGCATCCAGTTTGACTTCGGTTTTAGCGTCCAAATGCAAAGCCAACTCTTTGCCAAACACAGCTTTGGCTTCTTCAGCGACAACAGGGTCGGAAATGCCGCCGATGGCTCCGCCTACGCCGAAAATCTCAACTTTCACGCCCAAACGGTGCAAAGCCTGACCCAGCTCTAAGCCGATAACACCGGGGCCGAACACGGCCACGCTTTTAGGCAAAGTATCCCAAGAGAAAACATCATCGTTTACAACCAAGCGATCGCCCAAAGCTTCCCACTGAGGGAAAATCACAGGACGCGAACCGGTGGCAATCACAAAACTTTTTGCCGTGATTTGGGTATGGTCGTCGATTTGGACAGTATGTTCGTCAACAAATTTTGCCGTACCCATAATACGCTTATCGGCAGGCCACTCTTCTACATCGCTAACTACAAAACCGACAAAACGGTCACGTTCGGATTTGACGCGTTGCATGACTTCTTCGCCGTTGACGACGATGCTGTCTTTGTCCAAATGCACGCCAAACGGATCGGTATGCAAAGCATGATGGCGCGCTTCTGCGGCGGCAATCAAGAGTTTGGAAGGCATGCAACCGACACGCGCACAGGTCGTGCCGAACACGTTATTTTCAATCAGGTAAACATTGTCTGTATGAAGGCGAGCATTGCGAAATGCGCCCATACCGGCTGTACCGCCGCCCAGTACCACCACATCTGCTTGAATCTTTTTCATATTTTATCCTTACTGTCTATATCCAAACCGATATTACCATCAGGTTATCTGTTTTCAGACGGCAGAATTTTTATAAACTATCAAAGAATGAATATTAATAGTAAATTCTTAAATATCGATTTAAAACAATAATCTCAAATTCTACTTGCGAATATAGAGTTATTCAGAACGCCGAATTGTAAACGCCGTCTGAATAACTCTATATTTTATTTTTCAGACGGCCTATTCAAACCGTCTCAAGCATACAGGTAATTAGTTTTTAGCCAAGTAAGCTTCCAAGTCTTCGCTGCCGCCGATGTATTTGCCGCCGATGAATACTTGAGGAGCAGTCATCTTGCCGGTAATAGCGCGAACGGAAGTAACAGTTGCATCTTTGCCCAATACGATTTCTTCGTAAGACAAGCCTTTGTCTTGCAAAGCTTTTTTAGCTTTAGCACAGAATTGGCAACCAGGTTTGGTGAAGATGGCAACAGACTCTTGAGCTTTCCAGTCAGGAGCAATGTATTTCAACATAGTGTCAGCGTCAGACACTTTGAAAGGATCGCCTGGTTCTTCAGGTTCGATAAACATTTTTTCAACCACGCCGTCGTTAACCAGCATGGAGTAACGCCAAGAGCGTTTGCCGAAGCCCAAGTCTTCTTTGCCAACCAACATGCCCATGCCTTCAGTGAATTCACCGTTGCCATCAGGGATCATGTAAATGTTGTCAGCTTCTTCTTCAGCAGCCCAAGCGTTCATTACGAAAGTGTCGTTTACAGATACGCAGTAGATAGCGTCAACACCGTTTTCTTTGAACGCGCCAAACAATTCGTTGTAGCGTGGCAGGTGTGAAGAAGAACAAGTCGGAGTAAATGCGCCAGGCAGAGAGAACACGACTACTTTTTTGCCTTTGAACAAATCATCAGTAGAAACATCTTTCCAAGTGTCGCCGACACGAGTGCGGAATACTACGGAAGGTACTTTTTGACCGGTACGATCTTGCAAAGCCATTTTTAAGCTCCTTTTAAAAATTCGGGTTAGAGAAATGAATCAATGCTTGTATTGTAATGCAGGCCTATCGATTTGTATAATTTATAGTTCAAATAATATTAATTATATTAAACTATCAATTTAATCCAACCGAAAACAGCTAAATCATTAAATAAAGGCTATCTGAAAGAAAACAAGTACCTGACCGAAATTATTTTTTAGGTAAAGGTTGAACGGGGGAATCCGAAGCCACAATCTCGCCGATGGATTTTTCCGCAATATCTTTCAAAGCATAGCGGTCTTTATCCGGCATATCTGTCGGTTTGTACTGAGGCGAGAAATCCAAACGGATACGGATTTTCTTCATAGAAACAATACGCCACAAAGACTGAAACAGGTTTACCTCTGCATAAGACGGCAAGTCCGTCCGTTGTCCGTCATCATCATAATAGCGCAAAGTTACTGCCTGAATCGGCGCTTTCGCATCAATTGCCGATTGAAACAGGGCTGCTTTAAACGGCAAAATACCCAAGCCGGAAGAAGTGCGCGCCTCAGGGAAAAAGCTGACATTCTGTCCTGCTTTCAATGCCGCGCAAATCGCCTGATTAATCGGCTCAATATCTCGGCGGGAATTGCGGTTGATAAACACCGTGCCGGCATTTTTACCCATTTTTCCCAAAACCGGCCAACCGCTGATTTCCTGTTTGGCAATAAAACTGCTCGGATAAACGGCGCTCATGGCAAAAATATCCAACCAAGATACATGATTGGCCACCACCAAAGTACCGCTCACATTTCCTTGAGGCGGTACGCCGATTTCCAATTCGATATCCAAAGCATCCAATGCGCCTTTTCCCAAAACAACCACAGCGTGATTGCGTTCCTCTGCATTGTTGCCATCAATGGCACGCAAATCCCGGCCGGTTCTGAATAACCAAGCCGCCAAACGGCAAAGCCTGCCCAGTCGTTTAAAAAAAGGAGCTTTTTGTTTAGACATAAAATTTCTTCTGTATGGTATTTATTATTTTCAGACGGCCTCTAGCATTAAGGCCGTCTGAAACTATTTCTGGCAATTTGGACAATAAAATGTTCCACGCTGCCCCAAAGTTTCTTTAAAAATCAACCCGCCACATTGGACACAAGGCTCATTGTGGCGACCATAGACCGTATATTCCTGCTGGAAATAGCCGCTTTTGCCATCGCTATTGACAAAGTCCCGCAGCGTACTGCCGCCCGTTTCAATCGCCCTCAGCAGAATCGCTTTAATGGTTTCCACCAATAATGCACATTCTTTCTTGGTCAGCTTATTCGCCGGACGCAATGGCGAAATACCTGCCTTAAACAGACTTTCATTCGCATAAATATTGCCAACGCCAACCACCACCGCATTATCCATCAGCGCCAATTTGACTGCACGCTTCTGCGTTTTCAATTTCTGATACAGGTAATTTGCATCAAACGCCTCCGAGAGCGGCTCCGGCCCCAGTTTTTCCAACAGCGGATGATGTTCGGCAATACCCTCATACCACAATACCGCACCAAATTTACGCGGGTCGTGATAACGCAATACGGTACCATCATCAAATACGAAATCCAAATGATCGTGTTTATCCGGCGTAGCAATACGTTCATCATCGGCAGTAAAAATCCGCAAACTGCCGGACATGCCCAAATGAATAAGTAAAATACCCGTTTCAAAAGTAATAATCAAATACTTCGCACGCCGGTTGCATGCCAAAACTTTGCGGCCGGCCAAAATTTGCGCCAAATCTGGATGAACAGGCCATCTCAATTTAAACTGGCGGATAGTGACTTTTGCTATCTTTTTGCCATCAATATGCGGCTCTATCCCGCGTAAAGTCGTTTCCACTTCAGGTAATTCAGGCATCGTTATTCTCCAAATTCATCATTAATATACAGGCCGTCTGAAAACTATTCGGCCAAACGTGCCGTACTTAAAGCAACCGTATTGCCATCGAATGCAGGTTCCAATTCAGGCAAAGGATGGACACCAATCAAATGTTTCGTTAACACCATCCCATAAACCGCCGCACACTGCGGCCACCACCTATCTCCCGCCTTTTCCATAAACCGCCAAAACTTCAAAGCAGAAAGCGAATTCACAGCAGGCAGATAATCCATAAACTGCCCATATTCCATTTCAAAACCAACATCCGCAATTTTTCGTTTCAACTTAGCCAGAGCCAAGCAGTGAGATTTCAAAGGCAGCTTTTCCCCATCAAACCAAGAGCTCAATCCCCACAAAGATTTAGGGTTGAACCCCGTCAAAATCAACCTGCCCTCAGGTTTTAATATCCTAAATGCCTCTTGCAACACCAAATCCGCAGATGAAACTTCCAAAAGATGAGGCATCAATAACACATCCACAGAATGCGTTTCAAATGCCAACATTTCAGCATCCATCCGCACATCGCGGGGCACTACAATCATGTTTTCAGACGGCCTAGTCCATACACCGCCCAATTGAACCGCCACCTGCCTATTCAAATACTGCAAATGCCGTCTGAAAAAATCCGCCTCTTTTTGAGCAAGATATTGCCCCATTGGCGTTTGCATAAAAAAAACTTCCATTCAAGGCTCCCCTATGCATCCCGACTTGTGTGACAGAATTTTAACACCACGGCCACATCACACAAGCAAATTCCCTGCCCGACTTGACGTTTAAATGCTGAAACGATACTATCAAAAAGACGAAATTTTATTATATATTTGATAACTTTATTTACTATGGCAAAACTAAAAACCATCGCTCTGACCGTTTCAAGCCTGTCGGCGGTTTCCGCCACAGCCTACGCACAAAACGCTACACCCAACCAAGTCGGCATGGCCATGATGCGCCTCAACTCCGCCCTGCTCGACCAAGCCAAAGCACAAACCTTTGGCTCCGGCAGCTTATGGGCATCGTTGCGTAAAGACTTCCGTATCAACGAAGTCAACACAGAACTGGTTCGCCGCCATGAAAACAAATTTGCTGCAAACAGCGCATATTTCGACCGCACCATCTCCCGCAGCAAACCTTATATGTACCATATTGCCAATGAAGTTAAAAAACGCAATATGCCCGCCGAAATCGCTTTGCTGCCTTTCATTGAAAGCGCATTCGTAACCAAAGCCAAATCACACGTCGGCGCATCCGGCCTGTGGCAATTTATGCCGGCTACCGGCCGCCACTTCGGCTTGGAAAAAACACCTTTGTATGACGGCCGCCACGATATTTACGCCGCTACCGATGCCGCATTGAACTACCTGCAATACCTGCACGGTATGTTCGGTGACTGGTCTTTGGCGCTTGCCGCTTACAACTGGGGCGAAGGTAATGTCGGTCGCGCTGTCAACCGCGCCCGCGCGCAAGGTTTGGAGCCGACATACGAAAACCTGCGTATGCCGAACGAAACACGCAATTACGTTCCCAAACTTTTGGCCGTCCGCAATATCGTTGCCAATCCGCAGACCTTCGGCATGAATATCAGCGAAATCAGCAACCAGCCGTATTTCAAATCTATCAGCATCGACAAACCTATTGATAACAGCACAATCGCCCGCTTTGCAAACATCAGCGAAAGCGAATTGTTGGCACTCAACCCGGGTTTCAATGCGCCTGTATTCATCCCTAAAAACAACCGTCGTCTGTTGTTGCCGGTTGCTGCGGTTTCCACATTTGAAAAGAACTACCGCAATGCTAACCCGGATACTCTGATGTCTTGGGATATTTATACTTCTTTGGGCAACAAAAAACTGAATGCCATTGCCAACGATACCGGTATGAGCGTAGCCGAACTCAAACGCCTCAATGGCCTGAGCGGTAGCGCCGTTTCTGAAGGCCGTAGCATTTTGGTGGCTAAAAATTCAGCAAGCCAAAGCCAGGACATCATTAACTTCATCGATAAAGACAATACGCCGGATACTTACCAATCCAATATGCCGGCCATGTCTCCGATTATTGCTTCTAACGCAGTAGAACCGGTTAAAGTTGCCCAAACCAAGGTTACCGATATTGTTGCACCTGTTGTTCCACAATCCAGCAAACCGGTTGACTTTATTGCACGCAGCAAAGCTGAAAACGTTACTTCCGTAGTGGTAACAGAAACCAAAGCCCAACCTCAAGTTGCAAATGCGGAAGTGGCTGCCCCAGTTACAGCCATGACCCATGCGACTACCGAGACCGTTGCTAAAAATGTTGCAGAAGCGCCCAAATCAGCCATCCCTGCAGACTTGACCGTACCAACTGTTGCCGCAAACGATGCAGCCACTACTCCAGCAGTTGAATCTGTTGCCGCTGAGCCGGCGCAAGAAGAGCATGACGACCTGATGGCTTTGGTACAAAGCCGACCTGTAGAGGAATCTGCAGCGACTGTTGCTGAAGCGACTCCTGAAAATAAACAAGTTCAAACTGTTGTTACTGCCGAAAGCGCACGCACGGCACGCATCGCAGCCAATATGGCTAAACAACAACGCCGTATCAATGCACGTCTTGCCCGTGTAAACGGTCAACAAAACACACAAACAGCAGCACTTGCAGCGGGTACCCACCGTGTGGCAGATGGTGATACGTTGTTTAACATCTCCAAACGCTATAACCTGAGCGTAGCCGATTTGATTATTGCCAACAATATCAAAGGCAACAATATCAAAAAAGGCCAAATCCTCCGTGTTACAGCTGCTCCGGCAAAAGTCCGCAGCAACCCGGTCCAAAACGTTTCCTACACTGTACGCAAAGGCGATACCCTGAACACCATCGCCAGCCGTTTCAATGTTGATATTAACGATATCCGCCGTTGGAACCGCAATACCCGTACCGTATCTCCCGGTCAACGTTTGAAACTGATTGGTAGCTAATATTAGCTTTAAAACAAAGGCCGTCTGAAAGATTCAGACGGCCTTTTTCTTGATGATAGATAATCAAGTTAATGTTTGATGACAAACAGAATAGCCTTCTCTTTAAAATAAAAATATTTTTTGAAAATTACTGTATAAAAAAAGAGTGTTTAAAAACACGCTCTTTCTCAAACAGATTGCTGTCAGACTCTACTCTTAAATCCATATTCAAACATATGAATTCCGTAAAATATATTCCTATGCCGGTGAAAAAGCATCATAGAAAAAGGCATCTTCCGGTAAAGCACATTTTTGAGTCAGTAAACCATGTGCACTTTCGGTCATCTCTGGTGATCCGCAAGCATAAACTTCATATTGGCCCAAATCAGGATAATTTTGCGCAGCAACATCTTGCACATAGCCATTCTCCCCTTTCCACTCAGAATCAGGCTTAGAAAGAACCGGCGAAAATTTCGCATTTTTCAGACGGCCTATTAATGCTTCGACTTCTTCTAATGCGTACAGATCCGCCTGTTGACGTGCCCCCCAGTAAAAATGAACCTGACGCTCGCTATTCTGACGAATCAAATCAAGCAAAATACTGCGAATAGGGGCATAACCTGTACCCGTTGCCAACAAAATCATCGGTTTATTGCTGTCTTGTTGCAAAGTGAATGCACCCAATGGCCCTTTGACACGGACAATGCCTTTTTCTTTGATTTTAGGCTCTGCACCAAAAATCATTTCTGAGCATACGCCGTTTTCACGTTTGCGGATATGCAGTTCCAAAATGCCTTCTTGATCAGGAGAATTGGCGATTGAATAGCTGCGGCTGATATTACCGGGAAGCAGCAAATCAATATATTGCCCGGCATAAAATGCAAATGGCGGCGCTTTAGGCAAAGCCAGTTTGAGCAAAGCAACATCGTGTTTGATTTCAATGTTTTCAATACGTGCCGGCAATGTGCGTACCGGCAAAGCATTTTGATTAAAACCCGGCACATTGATTTTGAGGTCGCTCTTCGCAGTGGTACAGCACAATAACACTTTGCCCTGCGCTTTTTCTTCTTCACTGATGGCTTTATCAATATGCTTGCCCATTTCAAATTCGCCACTAATCAACTCGGCCTTACACTGCCCGCAGGCACCGCTTTTGCAAGAATGAGGCAAATTTAAATTCTGACGGGTTGCGGCAGCAAGAACAGTTTCGTCCTCATTCGCCGTAAATGTAGTTTGATCTGGTAAGGTAATGGTATGTGTCATGGTATTTAGAATAAATTTATTATCAAAAACAAAGGCCGTCTGAAAATAAAACCTGTTTTCAGACGGCCTGTCCTATCTATCAAGCCAATTTGGCTTTAATCAACTCTTGAACCTGAGCCGGATTGGCCTTGCCTTTACTTGCTTTCATCACCTGTCCGACAATCGCATTTAAGGCTTTTTCATTACCGGAACGGAATTGCTCAATGGCTTTCGCATTGTTTGCCAACACTTCATCCACCATCGCTTCAATTGCGCCAGTGTCAGTAATCTGTTGCAAACCATGTTTTTCGATGATTTCGGCAATACCTGCTTCAGGCTCAGCCCACATCGCTTCAAAAGCTTTTTTCGCCAGTTTGCTGCTCAATGTTCCATCCGCAACTTTGGCAACCAACTCGGCAAGACGTGAAGCCGTAATCGGGCTTTCAGCCAATTCCAAACCTTCTTTGTTCAAGGTGGCGGCAAGCTCGCTGTTCATCCAGTTCGCCGTTAATTTACCTTGGCCGCAGGCTTTGGCAGCTTCTTCAAAATAGGCAGCTTGAGCACGGCTCGCAGTCAACAGGCGCGCATCATAGTCGGACACGCCGTAATCGGCAACAAAACGCGCCGCCATTTCATGCGGCAACTCAGGCATTTGCTCTTTGGCCTTTTGCAATTGGCCGTCTGAAATAATGACCGGCAGCAAATCCGGATCCGGGAAATAGCGGTAATCGTGCGCATCTTCTTTCAAACGCATCACACGGGTTTCGCCTTTTTCAGGGTCAAACAGCATGGTTGCCTGCTGTACTTTACCGCCGTCTTCCAAAATTTCGATTTGTGCTTCCACTTCATAATTGATGGCTTGTTCCAAGAAGCGGAAAGAATTGAGGTTTTTGATTTCACGGCGCGTACCGAATTCGGCCTGGCCTTTTGGACGTACAGAAACGTTGGCATCGACGCGGAACGAGCCTTCCGCCATATTGCCGTCGCAAATATCCAGCCAAGTTACCAAACCGTGCAACGCTTTAGCATATGCCACGGCTTCGGCAGCAGAGCGCATTTCAGGCTCGGAGACAACTTCTAACAAAGGCGTACCGGCACGGTTCAAGTCGATACCGGTTGCACCGTTCAAACCTTCATGTACGGATTTACCCGCATCTTCTTCCATGTGCGCACGGGTAACATTGATGGTTTTAACCTCGTCGCCCACTACGATTTCCAATTTGCCATGCTCAACAATCGGCAAATCCAACTGGCTGATTTGATAGCCTTTTGGCAAATCAGGATAAAAATAGTTTTTACGGTCGAACACGTTTTTCTGATTGATTTTCGCATCCAAAGCCAAACCGAGTTTGATGGCTTTTTCGACGACTTCGCGGTTCATTACCGGCAATACGCCCGGCAACGCACACTCAACCACGCTGGCATGGGCATTAGGTTCGGCACCGAATGCAGTGGATGCGCCGCTGAAGATTTTGGATTGGGTGTTGAGTTGGACGTGGATTTCCAGTCCGATTACGGTTTCCCAAGTCATAAGGGTCTTTCTGTCGAAAAAAAGTTAATCGGTTAAATGAATGATTCGTTTTTCAGGCGGCCTGAATAAAAAACATAACAGGACGTCTGCAAGATAAGTTTATTTCCTGCGGCGTTGGAAACCGGGCAGTTGCCAATGGAAACGGTATGCAGTCAGGCGAAACAACAATCCGCCGGCAAAGAGCAGGTTTAACGTAAAAATATTAATCCAGCCCAAACGCCCGAACAGATAAATCAGCCCGCCAATCAAAATGGCCACGCTGCCGTAAAGGTCGGTACGCAAAATCATCGGCACGTCATTGACCAAAATATCGCGTGCAATACCGCCGCCAACGGCAGTCACAAAAGCCAAAGAAATAACGCCGAACAGATTAAGCTGCAAAGCCATACCGATTTGTGCGCCGGTAATACTGAACGCAGCCAGACCGACGGCATCGGCAATAATAAAGGCAGCGGCCAAGTAGGTGCTGCGATAGCGTTGCACCCTTACCAACCATGCAATGGCCAGTGTGGCAAACACAACAATCAGCGCATCGGTTTGCAAAAACACCTGCGGAATCCGGCCGACCAAGCCGTCGCGTATCATGCCGCCGCCGACAGCCGTCAGTAACGCGGTAATGACGACACCGAGTACATCCAATCGCTTGTTGTAGCCGACCAAATAGCCGGAAATAGCAAATGCGGCTGTCCCAATGATTTGGATGAAGTCGGTGGCTGTCATGTTTTTAAATATCTACAATATGCAGCACCTCAATACATTCAGGCGCTTTTATATGGTTTATTTTCAGACGGCCTTGAATCATCAAGGCCCTAAAACATTATTCCGGTGCTTTAGTATGCCAATCGCTGTTCAGTTGAACTTGATGTGCGGCGCCCAGAATTTTGGCTTCAGAGAAATAGTTACCGATAAATTGCACACCAATCGGCAGACCGTTTGCGCTGAAACCGGCAGGCAGGGTCAGCGCAGGCAAACCGGCAAGGTTCACGGCGATGGTGTAAATATCGGACAAGTACATTTGCACAGGGTCGTGGATGTCGCTGCCAAGTTTCGGCGCGGCAGTCGGTGCGGTCGGTGCCAAAATGAAATCACATTGACCAAAGGCCGTCTGAAAATCATTGGCAACCAGACGGCGCAATTTTTGCGCTTTCAGATAATAAGCATCGTAGTAACCATGGCTCAATACATAAGTACCGATCATGATACGGCGTTTGACCTCGCTGCCGAAACCTTTGGCACGGGTGTTGCTGTACATTTCTTCCAAATCGCCGAATTGTGCTGCACGATGGCCATAACGTACGCCGTCAAAACGGGACAAGTTGGTACTTGCTTCAGCGGAAGCGAGAACATAATAAGCGGGAATCGACAATGAAGTTTGCGGCAACGAAACTTCAACAGTCTCAGCGCCTTGGGCTTTAAGCAAATCAATCACGTTTTGCAAGGCCGTCTGAACATCGGCATCCGCGCCTTCGCCGAAATATTCTTTAGGCAAACCGATTTTCAACCCTTTGAGCGGCTTGTCCAAATCACGGGTGTAATCTTCTTTGTCGCGTTCCAAACTGGTGGAATCACGCTCGTCAAAGCTGGCCATGGCGTTCAACAAAATCGCACAGTCTTCGGCCGTTTGCGCCATAGGGCCGGCTTGGTCGAAGCTGGAAGCATAGGCAACCATACCGAAGCGTGAAACCGTACCGTATGTCGGCTTAATACCGGTAATACCGCAATGCGATGCAGGCTGACGGATGGAACCGCCGGTATCCGAACCCAATGCAGCCGGTGCCAAACGCGCCGCAATCACGGCAGCCGAACCGCCCGACGAACCGCCGGGAACATGTTCAAGATTCCATGGGTTTTTGGTTGCACCGTAGAACGAAGTCTCATTGGTTGAGCCCATGGCAAATTCGTCCATATTGGTACGGCCGAGAGTAACCATGCCGGCATCCAACAGGTTTTGCACCACAGTGGCAGTATAAGGAGACACAAAGTTATCCAACATTTTGGAACTGCATGCACTGCGCCAACCTGTTTGGCAGAAAATATCTTTGTAAGCAACCGGCACACCGGTCAAAGCGGTCGCATTACCGGCCGCGATACGCGCATCGGCTGCTTTGGCTTCAGCAAGGGTCTTATCTTGATCGATGGTAACGTAGCCGTTGATGGCGGGGTTTTTCGCAGCAATAGCGGCCAAATATTCGGTCGCCAATTCGACTGCGGAAATTTGTTTGGATTGCAGCAGGCTGCTGGCTTGTTTGAGCGTGTAAGCGGTCATTGTGCCGTACTTTCTATAAAACAGTTTTCGCTTTCAAAACAGATATTGAAAACATCCGTTTAAATCAATAAATCGGGCCGTCTGAACAAAGTATCCTTTCAGACGGCCTTGCAATAGGGGCTTGCCGATAAGCAAAGGCCGTCTGAAACCTTATTCTTCAATTACTTGAGGAACGATATACAGGCGGTTGCGCACTTCGGGGGCAACAGCTTGATATTCCGCAGCATGATCGGTTTCAGTTACTTTATCTTCGCGCAGGCGCAAAGCGGCTTCGTGCGGATGCGCCATGGGTTCGATGCCGTCGGTATTGACGCTTTGCATGTTTTCAACCATGGCGAAAATGTCGTTCAACTCGGCAAGCGTTTTGTTTTTTTCTTCGTCCGTTAAAGTGAGGCGCGAGAGTTTTGCGATTTTTTCCACATCATTTAAGCTTAAAGCCATAAAAAATCCTTGTCTGATAGCAATGCACCTTGGGTTGGGGTATCATTGCATTTCGTCTTCTATGAAGCGAAGAATTATAACCGAAAACCAAACAGGTTGGCATGGTGTTTTGATTCAGACGGCCTTTTCAGGGTGCATTTATCCGTCTTAAACCGTGTACCTGTTTTTCTTATTTTAAATAACGCTAAACACATCCGGGCTGGGCCGGAATTTCAGGTATCCTATGTTTCGTCTTTTATCTCGTTTCCTCTCTAATGATATTGCCATCGACTTGGGCACGGCCAACACGCTGATTTTTGTACGCGGCAAAGGGATTGTTTTGGATGAGCCGTCCATGGTTGCGATTCAATCCGGCGCAGGCAATAAAAGTAAAATCATGGCCGTGGGTACGGAAGCTAAAAAAATGCAGGGCCGTGCGCCGCGCAATATTGAAATCGTCCGTCCGATGAAAGACGGCGTGATTGCCGATTTTGTGATTACCGAGCGTATGCTGGGTATGTTGATTAAAAAAGCCACCGAAGGACGGTCTTTGGTTCCGCCCCGTGTGGTTATCTGTGTTCCGGGCGGCTCTACCCAAGTGGAACGTAAAGCGATTTTGGATTCTGCATTTGCCGCCGGCGCGGCAAGCGTGCATTTGATTGAAGAACCGATGGCCGCCGCTTTGGGCGCAGGTTTGCCGATTGAAGATGCGGCAGGTTCGATGATTGTCGATATTGGCGGCGGTACGACTGAAATCGGTATCCTTTCACTGGGCGGTATGGCCTATTCTGCTTCTGTCCGCGCAGCCGGCGACGAGTTCGACAAAAGCATCATCCATTACCTGCGCCGCCATCGCGGCGTCTTGATCGGCGAAGCGACGGCAGAGGAATTGAAGAAACAAATCGGCTCGGCCTCTGGTTTTGAAACCGAAACAGCCATGCGCATTAAAGGCCGCGACCTGGCCGAAGGTACGCCTAAATCCTTGGCGGTTACGTCGAATGAAATCCGTGAAGCATTGAGTGAAACGGTAAATCAAATCATTCGCGCCGTCCGTCTGGCTTTGGAACAAGCTCCGCCCGAACTGGCCGGCGACATCGCCGACCGCGGCATTATGCTGACCGGCGGCGGTGCGCTTCTGCACGGTATCGATACCGTCTTGGCCGATGCAACCGGCCTGCCCGTCGGCATCGCCGACCAGCCTCTGAACTGCGTCGCCTATGGTGCCGGTAAGGCTTTGGACTATATCGGCAAATGGGATACCGTGTTTACGGAAAACCCATAAGGTAGATGGCTATGGAACGCTCTTCTTTGCGCTTTGACGAGGCAAAAGGCCCTAAGCTGTTGCCTCGTTTTGTCGTTTATATCGCCCTGGCGGCCGGCCTGATGGTGGCAGATTATCGCTTTTCATTGATGCAGCCTGTGCGCGCGGCAGTAATGCCCATGCTCTATCCTGCTCAATGGCTGGCCAATCAACCTGTTCAACTTTATCAATATTTTGCCGACCTCTCCCAGTCCAAATCCGAGCTTTTGGAACAAAACCGCCAGCTTTTGGAAGAAAATGGCCGTCTGAAAATCGATTTGCAGCGGGATAAAGTCAATACCGATGAATTGCGCGAATTGAAAAAACTGTACGGTTTGCAACAAAAAGGCATCCACAATGTTATCGGCGCGGAAGTCATTTCCAATGGCAAAGATCCGCTTTCCGAAAGACTGATTATCGGCAAAGGCAGTCAAGACGGCTTGAAAGTTGGCGATGCGGTCATCGATCAAAGCGGTTTGATCGGCCTGTTGACACAAGTCCATACACAAAGCGCGGAAATTGAGCTGATCTCAAGCGGACAAAGCATTGTCCCCGTCGCCGTCAGCCGCACCGGTGAACGCAATTTGGCATACGGTAATGGCAGCAGTTTGGATTTACGCTATTTCCCAACCGGCTCAGACTTGAAACCCGGCGATGTCCTGCTGACTTCCGGTTTGGACGGTACTTATCCCGCGGGGATTCCCGTTGCAACCGTCAGCAAGGTTGTCCGCGCATCGGGAACGCCTTATTACGATACGCAACTGACGCCTTTGGCCGCTTTACGCAGCAGCCGTTTTGTCTTGGTACTTTCTTCCGCCCCTTCTTCCCCACGCTGATTTCATGAACGATTTTGACGATTCTTACCGTGCAGTACCGCTGCACATCATGGCGGCCAGTCTCATCGTGATGATGATACTGGACTTTATGCCGTTTTCCTTTGACGGATTCTTCTGGCTGCCTGAAATGACGGCACTGATGTTGCTGTATTGGACATTGCATCAACCGCAACGCGCAGGCATGGGACTAGCTTTTGCCATCGGTCTGATTGTCGATGCCGCAACCGCCGCGACTTTGGGTTTGCACGCCCTGTCTTACGTCGTGATGACTTATTTCATCTTAAACCGACGCCGCCAAATCATGCTGTACGGCCACATTATGCAATTGGCCGCTGTCTTGGCTGCGTTGTTGCTCAATCAGGCCGTTTTAACTGCTGCCCGTCTGTTCCTCAATCATCAGGTCATCACTTTGCAAGGCTTTGTTGCCCCATTTGTCGGCGCATTGCTTTGGCCGATACTCAGCCAGCTGATGCTGATTGTGACCCGTATTTACCGCGCGCACTGAAAAGATGAAACCGATTCTTCCACGCCGTCTTTCCGGTGGTCAACATACCAAAAAACCTTCCGCTCAGGCAGCACAAGCCGACGCCCTATTGCGCCTGCTCGTTGCTTTTATCCTGATTGTCATCTTCTTTTCCATCTTGCTGACGCGGTTCTTTTACTTACAAGTAACCCAACACAATGAGTTTTCCGGTCAGGCATCGAGCAACCGCATCACCCTGATTCCAACGCCGCCCGTACGCGGCGAAATCGTCGATATCAACGGCGTTCCTTTGGCCAAAAACTATCCTGTCTTTTCGCTTGAAGTTATTCCCAGCCGCATCGAAGGCAAGATGGAAGATGTCATTGAAGCATTGAGAAAATACGTCGATATTACGCCGACAGATTTAAAACGCTTCAAAAAATACCGCGAAAGCTATAGAAAATTTGAAAATATCCCACTCAAACTCAGACTGACCGATGAAGAGGCTGCGCGTTTGTCCGTGCATCTGCGCGAATTCAAAGGCGTAGAGGTCAACTCACGCACATTCCGCGAATATCCTTACGGTAAGCTGACCTCCCATTTCTTAGGCTATATCGGCCGTATAAGCGATAAAGACAAAGAAATGCTGGAAGAAGAAGGCCTGACCGCCCTCTATCGCGGCAGTACGCATATCGGCAAATCCGGCTTGGAAAAATATTACGAACACCAGCTTCATGGCATTCCAGGCTATCAAGAAGTCGAAAAAGACGCTTATGGCAACATCGTCCGTGTATTGAAAAATGTCCCGTCCAAAATGGGGCAAACCTTACGCCTAGGGATGGATATCCGTATGCAGCAGGAAGCCGACCGAATCTTGGGCGACCGCCGTGGCGCATTGGTGGCTATCAATCCGCAAGACGGTACTGTTTTGGCATTTGTTTCCAAACCTTCCTTCGATCCCAACCTCTTTATTGATGGCATCGACAGCGACACTTGGAAAATGCTGAATGACGATTGGAAAAAGCCTTTGATCAACCGCGTTACCCAAGGCCTTTATCCTCCAGGTTCTACATTCAAACCCTTTATGGGCATGGCCTTGTTGGAAAGCGGCAAAATCACTCAAAACACCATCGTCCCCGCTCCCGGCGCATGGAGCATACCCGGCAGCCGCCATATCTTCCGCGACTCCGTCCGCAGCGGTCACGGCTCGGCCAACTTGAGCAAAGCCATTCAAGTATCCTCAGATACCTTCTTCTACCGTTTGGGTTACGAAATGGGTATCGATAAAGCCTCTCCGTATCTGGCGCAATTCGGTTTCGGCCAAAAAACCGGTATTGACCTGCCTAGCGAATACACAGGCGTTTTGCCCAGCCGCGAATGGAAAGCCAAACGCTTTGCCAAATCTTCCGACCCGACTGCCAAAGAATGGCGCGCCGGCGAGATGGTTTCCGTCAGTATCGGCCAAGGCTACAATGCCTACACGCCTTTGCAAATGGCACATGCGACAGCATCTCTGGCCAACAACGGTGTTGTCCATCAGCCGCATTTGGTCAAAGAAATATTGGATTTCGGTGCGCGTAAAATTACCCGCATCAATCCTAATCCCGAACGTCAAATTCCGTTTAAAGCCGACAACTTCGAATACGTCAAACGCGCCATGGAGAAGGTATTAAAACCGGGCGGTACGGCACACCGTATCGGCGGCGGACTTGCTTACACAATGGGCGGAAAAACCGGTACGGCCCAGGTCGTACAAATCAAACAGGGTGGCCGCTACAATGCCGCAGCCCTACGCGAACAACACCGCGACCACGCATGGTTTATCTCGTTTGCGCCATTGGAAAAACCTGAAATCGCCATTGCCGTTATTTTGGAAAACGGCGGCTGGGGTGCGTATGCCGCGCCATTGGCCCGTGAAATGACTGATTTTTATATGCTTCACGTCAAGCCGCAACAGTTTTCAGACGGCCTCGAAACAGATTCGGCCAAAACTGAAAAAACTGATAAACATCAGCCTATCACCAGCATTTTCCAATCCGCCTACGGACTGACCCCGACAAGCCCTGCCCCACAGCCGGAGGTTCATCATGAATAACACATCAGCGTGGAAAACGTTCAAATCCACCATCGCAGCCCCGATTGACCCGTGGCTGTTTTTTGCCATGCTCGCCATCTACATCATGAGCCTGTTTTTGCTCTATTCTGCAGACGGGCAAGAGTTCGGCCAATTGGAAAACAAAACCATCCATACCGTTTTGGGCTTTGCCCTGTTATGGATTATCGCCGTATTCAAGCCGCAAACGGCCGCCAAAGTTGCCCTGCCTGTTTATATCGTCGGCGTATTACTGCTGATTGGCGTCGAAGTTGCCGGCGTTACCGTCAACGGTTCGACCCGTTGGCTGAGCCTAGGTTTTACCCGTATCCAACCTTCCGAAATCATGAAAATCGGTATTCCCATGACTGTCGCGTGGTATTTCCAACGCTATGAAGGCCGTCTGAAATGGATACATTATATTGTCGCCCTCGTGCTGATTCTTGTTCCTGTTGCCCTGATTTTGAAACAGCCCGACCTCGGTACAGCCGCGCTGATTATGGCTTCGGGCATTTTTGTCATCTTTTTTGCCGGATTGCCCTGGAAAGCCATTTTTGCCGCTATTATTGCCTTTGTGGCCGCCCTGCCGCTCTTGTGGAACTACGGCATGCATGACTACCAGAAAACCCGCGTCCTTACCTTGCTCAACCCAACCAAAGACCCGTTAGGCGCGGGCTACCACATCATCCAATCCATGATTGCCATTGGCTCGGGCGGCGTATGGGGTAAGGGCTGGCTCAACGGCACGCAAACCCATTTGGACTATATTCCCGAATCAACGACTGACTTTATTTTCGCAGTATTCGGCGAAGAGTTCGGCCTGATCGGCAATATCCTTTTGCTGCTGGTTTACCTTATCATTTTGGCACGCGGATTGTGGATTGCCGCACAAGCGCAATCCCTTTACAGCCGTACTTTGGCAGGCGCATTGACCATGACCTTCTTCTGCTACGCCTTTGTAAACATGGGCATGGTCAGCGGTATTTTGCCCGTTGTCGGCGTCCCCCTTCCCCTGGTCAGCTACGGCGGTACGGCTACGCTTTCCATCATGGTGGTGCTGGCCCTGTTGATGGGTATCGCCAACGAACATAAAAACCTCCGCCGTCGCAATATGGACAACGACGATCTGACTGAAAGCAAGGAATAATATGGAATTAGGTGTAGAAATCGGCAAACTTCTCGTTGCACTTCTTGTACTGATCAACCCCTTCAGCGCACTCTCGATTTATCTTGACCTGACGCAAGACCACAGCACCAAAGAAAAACGCAGAATTGCGCGTACTGCCGCACTGGCCGTTTTCATCGTGATTGTCGTCTTTGCACTGAGCGGCGGTATCTTATTGAAAGTACTCGGCATCAGCGTGGGCTCTTTCCAAGTCGGCGGCGGCATTTTGGTTTTACTGATTGCCATCTCCTTAATGAACGGCAACGATAATCCTGCCAAACCAAAAATTGATCCCCATTCAGAAGAACATCAAAGTGTGCAACAAGTCCGCCGCAATGAAAAAGCCATTGCCGTCGTCCCCATTGCCATTCCGATTACCATCGGCCCCGGCGGTATTTCTACCGTCATCATTTACTCCTCTGCCGCCAAAAATTACAGCGATATTGCCCTGATTATCATCTCCGGCTTTCTGGTCAGCCTGATTTGCTATCTCATCCTGATCGTTGCCGGACGCATCAGCAAACGCTTGGGCACGACCGGCCTGACCATCCTCAACCGCATTATGGGCATGATGCTTGCCGCCATTTCCGTAGAGATTATTGTTGCCGGATTAAAATCTATTTTTCCCCAACTGGTCGCTTGAAGTACAATTATCACAATAAAAGGCCGTCTGAAACATTTTCAGACGGCCTCATAAAAACATAAAAACAAAGGAGCCCAACCATGTTTCACAGCACCCATGTCTTTACCGGAGAAACTATTTACCGACGACCGGC
This sequence comes from Neisseria mucosa, assembly GCF_013267835.1. Classification (NCBI taxonomy): domain Bacteria; kingdom Pseudomonadati; phylum Pseudomonadota; class Betaproteobacteria; order Neisseriales; family Neisseriaceae; genus Neisseria; species Neisseria mucosa. The sequence goes on from NZ_CP053939.1 coordinate 1,071,634, forward strand.
ACAAAGCTACACCGAATTTACCGACGAATTAAACCGCCTCCAAACCCTTCAGCAAACCTTCGCACAATCAAGCATTATCGAGCGCACCGCCCTCTTACAGCAATTTGCCGACAGCCTCACCCAAAACCAAGAACGCCTCGCCGAAATGGTTTGCGAAGAAGTTGGCCGCTGCCTGCATGAATGCCGCGCCGAAATCAGCAAATCCATCGAGCTTATCCGCTACTACGTCCGCCTCGCGCCCGAACTGCTCTCCCATAAAACCATCGCCACCCAAGCCAGCCTCAGCCAAGTCCGCTTCGAGCCTTTGGGCGTTGTTTTGGCAGTCATGCCGTGGAACTATCCTGTTTGGCAGATTTTACGATTTGCCATCCCTGCCCTGTGCGCCGGCAATGCCTGCGCGGTCAAACCTGCGCCCAGTGTTGCCCGCGTCAGCGAAACCCTCTTCAGCCTCGTCCCCAAAGGTTTGCCGCTTATCGGCGCATGGTTAAGTCATGAAGACACGCTTAAAGCCATCGAAGATACCGATGCCATGGCATTCACCGGTTCGACCCATACCGGCCGCCTGCTGGCCGCACATGCAGGCAAACATCTGAAAAAAACCGTCCTTGAACTGGGCGGCAGCAATCCGTTTATCATCCTGCCCGATGCCGATCTCCAACGCGCAGCCATCGACGCCTGCTATTCACGCTTCCGCGATGCCGGACAATCCTGCAACGCCGCCAAACGCATCATTGTTACCCAAAATATTGCCGAACAATTTATCCCGCTCTTCCTTGCCGAGTGCGCCAAACTGCAAACCGGCAATCCTAAAGACCCAAACACCACCCTTGCCCCGCTTCACCGCCAAGACCTGCGCCAAAACGTGCACGAACAGGTTCAAGATGCGGTTGCACACGGCGCGCAATGCTTGAGCGGCGGCTATATTCCTGATGGAAAAAGCTGGTTTTACCCGGCTACCGTCTTGGATCAAGTCAATCCAAACTGCCGCGTTTGGCATGAAGAAGTCTTCGGCCCGGTTGCCATGATCTTACGCGCCGACAATCCGGAGCACGCCGTCGCGCTTGCCAATGACACACCTTTCGGCCTCGGCGCCTGTATCTACACAGCCGACACGGCAAATGCATGGAAATACGCCGAAAAAATCCAAGCAGGCTCTGTCTTTATCAACCGCCACACCAGCAGCGACTTGCGCCTCCCCTTTGGCGGCGTCAAAGCTTCAGGCTACGGACGGGAGCTATCCGAATTCGGACTGTACGAATTCGTCAACGTCAAAACCTATTGGCAAAAATAAACTGTTTCATTCACTCAGGCCGTATGAAAACCCAATTTCAGACGGCCTGATGTTTTTTTAAAGACTGGCAAAAATGTTGTATTTAAAACCCATACCAATTCTGCAAAATCAAAGCAGCTCAAAAATAAGCAACCTATCTTAGAAAGCAATTCATATTTCCATGCCCATTTTGAATCGGCAGCTTACCATGTTCATCATTCCAACCGTTTCATTAAGCTCTTTATAAAATACCCAATAAACAAAAATGCCGTCTGAAATACAACTTTCAGACGGCATTTTCAATCAAATACTACTTATCGGATTACAATTTCAAACCGGCCAGTTTAGCAGCATACGCATCCAAATCGGCGATTGGACGGGTAGCCACGCCGCTTTCCATCGCTGCTTTAGCAGTAGCCGTAGCAACGCGAGGCAACAGGCGGGAATCGAATGGGGTAGGAATCAGGTATTCCGCACCGAATTCAAATTTCTTACCGTAAGCGGCAACCACTTCTTCAGTTACCTCTTCCATCGCCAAATCAGCCAAAGCATACACGCAGGCGCGTTTCATTTCTTCGTTGATGGTGGTCGCGCCGACATCCAATGCGCCACGGAAGATGAATGGGAAGCACAATACGTTGTTCACTTGGTTCGGGAAGTCTGAACGGCCGGTACCGATGACCACATCCGGACGGGTTTCTTTTGCCAATGGAGGCAGGATTTCCGGATTCGGGTTTGCCATGGCGAACACGATTGGTTTTTCATTCATGGTGTTCAGCATTTCAGGCGTCAGCAGGTTTGCGCCGGACAGACCCAAGAAGATGTCTTTACCTTTAACGGCATCGGCCAATACGCGTTGGCCGTTGTCTTCAATGGCGTAGAACTGTTTGGACTCGTCCATACGGTCTTTGTCTTCGCGGGTTTTGTAAATCACGCCTTTGGAGTCGCAAACGGTCACGTTTTCGCGTTTCAAACCCAAATCCAGCAATTGGTTCAAGCAGGCAATCGCGGCCGCACCTGCGCCGGAACACACCAAAGTCGCTTCTTCGATTTTACGGCCGGTATAACGCAAAGCGTTCAACACAGCGGCGGCGGTGATGATGGCGGTACCGTGTTGGTCGTCGTGGAATACGGGGATTTTGCAGCGTTTGCGCAATTCGCGTTCGATGTAGAAGCACTCGGGCGCTTTAATGTCTTCAAGGTTGATACCGCCGAAAGTCGGTTCCAAAGAAGCGATGATGTCCACCAGTTTTTGCGGGTCTTTTTCATCGATTTCGATGTCAAACACGTCAACGCCGGCGAATTTTTTGAACAATACGCCTTTGCCTTCCATAACAGGTTTGCCGGCCAATGCACCGATGTTGCCCAAACCCAACACTGCGGTACCGTTGGAAATCACGGCAACCAAATTGCCTTTGGCGGTGTATTTGTAGGCATTTTGCGGATCGGCATGGATTTCCATACAAGGAGCGGCTACGCCCGGAGAGTACGCCAACGCCAAGTCTTTAGAAGTAGCCAGAGATTTGGTTGGGGTAACGGAGATTTTGCCCGGCACGGGGAATTCGTGGAACTGCAGGGCGGCTTCTTTTAATGAATTTTCCATTTGTCGATCCTGTTTGCGAGAGAGAGATTTTACAGCGAACAAGTCTGAAACGGGCTGCTCCAGACATTTAAACTTCTAAAGTCGGTTTGTTAACAGTCCGGCTTTGTAAGAGGCCGTAATTTTATCATGTTCTTTTGGTGGCGCATACCGATATTTATTACATTTGTTTTGATGTTTCATTTTATTTGGTTTTATGTCTGAAAACTTCTGTAATAATATTTCTTCGATACATCAGTCTTCTTTCAGACGGCATTTTATTTAAACTTAAACATTCAATCCGAAATGGCTGTCCAGTGCGGTTTCAATCTGGGTTTTGACTGCGTCCAAACTTTGGCCGCTGTCGATGACGGCGTATCGTTCCGGCTGTTTGGCAGCACGTTGCAAATACACTTCCCGCACCCGATTAAAAAACTCGGCTGCCTCTTGCTCGAAGCGGTCTTTCTCGCGCGTTTGGTTGATGCGCGCCATCGATACTTCCAAAGGCACATCCAACAGCAAGGTCAAATCGGGACGGAAATCACCCTGCACCCAATGCTCGAGCGTGGCAATATCCTGCAAGGGAACGCCGCGCCCGCCGCCTTGATAGGCAAACGTTGCATCGGTAAAGCGGTCGGAAACGACATGCGTGCCGTTTTTCAGGGCAGGCAGAATGACGGTTTCCAAGTGTTGCTGTCTGGCGGCAAACATCAACAGGGTTTCGGTGCGCAGGCTGACTTGGGTGGCAGGGTTGAGCAGGATTTCGCGCAATGCTTCTCCGGCAGGCGTGCCTCCCGGTTCGCGCGTAAACAATACGGGCAGTTTGTGTTTCTCAAACCATGCTTTCATTACGGCGAGGTTGGTGGATTTGCCTGCGCCGTCTATGCCGTCAAGGGTAATAAATCTGGGTTTCATATGGATATCGTTAATCTAAAGGCCGTCTGAAACTGGGATTATAAATGTTTCAGACGGCCTATTCGGTTTATTTCTTCAAAATATATTTGCGTACGGCGGCGTTGTGTTCAGAAAGATTGTGGCTGAACTCGCTCAGGCCCGTACCATCCATTTTTGAGACGAAATACAGATATTTTTCATTAGACGGATGACCCGCCGCCTCAAGCGCGGCCTTGCCGGGAAGCGCAATCGGCGTCGGCGTCAAACCGCTGCGCGTATAAGTATTGTAAGGCGTATCGCGTTGCAGGTCGGCTTTGCGGATTCTGCCTTTATACGCATCGCCCATGCCATAGATGACAGTCGGGTCGGTTTGCAGGCGCATGCCGATATTCAGGCGGTTGACGAATACGGCGGCCACATGGGCGCGGTCGTCTTCGTGCGCGGTTTCTTTTTCAATCAGACTCGCCATAATCAGCATTTCGTACGGATTTTTATAAGGCAGGCCGCTTTGACGGTCGTCCCATGCTTCTTGCAGGTTTTCCCGCATTTTGCGGTAGGCGATTTTATAAATTTGAAGATCGCTGCCGCCGGCATCAATTTCGTAACTATCCGGGAAAAACTGTCCTTCGGGATTGCTGCTCAAGGCGTCGGGTGCCACTTCGGCCATCAGTTTTTCATCGCTCCAGCCGCGCGTATCGTGGGCAATGTCGGCAGTATTGTCGATAATACGGCGCATCTGGGCAAAACGCGCGCCTTCCAAAATTTGCACGCTGACCGAATCAGGGCGGCCTTTTTTAATGCGTTTTAAAATGTCCCAAGCCGATACTTTGGCAGACAGGCGGTAAGAGCCGGCATTGAGTTGGTTGTGCACACCCATCACATATGCGGCGGCTACCAGCACATAACGGTTATAAACGATGCCGTCTTGAGCCAGCTTGCGACTGACGGAAGAGATACCTTGATTCTTAGCAACGGTAATACGGTATGGTTTGCCGTTGTTTTTCGGAACAAACAACAATGCGGCAACCACGGCGGCAAATGCCGTCAAAAATACGGCCAGCCATTTCAACAATTTTTTCAACATGGTAGGATTCTTGGTTTGTGAACGTGTCGGGCGACAGTATAACCGAAAACAAGCATATTAAGCCTGCCGCATTCCCCAACGTAAGTTTTCCTATCCCGAAAGGCCGTCTGAAACCATGAATTCTCCTTCAAAAAACACTTGGCAAAACGGCCGTTGGCTGAATGCACGCCAAACTCATTCGCCCAATTTCAGCCCGCGCGAACCGGATAAAGACGTCTCTTTGGTTGTCCTCCACAATATTTCCCTCCCTCCTTTTGAGTACAACACAGGGGCAGTGGAAAAATTGTTTACCAACCAAATCAACCCTGACGAGCATCCTTTTTTCAGCATCATCCACACCTTGCGCGTCTCCAGCCATTTTTTCATCAGCCGTAAAGGCGAAACCGTCCAATTCGTTTCCTGCGACGACATGGCCTATCATGCCGGCGTATCGTCTTTTCAAGGCAGAGAAAAATGCAATGCCTTTTCCATCGGTATCGAATTGGAAGGCTGCGATTTCGAGCCTTTTACCGAAGCACAATACACCAGCCTGCAAGCCTTGTTGACCGCTATTTCCGAACATTACCCGATTCAGGCCGTTACCGGTCATCAGGACATCGCTCCGGACAGGAAAACCGATCCCGGACATTTCTTCGATTGGCATCGCTTTCAAAAAGCAGGTTTTCCCGTCCGGCGCGGATAACTTTCAGACGGCCTGAACACTGATTGGCAGACATAATGCTGTCACAACCGTTTATTTTCGTTATAATTCAGCTATTCATTCGGACGCATAAAGTCCGGCTCCAACGAACTGCCCGCGCAGCAAGATTCCGCACCCTGAAAAAGACGGAATGCTGCCTTTTTAAAAAGTGATTACTCCATGATTTTCATCGTCTTAGCCCTCGCCGCCCTTTTGGCGGTCATCGGTTACAACATGTACCAGGAAAACCAATACCGCAAACAAGTGCGCGAACAATTCGGCCATTCCGATAAGGATGCACTTTTGACCAGCAAAACCAAACACGTCCGCGACAGCAAAGAAACCGGCGGCCAAGGTTTGTTTATCAAGAAAAACAAAAAAAACGAAGAGGCATTGCGCAACCTGCAGGAACAAGATGAAATCTACGCGGCCAAAGCCAAACTGGCCCACCCTGCCCAACTGAAAACCGATGTCGAGCTGACTGTGGAAGACGACTTCTCCGCAGAAGAAAAAGTCCAACACACCGTTATCGGTTTGAACAACGAAATTACCATAAATCCTGCCGAAGCCGCTTCCACTCCGGTAGAAACCACAGCCGAGCCTGTGGCACAAGTACCATTGATCAGCCTGGACGAATTGTCTCAAGTCGAGCTGCCTTGGTTTGACCCGCGCTTCGACTACATGGCCTACATCTCCCTGAAGCAAGCCCAAGAATTGCATGCCCTGCCGCGCCTTTCCGCTACCCACCGCTTCCAAATCATCGGTTGCACCATGGACGACCATTTCCGCGTTGCCGAGCCGATTCCGGGCGTTTACTACCAAGGCTTCGTCATGGGCCTGCAAGCTGTCAGCCGCAACGGTTTGGCCGCGCGTGAAGAGCTGCAACACTTCGACCAACAGGTTGATGCTTTTGCCCAACTGATGGACGGCAAAGTTTTGCATACCGACTTGGACGCGTTCACCGAAGTCGCACAAGCCCTCGACCAATTCTGTGCGCGTGTTGACCAAACCATCGCCATTCACTTGGTTTCCCATTCCAACATCAGCGGCGTAGAATTGCGTGCCGCCGTGGAAGAAACCGGTTTCAAATTGGGTGAAGACGGCGCGTTCCACTTCGGCGACAACAACAATCCTCAATTGTTCTCCATCCATACTTTGGACAACAAACCGTTTACCAATCCTTTGCTGGACAACCAAGCCTACCGTGGCTTCAGCATGTTGCTGGATATTCCGCACGTTCCGGCCGGCGAAAAAACTTTCGACAAATTCATGGACTTGGCAGTCAAACTTTCCGGCCAACTCAGCTTGGATTTGGTTAACGACCAAATGGAAGAAGTTTCCACCCAATGGCTCAAAGACGTACGCAACTACGTTTTGGCCCGTCAGGAAGAAATGCTTAAAGTCGGCCTCAAACCCGGCAGCAAACAAGCCCTGCGCCTGTTCTCCTAAATTTCCCCAATCAAAAAGCGGATATGCAATGACGGCATATCCGCTTTTTTCAGGTAAAATCACTTCATCTTCAATATTCATCGATTTTCAGACGGCCTCTCTATCATCAGGCCGTCTGAAAACTCTATTCCGATTACACAATGAATCTGACCGCACAACGTATCAAATACCTGACCGACCTCCTCAACCGCTACGCCTATGAATACTACACCCTAGACGCGCCCAGCGTACCCGATGCCGAATACGACAAATTGTTCCGCGAGCTTGAAGCATTGGAGCGAAACCATCCCGAGCTCAAACTGCCCGACAGCCCGACCCAACGTGTCGGTGGCGAGCCTTTGTCAGGCTTTGCCGAAGTACGCCACGAAGTACCGATGCTGTCGCTGACCAACGCCTTCTCGCCACAAGATGAAAACGGCGTGTTCGACCATGCCGAAATGTATGCTTTCGATGAGCGCGTTCGTGGCGGATTAAACGGAGAAAAACCGGAATACGTTATCGAACCTAAATTTGACGGTCTGGCCATCAGCCTGCTGTACCGCGACGGCGTATTGACTCAAGCGGCAACCCGTGGCGACGGCACCACAGGCGAAGACGTTACCCAAAACGTCAAAACCGTATCCAACATCCCCCTGCGTCTGCATGGAGAAAATATTCCCGAGCTTATCGAAATTCGCGGCGAAGTTCTGATGCTCAAAGCCGATTTTGCCGCCTTAAACGCACGACAGGCTGAAAACGGACAAAAACCTTTCGCCAATCCGCGCAATGCCGCCGCCGGCAGTCTGCGCCAACTCGATTCGCGCATTACGGCACAGCGCAAACTGCATTTCTTTCCCTATTCCATCGCCCGACAACAAGGCGGTTTTATCGCAGAAGAACACCTGCAAGAGCTGAGCTACTGTAAAGAACTCGGCTTCAGCCTGCCTGACGGTAATTTCGGCTGTTTCCCCAATATCGACAAAGTATTGGCGTTTTACGAGCAAATGCAGCAAAAACGCCCTACATTGCCCTACGAAATCGACGGCATGGTGATCAAGGTCAACAGCTTGACGCAACAGCGCGAACTCGGCTTCATCTCCCGTGCGCCGCGCTGGGCCATTGCCCACAAATTCCCTGCCGAAGAAGCATTGACCATTGTCGAAGCCATTGATGTACAAATTGGGCGCACCGGCGCAGTAACCCCCGTCGCCCGCCTGCAACCTGTATTCGTCGGCGGCGTTACCGTTACCAATGCTACGCTGCACAATCAAGATGAAGTGTCTCGAAAAGACGTACGCGTTGGCGATACCGTCGTCGTGCGCCGCGCCGGAGACGTGATTCCCGAGGTGGTGCGCGTGATTTTCGAACGCCGCCCAATGCAAGAGGCTAACGTTACCGTTTCAGACGGCCTGCAAGACGATTTGTTTGCCAAAACACCTTCTGAAACCCAAGCCAAACCGCTGCACAAACCCTACCGCCTGCCCACCCATTGCCCTATCTGCCGCAGCGAAATCGAACGTGAAGAAGGCGAAGCGGTTGCCCGATGCAGCGGCGGTATGCTTTGCCAAGCACAACGCGCGCAAGGTTTAATCCACTTCGCCTCACGCAAAGCCATGGACATCGACGGACTCGGTCAAAAACAAATCGAGCAGCTTGTCGCCCAAGACCTCGTCCGCCATTTCGCCGACCTCTACCGCCTCGATATTCCGACCCTGCAAAAAATGAAGGAAATGGCGGACAAAGCATCGGCTAATGAGGAAGAACCATCAAACAGTGAAATTGGAGACTTTGAAGGCGAGACCGGCAATACTCTGCTTGCCAAAAACAATAAAAAACAGCCGACCAAATGGGCAGAAAACATCCTTGCAGGCATAGAAGCCAGCAAAACGCCCGAACTTGCGCGCTTCCTCTTTGCCCTCGGCATCCGTCACGTCGGCGAACGTACCGCCAAAACGCTGGCGCAGGCATTCGGTACGCTCGAGCACGTCCGCCATGCACCCGAACCTATCCTCGCCTGCCTGCCCGATATCGGCACGGTGGTTGCCCACTCCATCGCCCACTTTTTTGCCCAAGAAGCGCAGCAGGCGATGATAGACGAGCTGCTGGCTGTAGGTGTTGTCCCGCAAAGCCAGGCTGTTACCATCCCGCCGCTGCGCCATGCCGAGCCGCAACGCTGGATTGCCCGCCTACCCGATTTTAAAATCAGCGAAACCAAAGCACTGGCCTTGTGGGAACTCGCCGGACAAAGTATAGAAGGTCTGCAAACCGACAAAGCATTACCTGCCGATTGGCAAGCCTGGCGAAGCAAACCGCAAAACGCAGCCCTGCTTGAAAATATGAAAACTTTCTTTGCACAAACACTGTCTAATCTTCAAGATGAAACTATTTCAGACGGCATTAATGAGGCCGTAGCAGGTAAAACCTTTGTATTGACAGGGACTTTACCCACGCTCAAACGCGACCAGGCCCAAGCTATGATCGAAGCCGCAGGCGGTAAAGTTTCCGGCAGCGTATCCAAAAAAACCGACTACGTTGTCGCCGGAGAAGCAGCTGGCAGTAAATTGGAAAAAGCCCAAACGCTGGGCATAGCCGTATTGAGCGAAGAAGAATTGCTGTCGTTGCTGGGATAAGACAGTATCCATGATCAATCCACCTTTTAAAACCGACTGATACTTTATCATGTGGTATCATCACTACATACGACTACACCTTTACACTTTTGGGGTATAACCCTTAATCAAATAGGATAATAATATGAAACCCATTAAAAAATGCGTCTTCCCTGTTGCCGGTATGGGTACCCGTTTCCTGCCTGCAACCAAAGCCAGCCCCAAAGAAATGCTGCCTATTGTGGATAAGCCTCTGATTCAATATGCAGTCGAAGAAGCGGTTGAAGCCGGCTGTACCGAAATGGTATTCATCACCGGCCGTAACAAACGCAGCATCGAAGACCACTTCGACAAAGCATACGAGTTGGAAACCGAATTGGAATTGCGTCAAAAAGACAAACTACTGGCGCACGTTCGCGATATTCTGCCTCCCAACATTACCTGCATGTATATCCGTCAAACCGAAGCATTGGGTTTAGGTCATGCCGTATTGTGCGCGCAGGCAGCCGTTGGTAACGAGCCTTTTGCCGTTATTTTGGCAGACGATTTGATTGATACGCCTAAAGGTGCGCTAAAACAAATGGTTGACGTGTACAACCAAAGCGGCAACAGCGTTTTAGGCGTTGAAACCATCGATCCTTCCCAAACCGGTTCTTACGGTATTGTCGAAGTCGAGCAGCTGAAAAACTATCAACGTATTATCAACATCGTTGAAAAACCCAAACCGGAAGAAGCACCTTCCAACCTCGCCGTTGTCGGCCGCTACATCCTGACCCCGCGTATTTTTGACTTGTTGACCAACCTGCCGCGCGGTGCCGGCGGTGAAATCCAACTGACCGACGGTATCGCCCGCCTGCTTGATCATGAATTTGTCTTGGCTCACGCATTTGAAGGCAAGCGCTATGACTGCGGCAGCAAATTGGGTTACCTTGAAGCGACTGTGGCTTACGGTCTGAAACACCCTGAAACCGGTGAACAATTTAAAGAATTGCTCAAGCAATACGCTTAAATTCAGCTATTTATAAAAAGGCCGTCTGAAATTTCAGACGGCCTTTTTCTACACTTATTTCTTCCAATATGCCGGAGTAAACAAAATTAAAACAGTAAAAATTTCCAAACGTCCCAACAGCATCACTGCCGCACACAACCATTTCTGCACATCGCTCAGCGCAGCATAATTATGCGACGGACCGACTGCACCCAAGCCCGGGCCGGCATTGGTAATACAGGCAATGACTGCCGTGAAGGCGGATAAAAAGTCCAAGCCTGCGGCCATCAGTAAAAAGCTGAATACGATGACCGTCATAAAGTAAATAAAAATGAACGACATAACGGTCAGCGCCATACGATCCGGAATGGAGTTGTTGTTGACCTTTACCGTACGAACCGCACGCGGGTGCAGCAAAATTAACATCTCGCGCAAGCTGAATTTGAACAACACCAAAGCGCGCACATTTTTAATACCGCCGCCCATAGAGCCTGAGCTTGCCAAGACGTTCGACAGGAAAAACATCCACAACGACACAATCAGCGGCCATTGTGCAAAATCGGCATTGGAGAAACCGCTGGCCAATCCGATGGACACAAAGTTGAAGCTGACAAAACGCAAAGCTTCGCCAAGGCTTTGGTACACGTCCTGCTGCCACAGATACAATGCCGAAATCAAAATACTGCCCGACAAAACCAGCAGCATGGTGCGGCATTCTTCATCCTTCCAATACACCCGCCAAGAGCGGTTGCCCAGCGCAGTAAAATGGCTGGCAAAATTGATACCGCCCCAGACAGTAAAAAACATCAACGTCCATTCGACTGCCAAGGAATCAAAAAAAGCAACGTTGTCATCATGCGTTGAAAAACCGCCTAAAGCCACAGCCGACATCGCATGGCATAAGGCGTCAAACCAGCCCATGCCGGCAATATGCAAGGACACAAAGGCAGCGGCGGTTGTCAGCGCATAAGCAAACCATAGCCGTTTGGCCACTTGCGAAATACGGGGAGCCATCTTGCTTTCTTTATCCATACCCGGAATTTCGGCTTTGAAAAGCTGCGTGCCCCCCACGCCCAACATCGGCAAAATCGCCACAGCCAGCACGATAATACCCATGCCGCCGAGCCAGTTGAGCATGTGCCGCCAAAAGTTTACAGACGGCGCCAGCGTATCCAAGCCGGAAATCACTGTCGCACCCGTCGTCGTCAGCCCTGACATCGCTTCAAAAAATGCATCGGTAAAACTCATGGACGGCATATAGAAATAAATCGGCATCGCCGCCACGACAGCAAAAGCCAGCCACAGCATCAGTACCAGGGTAAATCCGTCGCGCGGCCGCAATTCACGGTTGAAACGCAGCGTCAGTACCCAAGTTACGCACGACACCAGCAATACGGTCAACGCCGTATAGGCAAATACGAAAAATGCGCTGTCGTGATAAAAATACGACATCAGTGTCGGCACGGCCAACAGCAATGAAAACAACAGCCCCAGCTTGGACAATACATGGACAATCGGCATCACCTTACTTACCGCACCGCCCAATCTGAAACCCTTATGCAGATACATCATATTCCTATCATCAGAAAACAAAATGTTTCAGACGGCCTCATAAAAAAGGCCGTCTGAAACCGCATATTTTATCAAAATGCCGCAATCCCGTGATAAAGAAAAACAAAAAACACTTGCCTGCTCTTTTTCTAGGAGTATAATGTTATACCATAACATTTACTGGAGAAAGAAATGAAACCCGATATCCACCCGGACAACTATCGTACCGTCCTGTTTTACGACAGTGGCGCAGACCAAGGATGGCTCATCCGTTCATGTGCCAATACCCACGGCAAAACCATGGTTTGGAAAGATGGCATAGAATATCCCCTCTTTTCGCTTGATACTTCTTCCGCGTCCCACCCCGTGTACACAGGCAAACAACGCAATGTCAATATCGAAGGCCGCGCCAGCAAGTTCAACCAACGTTACCAATCCATGATGTCTTCCTTCAGAAAGGATAAATGATGCAAGTTCTCTCCTCCCTGAAAACTGCAAAAAAACGACACCGCGACTGTCAAATTGTCCGCCGAAAAGGCAAAGTGTACGTTATTTGCAAGAGCAACCCACGCTTTAAAGCACGCCAGCGTTAAGCGGCCCAACCCATATTTCAATGTAACTCTCTGAATTTTCCGCACTTTCGTTTACCTCTAGCGCAAGTGCGGCTTTTTTTCAAACGGCATTAATCATTCATATCAAAACTACAATGAATCCTGCCATACTCCCAAAAACAGGAAGAAAAAGTAAATAATGGTTATCCCTATTGTGAAGCCATGAAGATATTTATAACATGCCGCTACATCCTCCCTTCAACACTGACCATAGGAGTCAAAAATGAAAGTAAAAGCCCTGCTTGCAATTGCCGCCGCCATGAGCCTCGCTGCCTGCGCCGCACCCGAAGCCCATCAACATGACCATGGTCACCGTCACGAGCACAATCATGACCACGGCCGTGTACACGAACACGACCACCAACATCATGATGCCCGTGTTCAATCATTCAGCTGCGAAAACGGCCTGTCTGTACAAATCCGCAACTTGAGCACCGATCAAGTTGAATTGCGCCTTGACGACAAAGTTGCCACTCTGTCTTCTGCCGTTGCAGGTTCAGGCGAACGCTATGTTGCCAACCAAGGCTTGTTCGGCAAAGGTGCCGAATGGCATCAAAAAGGCAGCGAAGCATTCTTCGGCTTCACTGACCCATACGGCAACAAAGTAGAAACTTCTTGCTCTGCCCGCTAATTTCTACTTAGCAATAGAATAGCTAAAAGCCGTCTGAAAACTTTTTCAGACGGCTTTTTATATCGGATAAAACGAAAGTTCGTTTAAGGATAAAAATGTAAATATGAGGCTATTTGAAGGTTCAAAATACATCGAATAAGTAAGACCCTTTGAAAGGCACCTTCTCCGACAAAACATTATTTCAAAATCATTAAATATGTATCTAACTTAATTTAAAACTTTTTCCAAGATTTCTTTAAGGTTTTCATCATCTTCATCCGAAGTTAATTTTTCTGAAATATTATGAAGACAATGTTCCAAATCAATAGCTAAGGCTACTTGGTTTTGATAGGATAATTTTGGATAAAGTTCAAGTAAAACCCAATAAATGCATATACTATCATTTGAGTAAAAAATATTTGAAACGAATGGAAGTAATGTATCTTGTCGTTCTACAAAGATTTCGACAATTTCATTAAAAACAGGAAAGTTGGCATCTCCCAACCAACCTGAGAGCCACTCCCCCATCTCAATTAATTCCTCATCGTTACAGTCCTTAATTTTTTTGCAAGCCTTGATGTCAAACTTATCTTTAGGGCGCATATGATACCTCATTGTTTTATTAAGACTTACGAATACAGAATTGTAATGATTGATCTCAATTCTAGACAAATGATTATTCGTAATTCCTGTATCCTCAACAAATTTTCTCTGAAGTAAGAGTTATTTTGTGCAATTAAACTCCTACCCTGCAATAACTTGAAACCCTATCCTGCATTTTACCTAAATCACAAATCCCAATTCTCTTTCAAAATCTATTCGCTATACGAAACAGATTCAATAAACAAAGGCCGTCTGAAAACCTATTTCCAAAGTTTTCAGACGGCCTTTATCTTAGACCAAACAATTAAGCGTAATGTCTGTCTTCGCCTTTACCGTCAACGTTGTCGGCACAACGTTTACAGATGGTTTCATGGCCTGCAACTGCGCCCACATCGTGGGTATAGTGCCAGCAGCGTTCGCATTTTTCGCCGTCGCTGGCTTTGGCGGTAACGGTAAGTTCATCGCCTACTTTCACTTCGACTTTAGACACCAGCAAAGCAAAACGTAATTCTTCGCCCAAAGTGTTCAGATAGTCGGCAATTTCTTCCGGAGCCGTAATTTCGGCTTCTGCTTGCAATGAAGAACCAACGGTTTTGTCTGTACGCAAAGGCTCGATGGCGGCGGTTACGGCTTCGCGGGCTTCGCGGATTGCCGTCCATTTTTTCACCAGTTCGGTTTCGGCTTTTTCGTTGATGGGCGGGAATTCGTGCCAGGTGTGGAAGAGGACGCTGTCTTCTTCTCCGCCGCCGATGATGTCCCACGCTTCTTCGCCGGTGAAGCACAAAATCGGTGCAATCAAGAGAACCAAGCTACGCGTGATATGGTACAGGGCGGTTTGCGCGCTGCGGCGGGCGTGGCTGTCGGCTTTGGTGGTGTAGAGGCGGTCTTTCAGGATGTCGAGGTAGAACGCGCCTAAATCCTCCGAGCAGAAAGAAACAATGTCTTTTACAGCAAAGTGGAAGGCGTAGCGAGGATAAAAGTCGCCTGCCAGACGCTCTTGCAGCTGACGTGCCAATACCAAGGCATAGCGGTCGATTTCCACCATGTCTGCCTGTTGCACGGCATCTTCAATAGGATTGAAGTCGCTGAGGTTGGCAAACAGGAAGCTCAAGGTGTTGCGGATACGGCGGTAGCTTTCAGTTACACGTTTGAGGATTTCTTTGGAAATCGACAATTCGCCGCTGTAATCGGTGGATGCCGCCCACAGGCGCAAAATGTCCGCGCCGAACTCGTTATACACTTCTTGCGGCGCGACGACGTTGCGGATAGATTTCGACATTTTGCGACCGTTTTGGTCAACCACGAAACCGTGGGTCAGCAGCTGTTTGTACGGCGCGCGCCCCATGGATGAGGCGCAACCGGTCAACATAGACGATTGGAACCAGCCGCGGTGTTGGTCGCTGCCTTCGAGGTAGAGGTCGGCGGGCCAGTCCAATTCTTCGCGCTGTTTCAAGACGGAGTAATGGGTCGAGCCGGAGTCGAACCATACGTCCATCGTGTCGGAAAGTTTGTCGTAGTTTTCGCAATCTTCCGCGCTCAACAATTCGCTTTTATCGAGTGAGAACCATGCCTCGATGCCTTTTTCTTCGATTTTCAGGGCAATTTTTTCCAAAAGCTCGGCGGAATTCGGATGCAGCTCGCCCGTTTCTTTGTGGACGAAGAAGGTCATTGGCGTGCCCCAGTAGCGTTGGCGCGAAACGACCCAGTCGGGGCGGCCTTCGATCATGGCTTCGAGGCGTGCGCGACCCCAAGACGGGAAGAACTCGGTGTCGTCCACGGCTTTGATGGCTTTATCGCGCAGGGTTTTACCGTCGTTTCCGGCTTTGTCCATACCGACAAACCATTGGCCGGTTGCACGGTAAATCAACGGAGTTTTGTGCCGCCAGCAGTGTGCATAGCTGTGTTCGATTTTGCTGCTTGCCAAGAGGTTGCCGGTTTCTTCCAACCATTGCAGGATAACGGGATTAGCTTCCCAAACGCTCATGCCGGCAACACGCGGCGTTTCGCTGATGTATTTGCCTTCGGCATTTACAGGGTTGTAAAGTTCGATGCCGTATTTATTGCAGACGGCATAGTCTTCCAAACCGTGCGCAGGCGCAGTATGCACCAAACCGGTACCGGCATCGGTAGTAACGTGGTCGCCGTTGAGCATGAGAATATCGCGTTCGAGGAACGGATGGTTCATATGCAGGTTTTCCAGCTTGTCGCCTGTGGTTTCTGCCAATACTTTCAGGTCGTCTGAAGTGAAGCCGTAACGTTTAAGCGCGTCTTCTGCCAAATCTTTGGCCAATACCAATTTGCCTTTAGGCGTATCAATCAGTTGATACACCACGTCTGCGCCAGCTGAAACAGCTTGGCTCGCAGGCAAAGTCCAAGGCGTGGTTGTCCAGATAACGGCAAACGCTTTGCCTTCGATGCCTGCCAAGCCGAATGCGGCGGCAAGCGCGGCAGTGTCTTTAAACGGATAGGCAACGTCAATCGCAGGCGATACTTTGTCTTTATATTCCACTTCGGCTTCGGCCAATGAAGAGCCGCAGTCCAAGCAGAATTGAACCGGTTTCGCACCGCGGTAGAGATAGCCGGACTTGTAGATTTCACCTAGCATACGCACGGTATCAGCTTCGGTTTTGAAATCCATGGTCAGGTAAGGATTGTCCCAGTCGCCCAACACGCCCAAGCGGATAAAGTCTTTTTTCTGGCGGGCAATCTGTTCGGAGGCATATTCGCGGCACAATTCGCGGAAGCGCGCTTTAGGCATGTCTTTGCCGTGCAGTTTTTCTACCATCACTTCGATAGGCAAACCGTGGCAGTCCCAACCCGGTACATAAGGCGCGTCAAAACCGGCTTGGGTTTTGCTGCGGATAATGATGTCTTTGAGGATTTTATTGACGGCATGACCGATGTGGATGTCGCCGTTGGCATACGGAGGACCGTCGTGCAGAATGAATTTCGGACGGCCTTTGGCGATTTCGCGCAGTTTTTGGTAGCGTTTTTGCTCGTACCAGCTTTTCAGCCATGCAGGCTCGCGCTTGGCAAGATTGCCTCGCATTGGAAACGGGCTCTCAAGCAGGTTTACGGTTTTACTGTAATCGGTCATTTTTTGATCTCTATTGTTGCGGTATTTCGGTTTCAGACGGCCTGATTGCTCATTTTGAAAAGAACAGGCCGTCTGAAAGAATTCAAAGGACTTATTGTAGCCCAATTGTCTTGATTTTATAAGCGTATAGAAGCGTTTCTATGGTTTCCAAACCTTTGCATCTTCCATATCTTGCAAAATTTGGGTTTTCAATGCTTCGATACTTTCAAATTTTTTCTCGTCTCGCAGTTTGTGCAGGAAGCGGACGAAGATGCGTTGTCCGTACAAATCGCCGCTGAAATCGAACAGGTGGACTTCCAACTTTTGCGAGCGGTTGTTGCTGACAGTGGGGTTAAAACCAAAGCTGGCCACGCCTCGGCGCGTACCGAATGCGCCGTCAGCTTCGACGACAAATACGCCGCTTAGCGCATAATGATACGGGGGAAGCTGGACGTTGGCAGTAGGCGCGTTGATGGTGCGGCCGAGCTTTTGCCCGTGCTTGACCTTGCCGCTTAACACGTAATCGTGCCCCAACAGTTTTTTGGCGTATTCCAACTTGCCGTCTGAAAGGGCTTGGCGGACGGCGGTACTGCTGGTGCGGATGTCTTCAACGATAACGGACGGTGTGCACTCGGTTTGCATATCGGGCTGTTGTGCCAAAAGTTCGAAACAGCCTTCCCGACCCGCACCGAAACGGAAATCATCGCCAATCAGCAGATAACGCGTATTGAGCGTTTTTCGCAAAAGCCGGTCGATAAACGCTTGTGCGCTCATCTCGGAGAAAGTTTGGTTAAAGCGCAAAACCCAAACGGCATCCACGCAGCCGGTTTCACGCAAAAGGCGCAGTTTGGTACGCAGCGGACTAATGCGGTAAGGCAGCTTTTTCCCGGCTTTACGCGCAAAAAACTCTTTGGGCTGAGGCTCAAAAATAACAACAACAACAGGCAGACCGCGCCGGTCTGCCTCTCGTTTGAGTTTTTGCAGGATATGTTTGTGCCCGAGGTGTACACCGTCGAAGTTGCCGATGGTTACGGCGGCTCCTTGCGGAAATTGGGGCGGGTGTCGCTGTCCAAGCCAGATGTTCATGGGTGGTGGGTAGTGTGTTTGAATAGGCGGCTATTGTAAACGTTATTGCCGTTTCAATAAACCTTAGGCCGTCTGAAACCAATAAATATATGCTTTCAGACGGCCCTGAGGTTTGTTAATGCTTTACCACCACCAAGGATAACGGCCAAACGGATAACCCCAATCGTCGTAATAGCGATAGTAGCGGGCTTCGCGCAGCTGTTCTTGGGAAATATAGTTTTGCCATGCCATTTTGTAGCAGGCTTGGAACATCGGGTCGGAAACTTTGTCGATATATTTGAGGCGGAAGGCTTTTTGTTCCGCGGTTGCCACACCGGGTTTGCCTTCTTCGTCAAATTTGCGGCGGATCAGCGCGGCTGTTTCCTGATCGCATTGTGCGGCAAGATTGACTTGAAGATCCTGCTCATAGCGTTTCTGCGCTTGGGCGCGTGCGGCTTTTTGCTCGGGCGTGGTGGCGCAGGCGGCCAGCAATGCAACGGCGCAAAACAATAAGGTCAGACGGAGAGGATTCATCGGATGTTTCCTTATGTTTATATCTTTCTATTAATGTACGCCCTCATTGTGTAATGGGCAAGTGTGGCAACTTGGGAACACTTTAGATTATTTGTTCTTATCGGCAGACAGTTGCATATAAAATACACCCTGTATGAATGTTTAACTCCAAACCCACTCAATGAACGCTGACAAACCGCCCCACTCCTACCGATTGCGCCACCACAGGCAACACACGCCGCCGTTTTGGCAGGCGGATCGCCCATATCTGCACGAACACAATATTTCCGATGCCCGTTTCAGACGGCTGGGCTACATCATGGCCTTTCTTGCCGGTGCGATTAATGCAGGGGGATTCTTTGCTTTTGCGCGCTATATTTCCCACGTAACCGGCTCCATGTCTCTTTTGGCTGATGTACTGTATCTCCAAGACTGGTGGTCTGCCGCGGTGACTTTCATCAGCGTGTTGTGTTTTGTTGCCGGTGCCGCGCATTCGGGTTGGGTGATTTTATGGACGCAGCAGATGCGTTTCCGTGGCAGCTTTGGGTTTTCCATGTGGCTGGAAGCAGTTTATCTGTTGATATTCGGTTGGTTTGGTATTGCTGCGATGGAGTGGGATTTTGGCGGCTCTGATTTTATTATGCCGTCTTTGGCATTGTTTTTATTGTGTTTTATTATGGGTATGCACAATACGGTTATCACGCTTCTTTCCGGCGGCGCCATCCGTTCCACCCACATGACCGGCACGGCGACCGACTTGGGCATTGAAATCTCACGCGCGCTTTATTACTCCAAACAGCATCATCCGCGCCTACCACACGTCCGCGTCAACAAACCGAAAATGTGGCTTTTAAGCGGCTTGATGCTGTCGTTTTTGCTGGGCGGCGTGGTTGGCGCATGGGGTTATCATCTGGTCGGCCATCATTTCGCCCTGCCCGTTTCCGCCGTTTTGCTCATACTGGGTGCAGGTTCGGTGGGATACGACGTCAAAGTCAGATTGAAATGGGCATTCGTCAACTGGTATCGCCGCAAGCAGAAAAAACGGAAGAAACTGTAAAAAACTTTGCTTGTTATTTCACGACAAAACGGCCAAGCTGCCAGAAAAATGCAGAAATGCTTCAGAATTATGTTAACTGGCAAATATTTTCGTAATATCGGGTTAAACCCATTCTTTTGCGTTTCGGATATTGGGTATCATAAATCCGTAATGACCCACGCGGTTTTTATTCATTTTTTTCAGACGGCCCGAGCCGTCATCTAAAAAGAGGATACGACATGAAATTCTTGAAACCCCTGACCGTTATTGCCACTGCGATTCCTTTGGCGCTCACCGGCTGTGTGACCGATCCTGTTACCGGCCAACAATCCGCCAGCAAAACCGCCATGTACGGCTTGGGCGGTGCGGCTGTTTGCGGCATCGTCGGTGCGCTGACCCACGGCGGCAAAGGCGCGCGTAACTCTGCATTGGCTTGTGGTGCAGTAGGTGCCGGTATCGGCGGTTACATGGACTACCAAGAGAAAAAACTGCGTCAAAGCCTGGCCAATACCAACATCGAAGTTGAACGTCAAGGCAACCAAATCAAACTGGTTATGCCTGAAAACGTAACCTTCGCTACTGGCAGCGCTGCCTTGAGCGGCCAAGCTCAAAGCGCCTTGTCTGCGGCTGCACAAACTTTGGTTCAATATCCTGATACGACTTTGACCATCAACGGCCATACCGACAATACCGGTAACGACGCCATCAACGAGCCATTGTCTCGCAACCGCGCCGAATCTGTTGCCACCTTCCTGCAATCCCGCGGCGTAAGCAGCACCCGTTTGAGCACTTTCGGTTACGGTTCCCGTCAACCCATCGCTTCCAACGCCACTGTTGAAGGCCGCGCACAAAACCGCCGCGTTGAAATCTTGATCAACCCTGACCAACGCGCCATTGATGCCGCTAAAAAACAAATGTAATCCGACATCTGTCTGATTCCCATACTTAAGGCCGTCTGAAATTTCAGACGGCCTTTTTCTTTGTAGATTTTGTTTGCAATTTCTCCTCCTCAATCCAATCCATCATAAAATTTATTCCTTTATTAACAAGACTTTTCAATTTTTTCTTTAAAAAAACTGTATTAATACTCTAATTTTTACACTAACTTAGAGTATAATTCCTAAAATTTTAAAAACACGCCTCATGCCGTCTGAAAAACGGCGGCGAAAAACACACTTATTTATATACACATCAGTCCGTTATCCAATCCATTTCATAGGATTTCAGACGGCACCATCCAGAATCTATGAAGGAGCATTCATGCAAAACAACTTTGACCCATTGATTATCCGTGACAAATCACTGATTCCCGTCGTACAGGGCGGCATGGGTGTAGGCGTTTCCGCATCAAAACTCTCCAGCGCAGTTGCACGCGAAAACGGCGTGGGTACCATCGCCAGCGTCGATTTGCGCCACTTGCATGAAGATTTGCTGGCCGAATCGAAAATCAATTCCAGCGAAGAAAAATACACCCGCCTCAACTGCATCGCGCTTGACCGCGAAATCAAAAAAGCCAAAGCCGATTCAGAAGGCAAAGGCATGATTGCCGTCAACGTCATGAAAGCCGTAAAAGACCATGCCGCCTACGTCCGTCAGGCCTGCGAATCCGGCGCAGACGCGATTGTGATGGGCGCGGGTTTGCCTTTGGATCTGCCTGAAATGGCAGAGGGCTACCACAAAGATGTTGCCCTTTTCCCTATTTTGTCCGAGTCACGCGGTATCAATATCGTTTTGAAACGTTGGATGAAAAAAGGCATCTTGCCTGATGCCATCGTTATCGAACACCCAGCCCATGCAGCCGGCCACTTGGGTGCGGCAACCGTTGACGGCGTGAACGATGCCAAATTCGAGTTCAAACGCGTTATTGAAGAAACATTTGAAGTATTCAAAAACTTGGGCTTGGAAAGCGAAAAAATCCCGTTGGTACTCGCCGGCGGTATGGCAAACTTTGAAAAAGTCAAAACAGCCTTGAAAAACTGGGGCGCATCCGCCGTCCAAATCGGTACCGCATTTGCCGTAACCGAAGAAGGCGATGCCCACATCAACTTCAAAAAAACCCTGGCCGGTGCAGAAACCGAAAAAGTGGTTGAATTCATGTCTGTCGCCGGTTTGCCTGCACGCGGCGTGCGCACCAAATTCCTGGATAGCTACATCAAACGCGAAGCCAAATTGCAAGCCAACGCCAAAAACGATCCGCGCCGTTGCACCCAAGGCCTGAACTGCCTGACCAGCTGCGGCCTGCGTGACGGTTTGGCCAAAGCCGGTCAATTCTGTATCGATATCCAACTTTCCGCCGCATTCCGCGGCGAAGTCGATAAAGGCCTGTTTTTCCGCGGTAAAGACCCGCTGCCTTTTGGCAATGCCATCCGTACGGTTCAAGAAACCATTCAATATCTCTTAAACGGTTCCTTGCCTGCCGTCCCTGCCAAATAAACGCGTCAACACTCAAAAGGCCGTCTGAAAAACATTCAAACCCTGTTTTCAGACGGCCTTTTTGTCCCAATCCATCTAAAAAATGCTAAGATTATCGCCTGAA
Source organism: Neisseria mucosa (assembly GCF_013267835.1). Classification (NCBI taxonomy): domain Bacteria; kingdom Pseudomonadati; phylum Pseudomonadota; class Betaproteobacteria; order Neisseriales; family Neisseriaceae; genus Neisseria; species Neisseria mucosa. The sequence continues at coordinate 1,093,766 of NZ_CP053939.1, forward strand.
TTTATCCAGCAGAAACATCATGAATCCATTATTGAACCACCTCAAACCCTATCCTTTCGCCCGCTTGCGTGAAGCCATGCAAGGCATTGACGCACCTGCAGGCATAACGCCCATCCATCTGCAAATCGGCGAGCCGAAACACCCGACGCCCAAAGTCATCACCGACGCGCTGACCGCCTCCCTGCACGAACTGGAAAAATATCCGCTGACCGCAGGCCTGCCCGAACTGCGCCAAGCCTGCGCCGAATGGGTTGCCCGCCGTTATGATGGTTTGAGCCTCAATCCCGACAATGAAATTCTGCCCGTCTTGGGCAGCCGGGAAGCATTGTTCTCCTTCATCCAAACCGTTTTGAATCCGGCTTCAGACGGCCCTAAACCGGTCGTTATCAGCCCTAATCCGTTCTATCAAATTTACGAAGGCGCGACTATATTGGGCGGCGGCGAAATCCATTTTGCCAACTGCCCGGCACCCAGCTTCAACCCCGATTGGAGCAGCCTGCCCGAAGACGTATGGCGGCGCACCAAAGTCCTGATTGTCTGCTCGCCCAACAACCCGAGCGGCAGCGTCCTGCAATTAGAAGACTGGAAAGAAATTTTTGATTTGCAAGACAAATACGGCTTCGTTATTGCCTCTGACGAATGCTATTCCGAAATTTATTTTGACGACAACAAACCGATCGGCGGCTTGCAGGCTGCGGCGCAATTAGGTCGCGGCACGCACAACATTATTATGTTCACCAGCCTGTCCAAACGCTCCAACGTCCCCGGTTTGCGTTCCGGCTTTGTCGCAGGCGATGCCGAGTTGCTCAAAAACTTCCTGCTCTACCGAACCTACCATGGCAGCGCGATGAGCATTCCTGTCCAACGCGCCAGCATTGCCGCTTGGAACGACGAAGAACACGTCATTGCCAACCGCCGCCTCTACCAAGAAAAATTCGACCGCGTCATTCCGATTTTGCAACAGGTATTCGATGTCAAACTGCCTGACGCATCGTTCTACATTTGGCTGAAAGTTCCCGACGGCGACGACTTGGCATTCACGCGCAACCTGTGGCAGAAAGCCGCCATCCAAGTGTTGCCCGGCCGCTTCCTCGCCCGCGATACCGAGCAAGGCAATCCGGGCGAAGGCTACGTCCGCATTGCTTTGGTTGCCGACGTGGAAAGCTGTGTCAAAGCGGCTGAAACCATTGTTTCGCTCTACCGCTGACGATTAAGCAAGCAAAGGCCGTCTGAAACTTCAGACGGCCTTTTTATTAAATAATCGGATAATTTATATGGTGAAGTCCAGAAGGTAGAAATCTTCTTTACCTACGCCGCATTCAGGGCATTTCCAGTCGTCGGGGATGTCTTCGAACTTGGTGCCTGCCGGCAGGCCGTGTTCGGGGTCACCGACATCTTCATCGTAAATCCAGCCGCAAGGGCCGCACATATATTGAGCCATTTGGTGTTCCTTCCATTTTTAAAGGCCGTCTGAAACCGTATTTTCAGACGGCCTTTCGTGTGTCTTATTGTTGATATTTTGAATTTATTGCGCTGCTTCCAAAGCGGCGATTTCTTTGCGCAGGTGTTTGATGGCCGGTGTTACGATGGCGACGAACATGGCCTCGCGGACGCGGCGTTGTGCCGGGCTGCGCATCAGATAGCCTTTCGCGCCTGCATGCAATGCGGCAGATTGAGTGGCGTTCAATGCCAATACGGCAGCCGCTTCACGCAGTTTCAAGGTTGCCAGCGTATCGGGTTTATTGTTCCACGCATCATCGGCAAGACGTTCTGTTTCCGCCCATGCGCCGTCCAAAGCGGCTTTCAATTCATCGTAGCTGTGGTCAAGGTATGAGTTTACTTCTGCGTTCACCACATTGGCCATGCGGATAATGCCGAGCGCACCGTCAATCACACCGGCGCCGATACCCATTTGCAGCAGAATGAAACCGGCTTTAATGGTCGGGATATAAGACTGGAACTGCTCAGGCGCAGCAATCACATCTTCATCGGGAATAAACACGTCTTTAAAATTCAGGCTGTAAGTGCGCGTGCCTTCCAAACCGCAGAACTCAGGACAGTTTTGCAGGGTAACGCCTTCCCATTGGCCGCCGGTGATAAACATCACATAGCTGTCGCCGATTTGGGCGGTATTTGCCCAAATGTGGTCTTCGCCGATATTGGATACCCAAGGCAAAGCGCCGTTGATTTTGTAGCCGCCTTCGACGCGCTCGGCTTGCAGGTTGTGTTTTTCGATACCGGCAAGGTGTTTGACGGTATTGGACATGCCCGTACCGGCCAAAACTTTGCCTTGCAGAATATCGGCCAAATATTTGTCTTTAACCGCTTGGTTGGGCGATTGGTGCAGATACCACGCGCAAGCCGCCTGACACCATGCGCTGAACGAAGTCGCGCCGCATTCTTTACCGATTTCGCGCAATACGGCGATTTGCGTTGCCAAACCCAAACCGTTACCGCCTTCTTCAACCGTACCGGTCGCGGCAAAACCGCCGATTTTGCCCAATTCCAGCATAAATTCTTTCGGGTACAGGCCTTTGCGGTCGATGTCGTCCACCAATGGTTTTAATTTGCTTTTAACGAGTTCGGCAACATTGTTCAGTAAAGCTTCGCGTGTCATTTTTTTCCTCTGGATATTTTGGCGATATTAAGTTCTTTTAAGAAAGGCCGTCTGAATTTTCAGACGGCCTTTGATGGGATTAGGCAAATGCCTGCAATTCAGGGTTGATTTCGGTTTTGGCAAGGTTGTTGACGTAGTTGCACAAGGTTGCCAAAGCAACGCCCATAACGACTTCAACGGCTTGCTGTTGGTTGTAACCGGCATCGAAGAAAGCTTTCAACTCGTCGTCGGATACCGCGCCTTTTTTCGCCATAACGGCTTGGGTGAATGTCGCCAAAGCACTCAGTTTGGCATCGTCAAACTCGCCTGCAGCCAACGCGCGCGCAGCTTTAATGGATTGTTCGGAAAGCAGTTTTTTCAAGGTTGCCAGTTTAGTGTGGCCGGCAACGCAGAAGCCGCATTCATTGGTGCGCGCGGCAATGATTTGAATAACTTCGACTTCGCCGGCAGTCAGGCTGTTGGCACCATTCATTTTGCCGACTTCTTGATAAAACGCCAAAGCCTCCGGCGCATTGGCCAAAACGCCGATCAGGTTAGGAATAAAGCCGTTGTTTTTCAATACGGCTTCAACGCGTGGTTTGGCGGCTTCCGGAGCGGTTTCGACTGTGTGTATGGTTAAACGTGACATCTTTATGACCTTTTTTGTAATAAAACGAAGTGGGCATGATAAGCCATTCGTTTTTGTTAGAAAAAGATTAATTGGTTATTTACCGTAAACCAAAAGTTATAAGGCCGTCCGAACGGATTCAGACGGCCTTATCATAACGATTCAACTCATTATTTTATAAAGTTTTTCAGTAGCATAGAAGCGATGTCGTCCAAGCCGAAGCCATCCGCATCTTGAGCTGTGCCGTTAGGCGTCGCTTTATCGACCAAGTCTGGCAACACTTTTGCCAACAAATCGCCTGCCTGGCCGGCATCCACGCCGAATTTTTGCGCGATTTGGTTTACGGTATCGCTGCCCAAGGCATTTTGCAGGTCGCTGCCGGATACAGGCAGGTTGCTGGATTGGTTGGACACCCAGCTGCTCAGGGCATCACCCAAACCGCCTTGTTGCAGTTGGTTGATCAGGTTGCCCACGCCGCCTTGCTGTTTAACCAAGTCCATCGCCATATCGGTCAGAGAACCTTGTGCGCCGTTTTCACTGTTGCCGCCCAACATTTGAGTAGCCGCATTCAAAAGATTGTCCATGAGTGCCATGACTTTTTCCTTGTGTGTGTTTATGTCTAAAAAAGAAAGCGGAGTGTAGCAAAATTTATGCCGGAAAAAATCAGGCTTAACCAAACTAAACCTCTTTTATCCCAAAGCCGTAACAAAACCAAGGCCGTCTGAAATCCGGTTTCAGACGGCCTCTATAATGAATCATGTGCTATTCTTCGCGGCCATTGAAATACTCGGCCGCTCCACCTTCAAAAAAGCCTTGCAAAATCGCCTGTGCCGCTACTTGGTCAAGCACGGATTTTTGTTTTCGGCCAAATACTTGGGCTTCAGCAAGCAGGCTTTCCGCGTATAGGGAAGACATCCTTTCGTCCACCCAATAAACCGGCAAATTAAAACGTCCGTGCAAACGGCGGCCAAACTTGCGGCTCAAACGGGTCAGCTCATGCTCCGTGCCATCGGTATGCGTCGGCAGGCCGACCACAAAATACTTGGGTTGCCATTCTTTGACCAACTTGGCAATGGCCTCGAATTTTTCATCGTTGCTGTTGCCGGTTACCGTCGCCAGCGGATGGCTCATACCCAGCTCTGCCTCGCCCTGCGCAACGCCGATGCGCGCTTCGCCGAAATCAAAGGCCAAAACCGTACCTTTTGGTGCATCAGGCATGGCCGACTCCTGAAACCAAGGCGTTCGGATTGACACCCAATTTTTCAAAAGCAGCGGCATAACGGAGTTCGTAAGGGACATCAAACAGAATATGTTCGTCCGCAGGGACAGTCAGCCAAACATTTTCTGCCAGCTCGCGCTCCAACTGCCCTTTGCCCCATTTCGAATAACCGATACTGATCAAAGCCTTGTCCACCGCACCTTCTTTAGACAGGTTTTCAATCACATCACGCGAAGAAGTCAGTGCCACGTTATCGGTTACCACCATGCTGTTTTGCCAGCTGCCGATCGGCGTATGCACAACATAGCCGCGCTCAATCTGAACCGGCCCGCCCATCATCACATTTTCATGTTGCAGGCGCAACGGGATATTGCGGTCGGCGGCGGCGAAAATCATGTCCATGGTAATCGGCGAAGGCTTGTTGATGATGATGCCCAGCGCACCTTCTTCATCGTGTTCGCACACATAAATGACCGTATCCGTAAAAAACGGATCGTCCATATGAGGCATGGCAATCAGGAAATGGTTGGCTAAATTCATATTCTTCTTAATCTATTAAGCTGATTTTATTATTTTTGGCCGTCGGAAATCGGCGCGTCCACCACGCAGGCGCCATAAACCGCACCGCCTGCCGGTACCGGCGTATCGGTTTTCGCATGGGCAAAACACGATACCGCGCTCAAAGAGTTTTTCGGCGAGCCTTGAACGATTTTATCGCTGTACACCAAATAAGCGAAAGACTTACGTTTCGGATCGTAGTAACGGATAATCTGCTGGCTCTTAAATGCCATGCTGGCGCTGCGTTTGAACACTTGTCGCGGTTTCAAAACTTCAGACTCGTTATAACGGATGACTTCCGCACTTTGCACGCAGGAAACCGATGCATCGCTGGCATCTTCTTCCAGATTGACCGTTTCTTTCAAACCGCCTTTTTTCGCGTATGAAATATAGCAGGCAACCCCCTGCACATCAGGATCATCAAAACCTTCCACTTCAATACGGTCGTTTTTACCCAACATATGAAACACCGTACTGGCGCGTCCGATTTTATCGGTATCGTTACCGCAAGCCGCCAAAATCATGGCGCCCAACACTACTAATAAATATTTTTTCATAATATCCTGTCAATGCAGACTGTCAATTTCCAGTTAGGCAGAATCATATCCGCCTACTCCATCATTACTATATAAGACCGTTCGTCCATATTGCAACCCAATATTATTTTCAGACGGCCTGACAGACAGTATAATCCGTCCTATTGTTCCTACTTTAATAGCAAGATCGAACCATGCGTTACAAACCCCTCATCCTCGCCCTGCTGCTCAGCTTCTCCCTGCCAACCCATGCTGCCAAAGACGCGCCGAAAGAAAAAGCGGCCGCCGTCAAAAAAGCTGCGCCCGTGAAAAAAGAGAAAGAAGCCGCCAAGGCGGATGTCAAAAAAGAAACCCCAAAAAAACAAGCCGTAAAAGAAAAAGAGGAAGACAAAAAAGCGGTTAAAGCCAAAGCCTCCAAAGAGAAGGAAACCGCCGACAAAAACGAACGCGCTTCAGCCAAAAACAAACCGGCTAAAGCCGCCGAAGCCTCGGCTGACAATAAAAAGGCCAACCGCAAAGCAGAAGAGCCTAAAGAAACAGCCAAAGACAAAAAAGCCGCAGCCGCAAAACCCGGCAAAGCCAAAGAACAAGACAAGAAACCTGTTGAAGATAAAAAAGACAGTAAAGCCAAAGAACCTGTAAAAAAAGCAGAACCTAAAGAAACCAAAACCAAAGAGCCTGCTAAAAAAGCGGCTGAGGATAAAAAAGACCGTCAATCCAAAGAACCAGTAAAAAAAGCAGCCGAAGACAAAAAGGCCGATACCAAAGAAACCAAAGCCAAAGAGCCTGCCAAAAAAGCTGTTGAAGATAAAAAAGACACTAAAAAAGACACCAAAGCTAAAGAGCAAAACAAAAAAGACGAGCCTAAAGCTGAGCCTAAAGCCGTCTCTTCAGCCGACAACGATTTCAAAGCAGCCGTAACTGCCGCCGCCAACGAAATGGAAAGCAAAAAATCCTTTGCCAAACGCAACGAGGGTTTCATTATCCATGTTAATGCCACGCTCAAACAGCTGCAACAAACACGCAACAACCTCTCTGGCATCAACCGCAAACAACGCGACGCTTGGGAAAAATTCCAAAAACTCAATGCTGATGCCAACCAGTTGAAAGCCGAAGTTTCCAACACGCGCGCCCAAATTTCGCGCTTTGTGTCCGGCAACTATAAAAACAGCCAGCCCAACGCAGTTGCCCTCTTCCTGAAAAATGCCGATGCGGGTCAAAAAACCCGCTTCCTGCGTTACACGCGTTATATCAACAACGCCAACAACCAAGTTATGAGAGACTTGGAAAAACAACAAAAAGAGCTGGCGGCGCAAGAGCAAAAAATCAACAATGAATTGGCTTACCTGAAAAAACTGCAAGCCAATATTCAAGCCTCGTTGCGTCAACAAGGCGTGACCAATACCACCGAACAAGCCGAAAGCCGCCGTCAAAACGCGACAATGGCCAAAGAAGCGCAAAAGAAAATCAACCACAGAGAAAACGAGCAGCGCCTCAACAATCTCTTGAAAGATTTGGAAAAACGCAAAGCCGAGCAACGCAAAGCCGAAGCCGAGGCGCGTAAAAAAGCCGCCGAAGCCCGTTTGGCCGCCGCCGAAAAAGCACGCAAAGAGCAGGCTGCTGCCCAGCAAAAAGCCGAAGCCGAACGCGCCGCCATGTCCACGCTGACTGACGAAGACATGAAACTGCAAGCCCCAAATACCCAAGGCTTGACCGTCAGCAACGCCAACAGCTTCAGCCGTATGCAAGGCCGTCTGAAAAAACCGGTCAACGGCACATTGGCAGGCCTGTTCGGTCAAGACCGCGGCGATGGCGAAGTTTGGAAAGGCGTGTTCTACAATACCGTTCCTTCTCCGGTCAGCAGCATTGCCTCAGGCACAGTTACTTTTGCCGGCGAGCTTGAAGGCTACGGCAAAGTAGTCGTCCTCGACCACGGCGACGGCTATGTCAGCATTTACTCCGGCCTGAGCGAAATTGACATCGCCCAAAACTACGCTGTCAATGCCGGCAGTAAAATCGGCACCAGCGGCACTTTGCCGTCAGGCGAAACCGGCCTTTACCTTGAAGTCCGCTACAACGGACAAGTCATGAATCCGCTTTCATGGATTAACTGATGCTTCAGACGGCCTGATTGAATTTCCCCTTCAGGCCGTCTGAATTTTCATCATAAACTACAATAAACACGATTTTCACGCCTGTTCAGCACATTAAACAACAAACTTTTACCTTAAACTTATTGTTCCGAGCGTTTAAATCACATAAAGTCAACGGGTTCAGAGAAAACAAAAACCACTTTGCTTACCGTACACAAAAAGAAAGTCAAACGAATGTCAACAAAATCCACTTTGAAAAAAGTTGCAATCTACACTCTCGGCGCATTTAGCGGCATCGCCCTCAGTCTGAGTGTACAAAGTTTTGCCGCCGAAAAAGACAAAAAAGACAACGAGGCCCTGCCCGTGCAAACCATCCGCACCATGGCAGAAGTGTACGGCCAAATCAAAGCCAACTATTACCAAGATAAACCCGATGCCGAGCTCTTTGAAGGCGCAATGAAAGGCATGGTGTCCGATCTCGATCCGCATTCCGAGTATATGGACAAAAAAGGCTATGCCGAAATGAAAGAGTCCACCAGCGGCGAATTCGGCGGCTTGGGCATGGAAATCGGACAAGAAGACGGCTTTGTCAAAGTCGTTGCCCCGATTGAAGATACTCCGGCAGAACGCGCCGGCGTGAAAAGCGGCGACTTTATCGTCAAAATCGACAATACCTCTACCCGCGGCCTGACCGTCAGCGAAGCCGTCAAAAAAATGCGCGGCAAACCGGGTACAAAAATCACCCTGACCCTTTCACGCAAAAATGCCGACAAACCCATCGTCGTCAACCTGACCCGCGCCATCATCAAAGTCAAAAGCGTGCGCCATCACCTGCTTGAAAAAGACTACGGCTACATCCGCGTCTCCCAATTCCAAGAGCGCACCGTTGCCGCGCTCAACGAAGCCGCACAAGCCCTTGTCAAAGAAAACAAAGGCCCGCTCAAAGGCATCATCCTCGACTTGCGCGACGACCCGGGCGGCCTGCTCAACGGCGCAGTCGGCGTATCCGCAGCCTTCCTGCAGCCCGACGTAACCGTTGTCAGCACCAAAGGCCGCAACAAAAAAGAAGGCATGGTTCTCAAAGCAACTGCCGAAGACTACATCACCACCAGCGGCAAAGACCCGTTGGCCGGATTGCCTGCCGAGCTGAAAACCATTCCTATGACCGTCCTGATTAATGCAGGCTCTGCCTCCGCTTCCGAAATCGTTGCCGGTGCATTGCAAGACCACAAACGCGCTGTCGTCGTCGGCACACAAAGTTTCGGCAAAGGCTCAGTGCAAACCCTGATTCCGCTTTCCGGCGGCAGCGCAGTCAAATTGACCACCGCCCTTTACTACACGCCGAACGACCGCTCGATTCAGGCGCAAGGCATTGTTCCTGACGTTGAAGTCAAAGACAAAGACCGCGCCTTTGAAAGCCGCGAAGCCGATTTGGTCGGCCATATCGGCAATCCGCTGGGCGGCCAAGACGTCAACAGCAACACTGAAACGCCTGCCAACGCCGAAACCAAAGCCGATAAAGACAAGTCTAAAAAAGACAAAGACGAAGACATCTCCAGCCGCCGCATTCCAAATCCGGCCAAAGATGATCAACTCCGCAAAGCCTTGGACTTAGTGAAAAATCCAGCCGAATGGCAAAAATCTTTAGGTTTGGCAGCAAAAAAACCTGCACCGAAAAAAGATGCAGATAAAGACAGCAAAAAATAAACCTGTTATTTCTCAATAAAAAAGGTCGTCTGAAAACGATATGATTGTTTTCAGACGACCTTTTCTATGTTATTTCACTCCCCAATACACCAGTCCCTTATATGGCAACTTAATGTTAGGCAACCAAAAATCTTCTCCCTGCCAACCTTTGTCTTTATTTCCTACTACTTGATAAAGTGTAAGGAATAAATCATTGGGATATTTTTCTCCTAATTTACGGTCGTCTTCCGAAAGCATTGTGCCAGTTGCTCGAGAAAGTTTACGTCCTGTTTTGATCAAAACGTAAGTTTTAAAACTTGGACGTTGTGCCTTTAATGCTTCTATACCAGCAATAAATTTTTCCTTATTCCAGTCATCTGGGACATAATGACCCAATTTATCTAGAACCAAGAATAAATCTTCTATATCTATTTGATATAAATCAGATTGAACTTCATCTTTCAAAATAGAAGGCAAAATCTTGTTAATCTCCGACAAATTATCCTCGTTTGGGTGAAGTGGAAAATAATTCACACCACCCACAATTTGATTGATACTGTCGAATTTCAATACATTTTTTCGAGTTGGATTGATATTTTTCGGATAAATAACCTGAATATTGCCGTCTGAATTTTTTGCCTGCTCAATAATCAGATTATTTGCTTGATTGAGTTGTACAAAGAAGTAATAGACATCAAACGGAATATAAAGCCGTAATAATGATTTATCACGGTCATATCCAAAAATACGCGAATGTTGCCAGAAAGTATCTGCATTCGGTTTTTTAGCAGTGCGACTATAATAAACCGTTTGTAGTTTTGGAATAGTTAAGCCTCGTCCAATCACATTCCCACCAATAATAATGTTAAAGCCTCTTTCTAAATCAAAATCTGATTCTGTCTGCGAGTTAACGACGAGAGTATAAATTTGCTTATTTTCTAAAAGTTCTGTTAGTTTTTCATAAATTTCCTCAAAATGATGAATATCAGGCTTAGTCTTTTGTAAATCCAAATAGTCTTCTTTAAAGTTGTCTGCAAGATTCTCCCCGCTATTAATCGCTTGTACCAAATCATTCAAAAAGGCTTGGATTTTTTGAGAGAAGGCTTGATGGTCTTGGATTTTATAACTTGGATGTAAAGCAAAATTACAATTGGTTTTACCGCATAAAGCAAACTCTGCACAAGTAAGCAGAAAACTGTGCAATGCCTGTTTTACCCCTTCGGCAATTTCACCACTCGCATCTTTCATATCGTCCAATTCACTGTCAATGAAGCGAACGATATAGCTTGGAGGATCAGAGAAGACAAAGTTGCCACCGATGTATTTTTCACCAGCTTCAAAGAAATGGATAAATTCAGGTTGCCAATCAGATTCTTCATGTTGCAATAAAAGCGATTGAGGCGTGGCGGTCAACTGAATAAATAAGCTTTGACAACAGGAATTCTTAATGTCATTTAGCAGTTTATTGATAGTACTGACATCTTTATCCGGCTTATCAGCATTAGTATTTAGGCTGGCTGCATCGGCTTCATCGTCCACAATAACCAAAGGATAGCCTTTCAGGCTACTTTGACTGGCAAACAAATTACGCCAACGTTTCAATACACGGGCATTCTTTTTAATCACGACCAATATGGGATTATTTGCCTTCATTACCTGCATAAAACTTCGGTCATCATTTTCAGACAACACAATAAAATTTTTCAGATTAGCTTCGGCGCGCTTGACTGTTTGTTCCTGTAAATCTACGCTGTCAGTAGTAAGATACAAAAAAACTTTGTGGTCGCCATCATCAGCCAACGCACTTAATACACCCAAAACCTGTGCCGTTTTGCCACTTTGAACATTGCCCAGCAATAAAACATTTTGAACAATTTTCGGTTCGGTTTGTGATAATTTCCCCATAAAACCATCAACGGTATTTTTAACAGAATCAGCTAATTCAGGCGGGGTCAATTGATTCAAGTAGGTTTGCAACATTTAGTTTTTCCCCTTAAATGAGAGCAGCCAAACATCAGGATTGTCGGTTGAACGGAACTCAAAATGATCGTTACCGTATTTATGTAGAGTCTCTTCTGTGACAGGTTCCCCTGTTCTTAAACAATCAGCCGCCTCTAAACGTCCTTTAACCCATTTACCAAATATGGTTTGATCACCTTTTGAACTGAAATTTTTACCATTTTGTCCTGTGGTATTACATTCAAATTTCCAACCATCATCCGTGATGACAGTAAACTCTTTTTGTTTTGGGTATCCTTCTGCACCTAAAAATTTTGTTGATACAATCAACTCTGCTTCATACCATGGCCTAGGTAAATAAAATCCACGTTTATTTTTACGGCCTTTGGCAAAAAATCGGTTTAAACTGCTTTCTGGGAAAGTTTTAACTGGTAAATCAAAGTGATAAGTCGATATTTGTGAAAAAAGTTGCTCAAGTATAGAATCATTTACTTTTTCAACTCCCAGACAATTCTCCAAATGAACATTATGTTCTTTAAAATCAGTTGGTTTTGCTACTTGATTAATAGCCACACCCAATTGCTGGATAACCTGATCTATATTTTTATGTAATTTAGATGCCGTCTGAACATCATTCAAATGAACCATTGTTTCATAGGTTCGCTCAGTATTATCCCAAAAGCAAGTAAGATTAGCAGAACCAATCAATCCATGAGTTTCATTCTGATTCTTAAACGAATACATTTTTCCATGAAATTTCACACGTGGAGAAACGTATACTGCCCCACGTTGCTTATCTTGCAAAAAATAATTTAATTCACAAAGACTGTTGTATTGAGGACGACTAAACCCTTCTAAATAATGCATACCAACCAATAATTTGATTTTCTGGTTATGTTCGCTATCTTCTAAAATTTTATGTAACTCTTTGACTGCATCATTAGAAACATAGCCTGTTGCCATTAAAATTTCATTGGCGGACATAAATAAATCCATCCAAACTTTATTTAATGGCTTATCTGTAATTCGTGCATTAGCAATATTAGAAAAAACAGTATTCATCGTTTTCCCCCTCGAATTTTGCTTAGTCGGTCATGAAATAAAACATCCTTCTCTGCTTTCAATTTCTTATGTAAATCTACTTTTTTATAGTTACCTGAAAAAATTGGTAAGAGGGTTCTTGCCAATTCAACCACGCCTTGAGGCGGTACCGCATTGCCAATCTGACGACGTACTTCCGTCGTTGAACCAACAAACTCAAAATCATCAGGAAAACTTTGAAGCCTTGCTCGTTCCCTATTAGTAAAAGCACGCGGTTCAGGGAAGTGATAGCCCCAAGTACCACCGCCACCCGCAGCAATAATTGTTGTAGAAGGTCTATCACGGTGCATTCGCCGATAAACAAGGCTTAACATACTTTTTACATATAAAGGATGTTCTTTAGGAATATCACTATAGTTTCCTCCCTCTGGGATTAGTTCTAAACGTTTACGGGTTTGCTCACTAATTTTCAACAATTCATTATTACTGGCATTCTTGGGAATATTAGATATCGCTTGACCAGCAGTTACATATGGTTTTAAGCCATTTTCGCCAGTTTCATTGTGCGTCGGTTCTGGATGATGAAAATCAAATCCTGTATCCAAACGTACTCCGACAATTAGCACACGTTCACGAAATTGAGGTACGCCAAATTCAGCAAAGTTATACAGCTTCGCCTGAACGTAATAACCGCAATTTTCAAAGTCGGTAATAATTTGCTGGATGGCTTTTTTCTTATTGGCAGTCAACAAACCTTTCACATTCTCAGCAACAAAAACTTTCGGTTTTTTTGCATTTACAAAACGTAAAAAGCTTTTATAAAGATTGCCGCGCTCACCCTCTAAGCCCGGCTGTTTCCAAATCATGGAAAAATCTTGACAAGGGAAGCCGCCTAAAATGATGTCGCAATCGGGAATAGTTGGATCATTCGGATCAATTTGTTCAATATCACCTTCTACGATGACATCGCCGATATTTTTACGGAAACTTTCGCAAGCCCAATGGGAAAAATCGTTCGCCCAAACAGTTTCATAACCAGCTTGGTGAAAACCCAAATCTAAACCTCCACATCCTGAAAATAGAGATAGAATTCTGGGTTTATTGTCAGACGAATTAAAATTTGAGATTTTTTTAGATGACATAGGATTTCACTCCTATGCATAGATTTGATAAAAAACCTTGAAGGGATTTTAATAGAGAACTAGGCAAGGCAAGGCAAGGCAAGGCAAGGCAAGGCAAGGCAAGGCAAGGCAAGGCAAGGCAAGGCAAGGCAAGGCAAGGCAAGGCAAGGCAAGCTTACCATCGTTATTTTGAAATAAAATCATTTTTCTAAAACTTCCATGTAAATTTTTCCTATTATGCCGCAAAAAAACAGCAAATGCCGCTGCATTAAACAAGTGATGAATACTTGAAATTATAAATAAAGTATTCATAATCCCAAGGCCGTCTGAAAACGATATGATTGTTTTCAGACGACCTTTTCACACATCAAATATTCCACAGGGAAAACACTATGGCAAAAGCCCCAAAAACCATCTACCAATGTTCTGAATGCGGCGGTACGTCCCCGAAATGGCAAGGCAAATGCCCGCATTGCGGCGAGTGGAACACGCTTCAGGAAAGCCTGGCTTCGCCCGAACCGAAAAACGCCCGTTTCCAATCTTGGGCGGCGGACACTTCGACCGTCCAATCCCTCTCCGCCGTTACCGCTACCGAAGTGCCGCGCAATCCGACCGGCATGGGAGAACTTGACCGCGTATTGGGCGGCGGTTTGGTTGATGGCGCGGTTATTCTGCTCGGCGGTGATCCCGGCATTGGTAAATCCACATTACTGTTGCAAACCATCGCCAAAATGGCGCAAAGCCGTAAAGTGCTGTACGTTTCCGGCGAGGAATCTGCCCAACAGGTCGCCCTGCGCGCACAACGTTTGGAACTGCCCACCGAAGGCGTGAACCTGCTTGCCGAAATCCGCATGGAAGCGATTCAGACGGCCTTAAAACAGCATCAGCCCGAAGTCGTGGTCATCGACTCCATCCAAACCATGTATTCCGACCAAATCACTTCCGCCCCCGGCTCCGTGTCGCAGGTGCGCGAATGTGCCGCCCAACTGACGCGTATGGCGAAACAGATGGGCATCGCCATGATACTGGTCGGACACGTTACCAAAGACGGCGCGATTGCCGGCCCGCGCGTGCTGGAGCATATGGTCGATACCGTGCTGTATTTCGAGGGCGACCAACATTCCAACTACCGCATGATCCGCGCCATCAAAAACCGCTTCGGCGCGGCAAACGAACTGGGCGTGTTCGCCATGACCGAAAACGGTTTGAAAGGCGTGTCCAACCCGTCCGCCATCTTCCTCGCCAGCTACCGAGATGACACGCCCGGCTCGTGCGTTTTGGTCACGCAAGAAGGCAGTCGCCCGCTTCTGGTCGAAATTCAGGCATTGGTCGATGATGCGCACGGCTTTACCCCCAAACGCCTCACCGTCGGTCTCGAACAAAACCGCCTCGCCATGTTGCTCGCCGTCCTCAACCGCCACGGCGGCATTGCCTGCTTCGACCAAGACGTGTTCCTCAACGCCGTCGGCGGCGTCAAAATCGGCGAACCCGCCGCCGACCTCGCCGTCATCCTCGCCATGCTCTCCAGCTTCCGCAACCGCCCCATGCCCGAAAAAACCGTGGTTTTCGGCGAAATCGGCTTAAGCGGCGAAGTCCGCCCTGTCGCACGCGGACAAGAGCGGCTCAAAGAAGCGGAAAAACTCGGCTTCAAACGCGCCATTGTCCCCAAAGCCAATATGCCGCGCAATGCCAAAGAGTTTCCAAACCTGAAAATCTACGGCGTCAGCAGTTTGCAGGAAGCGATTGACGTCTGTCGTGACGGGGACTAAACCGTTTCGATAATCTGATTCAAAAAACAATCAGCTAAAAGGCCGTCTGAAAGTTTTCAGACGGCCTCTCTTTAAATTTAAATAATTTTGTTATATTATAACGAACGACTTTATTCTATCTTTTCTACACATCGAAAATCGGAGAGAAATCATGAAAAAAACCGCTTTGCTTATCGCATCCGCCTTCCTGTTCAGTACTGCCGCACACGCCCATCGCGTTTGGGTTGAAACCGCCCACACACATGGCGGCGAATACCTTGAAGCCGAATTGGGCTATGGCGAATTCCCGGAACTTGAACCCATCGCCAAAGACCGCCTGCACATTTTCAGCAAACCCATGCAACTGGTGACTGAAAAAGGCAAAGAAAACATGATTCAAAAAGGCACATACAATTACCAATACCGCAGCAAACTGCCGGTCAAAGACGGCAGCTACTTGGTAACCGCCGAATACCAACCGACTTTCTGGTCTAAAAACAGCGCGGGCTGGAAGCAGGCAAGCATCAAAGAAATGCCTGATGCAAGCTATTGCGAACAAACCCGTATGTTCGGCAAAAACATCGTCAATGTCGGCCACGAAAGCGCAGATACGGCCATCATCACCAAGCAAGTCGGCCAACATTTGGAAATCGTACCTTTGGACAACCCTGCCAACGTCCACGTCGGCGAACGCTTCAAAGTCCGCGTCCTCTTCAATGGCGAGCCGCTGCCGAACGCCACCGTTACCGCCACATTTGACGGCTTCGATACCAGCGACCGCAGCAAAACCCATAAAACCGAAGCCCAAGCCTTTTCCGATACTACCGATGACAAAGGCGAAGTCAGCATCATTCCATTGCGCCAAGGTTTCTGGAAAGCCAGCGTAGAATACAAAGCCGATTTCCCCGATCAAAGCGTGTGCCAAAAGCAGGCGAACTACACCACTTTGACCTTCCAAATCGGTCATTCACATCATTGATTTTTCCATAACAAAAGGTCGTCTGAATAGTTCAGACGGCCTTTATTCATCCTATTTAAGGACGATGCGGCGCAAACCGCCATTGTCCCAATTCCAAATTCAAATCAAACAGATTCAGACGGCCTATTGCCACGCGGACCAAACGTAAACACGGAAAGCCTGCTTTCGCCGTCATCCTTCGCACTTGGCGGTTTTTCCCTTCCGAAATTTTAATTTCCACCCAAAAATCAGGTACGGATTTGCGCACGCGAATCGGCGGCACGCGCGGCCATAAAACATCCGCTTCGCCCTCTTCCAATACCCTGACCTCGGCCGGACGGGTCACAAAATCGCCCAAATCTACGCCACGGCGCAACAAATCCAATTTGGCTTCATCAGGAGAACCCTCCACCTGCGCCCAATAAGTTTTGACCTGCTTGAATTTCGGGTCGGCAATCTGCGCCTGCAAACGGCCATTATTGGTCAACAGCAGCAAACCCTCACTGTCTGTATCCAAACGTCCGGCCGGATAAAATCCCGGTTTCTCGACAAAATCCTTAAGGCACGGATGTTTTTCATGTGCGGAAAACTGGCAAATCACGCCATAAGGCTTGTTTAGGATAATCAAATCGTTCATTTCACACTTTCAGACGGCCTCAGATTCCAAGCAATCCCGGATAATAAAAAAGACACCGTATAAACGGTGTCTTTCATATTTGGCGGAGTAAGAGGGATTCGAACCCTCGATGCAGGTTGACCCCACATGCTTCCTTAGCAGGGAAGTGCCTTCAGCCTCTCAGCCATTACTCCTAAGGAAGACCGCAATATACGCCCTCTGCCCTCCTTCGTCAAGCATTAGCACCTCAAACTTTCTTAACACCATGAAATCATTTAAATAAAAATATAATATTTTTTGCATCATCCTATTTTTATACGGCTTTCATATATGTTAAAATGATTTTGTTTTCTGTAAACCTTTTTTCACACCCCTTAATTATAAAGGAGTCCGTATGTTACGTTTTTCTGCTTTGGTTGCCGTATCCGCCCTGATGCTTGCCGCTTGCTCACAATCCGGCAATTCTCAACCATCTGCTTCCTCCTCTCAAACTTCTACTCAAAAAACAACTGCCGCCGGTTCTGCCTGCCGCAGCATGGGTGAAGGCCATAAAGTCAATGGCAAAGGTCAAAACGATATTTATATGTGTAAAGTCGATGTAGCTTTGAACTCTGCCGAAGCGAAATCCGCTTTGGATCCCAGCATCCGCGTTCACTACGGCAGCACATCCGGCGCGACTTTGACTTCCCGTCAAATCTCCAACTCAGTCGGCAAAACCCCTGATGAAACCTGCCAACGCGCATTCTTAAGCGCAGTTAAACGCTTCCAAAGCACTGCACATCGCAAAAAAGCCAAATCCGTTCATCTGGTTAGCTACTTTGACAAAGTAACCAAAGGCGGTAACGAGTACGAATGCCACATCGCTACATTCAACAGCCGTGTGGTTTTGAAAGGCAGCTTCCACTAAGCAATGTCAAAAATGCCGGACTTCAAGATGAAGTTTGGCATTTTTCTATTTTATGGATACGACAACCCTTCACTGCCTGCTGGCCGATCCGTCTTTTGCCGCCTGCTACGACCATGCCTCTCTAAACGCAGCCGATTCCCAACGTTTGGCTGCCACGCCGCAACTGGCGCAGCGTCAGGACTGGCAAGTCAGCCGAGCATTAAAACAGCAAACCGATTTACCGACTGTATCACTGAGCCACAGCCAAGGCTTTGCCGCTTTATTGTGTGCGCCTCATCCCTTAACAGCCGGTATCGATATCGAATTTATCCGCCCGCGCGATTTCAAAGCGCTGTCGGCTTTGGTCTGCACGCAGGAAGAGCAAGACTTTTTGGAAACGGCAAACTGGCCGTCTGAAACGTTTTACCGATTGTGGTGTTTCAAAGAAGCCCTGATTAAAGCGGCGAATTTGGATTTCCCGTCAGACATGAAATCGGTCGGCTATGTTTTCGATTCAGGACAACCCGTCGGTTTACGCGCCGGAAAGCAAACCGATTGGCGTGGCACAAGCGCGATTTTGGCGGATACGATGGCACTTGCCTGCGTTTGGCAGGGAAAAGCCGTCGCTCTGCAATGGCAGTTTTTCGGTTCACTCAAGCCCAATGATTTAACCGACCGGCAAACCATCTAATAACTGACAAAATAATAATAATCTGATTTAATTTACTGTACTTTTACTGATTCCACACACCAACAGCAGCATTTGCAAAAGGCCGTCTGAACGATGAATCTTCGCCTCCTAAACCGCCTCTATACTGCCCTTATCCTGTTTCTCACCCTGTTTTTGGTTTATGCCTTTGCTTCACAAGCACGCATCCAAACCGATTTGACCGCGTTGTTGCCGAGCGAGCAGCAACCCGATGCCTTACTGACGGCTGCGGATAAAGCCGCAGAAGCGCAGCTCAATTCGCAAATCATTTTGCTTGCCGGCAGTACCGATGCCGAAACCGCTTTTCAAACGGCCTCTCAAATTGCCGATGCATGGCGCAAGAGCGGCGTATTTGAACAAGTCGACAGCAGCATGACGCCGAATTTGGACAAGGTGCGGGCGGATATGCAGAAACTGGGCTTGGCCGTTTTGCCGCAAGACGAAATCCGCCTGCTGTTTGAGCAGCCGCAAGCCTATTTTCAAGCGCGCGCAGAAGCCGCGGCCAATCCGTTTGCCGCCCCCTCCCCTTTGTCTTTAGAACAAGACTGGCTGGGCTTCGGACGCTTTGTTGCCGACAAAGCCAATCCGCAAAGCCGTTTGCAGTGGGACATGGACAACGGCATGCTGTTTGCCGAAGACCAAGGCAAAACTTGGGTATTTTTACGCGGACGGCTCGCCGGCGGCGATCAATTTTCCGGCAACGATGCCCTCTTGCCGCTGATGGCGCAAAGCCGTCAAATCGCTTCGGAAAACGGCGCAGAAACCTTAAGCGCAGGTGGCGCATTGTTCGCCGCCGTATCCAAAGCAGCTGCAGAAAAAGAAAGCCGGCTGATGAGCATGGTCGGATTGGGGCTGACCTTTGCTCTGCTGTTGTGGGTCTTCCGCAGCGGCCGCGTATTTTTGCTGTCCTTGCCGCTGGCAGCCGGTATGTTGACCGGATTGGCAGTTGCATTATTAACCTTCGGCGAAGTGCATATCCTGACCATCGTCATCGGCACCAGCTTGGTGGGTATGTTGGTGGATTTCCCGTTGCACTGGCTTGCGCCGTCGGTATTCGGGCCGTCTGAAAAGACCGTTTGGCAGGCTGAATCGGCAATAAAACATGTCTTGCCGAGCTTTGTCGTCAGCCTGACGATTACCGTCTTGGGCTACGCGCTGCTGTGGTTCACCCCTTTGCCTGTACTGCGCCAAACCGCCGTATTTTCAGGCTTTGCCTTATTTGGCGCGTTTGGTGCCACCGTTTTATGGCTGCCGCCGCTGTTTCGCCGCTACCGTGCCAAAACCGTGCCTTTTGCCGCATTAACCGAAAAGCTCTATTCCTTGTCAGGCCGTCTGAAAAACCGCCTGCACAAACGCGGCTGGTTAATCGTGGGCGGAATTTTGCTGGCAGTCGGACTGTGGCGCAGCGACTGGCGTGACGACATCCGTCAATGGGTCAATATGCCGACCGCGATGTTGACAGAAGTACAACAAATCGGCCGGTTGAGCGGCACAGATTTTGGCGGCAAATATTTGGTGGCCGAAGCACAAAGCGAAGATGCCCTGTTGAAGAAAACCGCCGAACTCGGCCACGCCCTGCAGCCCTTAATCGCGCAAGGCAAACTTTCCGGCATCCAATCGCCCGACCAATTCATCCTGCCGACAACGGAACAGCAAAAACTGCAAAACCGCCTGCGCGAATTGACCAAGTTGCCTGATAGCTGGAAACCGCTTACCGAAATCGGTATTCCGCGCAAAACCGTGCGCGATGCCCTGCTGCAAGCCGCCGATATGCAACCATTGTCGCTTTCAGACGGCCTGAATACCGATTTGGCAGAAGCTTGGCGTTCCTTGTATTTGGGCGAAGTGGAACCAGGCCGTTTTGCTGCCGTCGTGCGTTTGAACGGCATGGCCGATGAAGCCGCCGTACGCGCCGCAGTGCAACACGTCTCCGGCATACATTGGGCAGACAAACGTGCCCACTTAAACGAGCTTTTCCACCACACGCGCAATCAGGCCGCATGGTTGAAACTGGCTTCCTATGCCTTGGCATGGCTGCTTTTATGGAAAATGTTCGGTTTCAAACGCGGCAGCAAAATCCTTGCCGTGCCGCTGGCCGCGGCCATCTGCACCGTTGCCGTACTCGGTTTGGCCGGCATTCCCGTCAGCCTGTTTGCCATGTTCGGCCTGCTTTTAGTATCCGCCATCGGCGTGGACTATGCCGTCTATGCCGCCACCGCACACCACAGCGCGCCGGCAAAATTAGGCGGCATGCTGCTTGCCGCCGCGACGACTGCCATTTCCTTTGCCCTGCTCGCCATCAGCAGCACGCCCGCCGTTGCCGCGTTCGGCATGACGGTTACCATCGGTGTGGCATTCAATATTTGGCTGGCAGGCACATTGTTGAAAAATTAGACAAAAAAATAAAGACGATTGAAATTAAGGCGATATTTTGTTTCAACTTCTATCGCCAAGCTACAAAAGGCCGTCTGAAAAACTCAGGCGACGGATTAAACATTATTTATCATTAAAATCAAAGGTATTTTAAAATGTCCGTAGAATTTGACGTTGCCGTTATCGGCGCAGGCCCTTCGGGTTCGGTTGCTTCTGCTTTGCTGAACAAACAAGGCTTTAAAGTTTGCGTATTGGAAAAACAACATTTCCCGCGCTTTGTCATCGGCGAAAGCCTGCTGCCGCATTGCATGGAAATGTTGGAAGAAGCCGGTTTTGCCGATGCCGTGCATGCCGAGCCCAGCTTTCAATTTAAAGACGGTGCTGCGTTTTCATGGGGCAGCCGTTACACAGATTTCAACTTTACTGAAAAATTTTCAGACGGCCCCGGCACCATTTATCAAGTGCGCCGCGGCATCTTCGACAAAATCCTGATTGATGAAGCGGCAAAACAAGGCGTCGATGTCCGCTTCGGACACGGCGTAACCGCGTTTGACAACAGCGGCGATGTGGCACGCTTGAGCGTTGCGACCGATACAGGCGAAAACTATGAATTGACCGCCAAATTCATTTTGGATGCCAGCGGTTACGGCCGCGTCCTGCCCCGCCTTTTGGACTTGGAAAGCCCGTCCGAGCTTCCTCCTCGCCAAGCCCACTTCACGCATATCGACGACAACATCACCAGCCCGAAATTCGACCGCAACAAAATCCTGATCAACACGCATCCTGAACATCGCGATGTCTGGATTTGGCTGATTCCTTTCGGCGACAACCGCTGCTCCATCGGCGTTGTCGGCACGCCCGACAAACTGGCCGGCGAATCAGAAGCCGTGTTGAAAAAATTTGTGTACGAATGCCCGATGCTGGCGGAAATTTTAGATAAAGCCGTTTGGGAAAACGACTTCCCGTTCCGCTCTATCCAAGGCTACTCCGCCAACGTGAAAACCTTATACGGCAAACATTTCGCCCTTTTGGGCAACGCCGCCGAATTCCTCGACCCCGTCTTCTCCTCCGGCGTAACCATTGCCCTGCACTCTGCCAAACTGGCTGCCGACTTGTTGGCCAAACAACTCAAAGGCGAAGCCGTCGATTGGCAAACTGAATTTGCCGACCAATTGATGATCGGCGTGAACGCGTTCCGCACTTATGTAAACGGTTGGTACGATTTCCGCTTTCAAAACGCCATCTATGCGCCCAACCGCAGCCCTGAAATCAGCCGCATGATTTCGTCTATTTTGGCAGGCTACGCTTGGGACACGAACAATCCATTCGTGGAAAAATCCGAGCAACGCTTGTCCACACTTGTCGCATTGGTGGGTGATTTGAAGGTAGAATAAGGAAGAATGCCTTTCAGACGGCCGCGCCTAAAAACAGAACAGGCCGTCTGAAAATCTACCCTCATCATTAAATATTTTGACCGATAGATAAAACCTTATGCGATTTATCCCTTTGCTTGCTGCACTGCTACTTTCCGCATGCGCAACCTCGCTCCCTCATCCGCAAACGCTGCCACCGCTTTCCAAAGAAGGCCAATGGTTCAAACTCGAGCAAACCAATGCGGCGGGGCAAACCGTTCAAACCAATCTCTTGGCAGTCGAACCTCATTCAGACGGCATCCGCTTTGTCCAAACCGATGCACTGGGCGCGCCGGTATCGCGTCAATCGGTCAGCACCAAAGGCTGGAAAAATGACGGCTTTGTGATGCCCAATGCCGCTTCGCGCCGACTGTTTGCCGCCCTGTTGCCGCTTTTGGCTGCTGAACACGCCGCCACGCTTTACCCTGAAGCCCGCCAACAAAACGCCACCCATCAAGGCTTCTGCCCTGACGGCAAAGGCGCGGTATTCAGCTACCGCGAGCGTGATTTGTGGTGTGTCGCCCACCATTCCGAACAATTCCTCATCGGCTTCCCCGACCAAACTTTCTGGACGGTCAGCCCGATTGCAGAAGACTAATTCATGAATACTCCTGTTTATCTCAGCCGTCCGGCACTGACCAGCGCATTGGGCAGCGGCTTGCAAGTTCATGCCGAAGCCTTACTCACGCCGTCTGAAAACACGCCCCTGACTTTTTCAGACCAATGGGTAAAAGGCAAAACGCATGCTTTCGGTGCCGTCAAAGAAACCCTGATGCCCCTGCCCGACAACATCCCCGAAGCACACCGCAGCCGCAACAACCAGCTTATCCTGCACGCGCTTTCGCAAATAGACGGACTGATTCAGACGGCCATTGCCCGTTACGGCAAAGAAAGGGTCGCTGTCGTTACCGGTACGTCCACCAGTGGCGCAGACGAAAATATCCCTTTGTTCCAACACGTTGTCCAAGGCGGTGCATGGACGAATGTTCCGTTCAAACAGCTGCAACACACCATGGCTTCGCCCTCCGAATTTATCGCCCAAGTTTACGGTCTGGACGGCTTGCGCTATACCGTTTCCACCGCCTGCACTTCCGGCGCACGCGCCCTCATCAGCGCAGCCCGGCTGCTTCGTGCCGGATTGTGTGATGCCGTGATTTGCGGCGGCGCAGATACGCTTTCTCCGCTGACGATCAATGGTTTTGCCTCTTTGGAAGTGCTTTCAGACGGCATTGCCAAGCCTTTTTCCGCCAACCGCAACGGTATCAATATCGGCGAAGCGGCCGCATTTTTCGTGATGACGCGCGATGCCGATTTTGACGGCGAAATGCAGTTGCTGGGCTACGGTGCAAGCAGCGATGCCTACCATATGTCTTCGCCCCGCCCAGACGGTTTGGGTGCAGCCCAATCCTTTCAGGCTGCTTTGGATAAAGCCGGTTTGAAAGCGGAAGACATCGGCTGGATCAATCTACACGGCACCGGCACGCAGCACAACGACAGCATGGAAAGCCGGGCCGTTGCCGAAGTATTTGGCAGCCACACCCTTTGCACCTCAACCAAGCCGTCCACCGGTCATACTTTGGGTGCAGCCGGTGCAATCGAAGCCGCGTTTGCCTGGTTGATGGTCAACCGCCAATACAATCCGGAAGGCAAACTGCCGCCCCAACAATGGGACAATGTACCCGATTCCGAGCTGCCCAACATCGCTTTGACCGACGGCAACAGCCGCTGGCCGTCTGAAAAACGCATTGCCGCCAGCTCGTCTTTTGCCTTCGGCGGCAGCAATGCCGTTTTGATTATCGGATAAGTCCTTATATTTAGGCTGTCTTTTCAGACGGCCTTTTTCTTTTCCGCAACTTAAAAAACAATAACATCAAAACAACAACCAAATCCGCCGAAATATGCCATAATAGGCTTAGCACATTTCATCTCGCGATGTGCCCGAAAAGAAAAACTTAACCTACATAGAGAATGAACCCATGACTAAATCCACCATTATCTATACCTACACCGACGAAGCTCCTGCATTGGCCACTCAATCCCTGTTGCCGATTGTGCAGGCGTTTACCCGCCACGCCGACATTGATGTCAAAACCAGCGACATTTCTCTCTCCGGCCGTATTTTGGCGGCGTTCCCCGAATACCTGACCGAAGCGCAACGCGTACCCGATGCGCTTGCCGAGTTGGGCGAACTGGTGAAACAACCCGATGCAAACGTAATCAAACTGCCGAACATCAGCGCGTCCGTACCGCAACTGACTGCCGCGATTAAAGAATTGCAGTCTAAAGGCTTTGCCGTCCCCGACTATCCCGCCGACCCGCAAACCGATGAAGAAAAAGCCGTACGCGAACGCTACGACCGCATCAAAGGCAGCGCGGTCAACCCTGTCCTGCGCGAAGGCAACTCCGACCGCCGCGCGCCTAAAGCAGTGAAAAACTTTGCGAAAAAACATCCGCACAGCATGGGCGCATGGACCAAAGATTCCAAAACCCACGTTGCCACCATGCAAAGCGGCGACTTTTTCCATAACGAACAATCCGTTACCGTACCCGATGCGACTTCCGTATCCATCGTGTTCACCGACAAACAAGGCAACAAAAAAGAGCTGCGCGAGCCTGTTGCCCTGAAAGCCGGCGAAATCATCGATGCGACCGTGATGAGCAAAAAAGCCCTGCTCGCCTTCCTTGCCGAACAAGTGAAAGACGCAAAAGCAAAAGGCGTATTGTTCTCGCTGCACATGAAAGCCACAATGATGAAAGTGTCCGACCCGATTATCTTCGGACACGCCGTCAAAGTATTCTTTGCACCTGTATTTGAAAAATTCGGCGACAAATTGGCTGCCGCAGGTGTCAACGTCAACAACGGCTTCGGCAACCTGCTTGCCAATCTGGATAAACTGGATGCGGACACCCGCGCTGCCGTCGAAGCCGAAATCGCCGCCGTTTACGCCGCCAACCCTGATTTGGCCATGGTTGATTCCGACAAAGGCATCACCAACCTGCACGTTCCTAGCGATGTCATCGTCGATGCTTCCATGCCCGCGATGATCCGCAACTCCGGCCGTATGTGGGATAAAGACGGCAAAGCGCAAGATACCAAAGCCGTCATTCCCGACAGCAGCTATGCCGGCGTTTACCAAGCAACCATCGACTTCTGTCGCGAACACGGTGCGTTTGATCCGACAACCATGGGTACCGTTCCTAACGTCGGTCTGATGGCGCAAGCAGCCGAAGAATACGGTTCACACAACAAAACCTTCGAAATCGAAGCCGACGGCCAAGTTCAAGTCATTGATGCAGCAGGTAATGTCCTGATGCAACACAATGTTGAAGCCGGCGACATCTGGCGTATGTGCCAAACCAAAGACGCGCCCGTCAAAGACTGGGTACAACTCGCCGTCAACCGCGCCCGTCTGAGCAATACACCAGCCGTATTCTGGCTCGATGAAAACCGTCCGCACGATAAAAGCCTGCTCGCCAAGGTTAAAACCTACCTTGCCGAACTAGATACCGACGGCCTCGACATCCGCGTCCTCGCGCCTGAAGAAGCCGCTAAATTCAGCTTGGGCCGTCTGAAAAACGGCGAAGACACCATTTCCGTAACCGGCAACGTCCTGCGCGACTACCTGACCGACTTGTTCCCGATTTTGGAACTCGGCACCAGTGCGAAAATGCTGTCCATCGTTCCATTGATGAACGGCGGCGGTATGTTTGAAACCGGCGCGGGCGGCTCCGCACCGAAACACGTCCAACAGTTCCTCGAAGAAAACCACTTGCGCTGGGACTCTTTGGGCGAATTCCTCGCGCTCGCCGTCTCGTTTGAACATCTGGCGCAAAAAACCGGCAACGCCAAAGCCCAAGTCCTCGCCGACACTTTGGATGCCGCCACCGAAAAACTGCTGTTGAACGACAAATCGCCCAAACGCAAAGCAGGCGAACTCGACAACCGCGGCAGCCATTTCTACCTCACCCTCTACTGGGCGCAAGAATTGGCAGCGCAAGACAAAGATGCCGAACTGAAAGCCGCATTTGCACCGTTGGCAGCCGCTTTGACTGCCGACGAAGCCAAAATCGTTGAAGAACTCTCTGCCGTACAAGGCAAAGCGGTCGACATCGGCGGCTACTACGCAGCCAATCCTGAAAAAGCCGCGCAAGCGATGCGTCCGAGCGCAACCTTTAATCAGGCATTGTCAGCCTTATAATTAAAGTAATAAAAGGCCGTCTGAACTTTCAGACGGCCTCAAACCTTATGGAAACACAATGAAAAAAACCATTCTTTCTCTTACTCTCCTCATCAGTGCTCCGGCTTTGTGGGCATTTTCCCCTGCCGAATTGGCACAAACCCTGCAAAAACCGCAAAACGTGCAAGGCAATTTTGTCCAAC
The DNA here is from genome assembly GCF_013267835.1 of Neisseria mucosa. Taxonomy (NCBI): domain Bacteria; kingdom Pseudomonadati; phylum Pseudomonadota; class Betaproteobacteria; order Neisseriales; family Neisseriaceae; genus Neisseria; species Neisseria mucosa. The sequence goes on from NZ_CP053939.1 coordinate 1,120,286, forward strand.
AACGCCAGCTCAAATCCCTCAGCAAACCCATGACCACCAGCGGCAGCTTTACCCTTGTCCCACAAAAAGGCCTGCTCTGGAAAATGCAAAAACCATTTGAAACCACCCTGCGCGTGCGTTCAGACGGCATCATGCAATGGAACGGCAGCCAATGGGTCAACCCAAATGCCAGCAAGCTCAACGGCCAAAGCCGCCAAATCAAACTTTTCCTCGACCTTTTGGGCGGCAATACTCAAGGTTTGGAAAAACAATTTGATTTGAAATTAAACGGCAACGAAAAAAAATGGACGTTGACCCTGACTCCGAAAACCGCCATTACCCGCCAAATTTTCAACCGTATCGAAATCAACGGCGATACGCTGGTGCGTAAAATCGAATTGGACGAAAAGCAAGGCGACAAAACCACCATGCAGTTCAACCAAATCCAAACCGATAAAGCTCTGGACAGCTTCAGCCGTACCGCCCTGTAATTGTCTATTCCAACAAAAGGCCGTCTGAAAATAGATTTCAGACGGCCTTTTGTATTAATCGGCTGAAGGCTGCTGCCCTTTTCGTTCCGCCTTTCTGGCTTCGCGTATGGCTTTAAGTTCGGCCTCTTTCTGCCTAGCTTTTTTCAGCCAAGCTTCCCATTGGTTTGGCGTTTCCAGCGTGATTCTGCCGATTTTTCCTTCGCGGAAATCGGTCAGTATATTTTCAGCGGCCTTTTGATAATTGATTCGTCCGCCGCTCAAAACCGCTCCGCGTTTTTTGGCAATCCACTCCAACCAAGAAGTATCGTCCCAATGGCTGCTTGGATCTTTGTCGGCTTGATAACGCTCTTGCAACAAAGCCAGATAATGGCGGCGGAGGTAATCCAAAAGCTCAAGCGCCACTTCTTCTTCGTCCAGAGCGTTACGCCCGACTGCACCGCCGGCCGCAAGGTTATAGCCGCCTTCTTCAACGATAATTTTTGGCCACAACATACCGGGGGTATCGTAAAGCCAGAAATCGTCGGCAAGGAAAAGGCGCTGTTCGGCTTTGGTAATACCGGGTTCATTACCGGTTTTGGCAGATTTTTTGCCGATCATGCCGTTAATCAAGGTGGATTTGCCGACGTTGGGAATACCGCAAATCAGAACACGCAACGGCTTCTCGATACCTTGACGATGCGGAATCATGGCGCGGCAGGCTTGGGTAATTTTTCCATGCGCGCCGGTTTCGGAAGAATCCAGCGCAATGGCGCGGGTATCTTGACGGCTGTTGTAGTGTTCGAGCCAAACTTTAGTGCGCTCAGGATCGGCGAGGTCTTGTTTGTTTAAGATTTTCAGTTTGGGCTTGCCTTTGGACAACTGGGCAAGCAAAGGGTTTTCGCTGGAAGCAGGCATACGCGCGTCCAACATCTCAATCACCATATCAACGCTTTTAATGCGTTCGGCAATGGCTTTTTTTGCCTTGTTCATGTGGCCGGGAAACCATTGGATAGCCATGTCTTTTTATTCTTTCTATTCGTATCTGAGGCCGTCTGAACAATCATTGTTTTTCAGACGGCCTCGGTATTGGGATAATCGGTCAATCAGGATTTAGAGGTTGCCATGTTCATAGCTGTAATAACCTGCTTCATCCATACATTGCTCAAACGTTTTGGATGTATTGCCACGTTTGGTTCCATTTTGAGCTTGTGATTTGCAGGTATTGATTTGGCGGGAAACTTCAGCTTCGCTCGCGCCGGTGCGGTGCCAACGGTAAGCTGTTACAGGCTCTGTTGCACAGGCGGTCAAGATAAGCAGGGATAATGCGGTCAGACTGATTTTTTTCATGGTTTCTTCCTTTGAGGCCGTCTGAAACGGCAAGTTAGCGTCCTGCCAAGCTTTGAGCCTGACGGTGGCGGACAAGGAGTTCGTAACGGCCTTTGAGGCGCTCGGCCAGTTTTTCCACAACATAAACGGAGCGGTGCTGACCGCCGGTACAACCGATGGCAATCGTCACATAACTGCGGCTCTCTTGCTGCAGACGCGGCAGCCAGCGGTTTAAGAAATGCTCAATATCATCAACCATTTCTTGAACCAAAGGCTGCTGGTCCAAATAATCTTGAATGGGTTTGTCCATACCGGTAAAGGGGCGCAATTCAGGATCGTAATACGGATTGGGCAGGCTGCGCATGTCAAACATAAAGTCGGCATTATTGGGAACGCCGTATTTGAAACCAAAGGACTCAAGAATAACCAGCAAACCGATGCGTTCAATGTTGAGCCATTGTTGAACGGCATAACGCAGCTGCTGCGCATTCATTTTGGACGTATCGATGCAATATGCAATGTCTTTGAGCGGAAAGAGCCATTCGCGTTCTTTTTGCAGGCTTTCCAACAAGGTCAGATTATGGCCGGACAAAGGATGGCCGCGGCGGGTTTCCGAGAAGCGGCGTACCAACACGCCCTCTTCTGCTTCAATAAAGAGGACTTCGACTTGATGCCCTTCATGACGCAAATATTGGATTTGCTCTTGCGCTTCCTGAATATTGATACCGGAACGGATGTCAACGCTGACACCGAGTTTGGTTTCATCGGCACGTTCGATGTGGAGCGAAACCAACGACGGAAGCATTTCCAAGGGAAGATTATCGACACAGTAATAGCCCAAATCTTCGAGCTGCTTGAGGGCTACGGATTTTCCTGAGCCGGATAAGCCGCTAATCAGGACGATTTTCATGGTTTTGTTCGTTTTCTTTGAGTTGTGTTTGATGGCGTTCGAGGAATTCTTTGGTGCTGTCTTTGCCGCGCAATTGAAGGATGTAATTGCGCACTGCAGCTTCAACCAATACTGCTAAGTTTCGACCGATTGCAACAGGCAGGGTAACGGAACGGACGCTGACGTTGAGGATAGATTCTGTTTCGGTACGGATGCTCAATCGATCGAGTTGTTTCATGTATCCGTCGTCGGCCGGAACCAAATTGATAATCAGCTGGAGGATTTTTTTCGGACGGATGGAGGTTTCGCCAAAAATATGGCGGATATTGAGTATGCCCAAACCGCGTACTTCGAGGAAATCACGCAGCATAGGCGGGCAACGGCCTTCCAGCATTTCCGGGCCGGTGCGGAAGAGTTCGACCGCATCATCGGCAATCAGGCTGTGCCCACGCGAAATCAGCTCCAATGCCAATTCGCTCTTACCCAAGCCGGACTGCCCGGTAATGAGTACGCCCACTTCAAATACATCCAAAAATACGCCGTGCTTGATGGTGGAAGTCGCCAATGTGCGTTGCAGATAAATCCGCAAAACGTCCATCAAGTGCGGGCTTTCCTGTTTGGATGTCAGTAAAGGGATACTGTTGGTATGGCAATAATCGCGCAATTTGGGCGAAACCGGCAGACCGTTGGCGACGATGACCAAAGACATGGGAATGTCGAAAAGCTCGCCGAAATCATAGTTGAGTTCGCCCGATTCCAGACGGCGTAAATATTCGGCTTCGGCTACGCCGACAACTTGAATTTGGTTGGGATGGATAAAGTTTAAGTGGCCGACCAAGGCCAAGACGGGTTTATCGGCTTCGACACCGATACGGTTGTCCGCGCCGGAATTGCCGGCAGCCCAAGCAAGTTCGAGTTTGTGCTGATTGTCGGAAAACAGGCGGCGGACGGATATGCTGGGCATGAATTACTCTTCGGTCAGGAGTGTGCGTACTTCTTCGGCAGAAGTCGCGGCCATCAATGCTTCACGGACGGCTTTTTGAGAGAATCTGCCGGCCAGTTTGGACAAGACTTCCAAATGTTCGCCGGTAGCGTTTTCAGGCACAAGCAGGATAAAAATCAGGGAAACGGGTTTGCCGTCGGGCGCATCAAAGGCGACCGGCTCTTTGGTGCGGATAAACGCACCGGTGGCTTTTTTCACGCATGCGTGACGGCCGTGGGGAATCGCCACCCCCTGCCCCAAACCGGTCGAACCGAGTTTTTCACGGGCAAACAGGCAGTCGAACACGTTGGCATTCGGTAATTCTGCTTCATTCTCCAGCAGCTGTGCGGCCTCTTCAAACAGACGCTTTTTGCTGCTGACTTCCAAATCCAAAACGATATGGGACAAAGGTAAAATTTCGCCGATCAGGCTCATATGTATCTCTTTTAAATGTCGCAAAACAATGGGATTGTACCGATTGTCGGTGCAAATCTCAATCCTGAAGGCGTAATTTACACTCGTCCCGCTAACATTTTCCATGTTGTTTTTGATATTTTTTAACGAGCCGAAAATAATCCAACCATTTGATTATAATTAATTTAAAGTAAAAATTCCATCATTGGCTAAATCGCGGTTTAAATAAAAAGGAGTATGTCCGGCATACTCCTTTTCCCTTTCTTTTCAGACGGCCCCAGCCTCGTTTTTTAAAACAATTTGGACACCAAAAACAACCAAAAATAATGGCAGACCAATCCGCAAAACCATGCCAAGCCGATGCGGTTGTTGGCCAAAAATGTTTGGAAGCACAACTGACGGTCGCGCGTACGGATGGCGGCATATTGTTGGCACTGCCAATACGCGGTTATCGGCAATACCAGCCAATACGGCCAAGTTGCGCCGATTTTGATACCCAACACCGCCATCAATACCGTAAACCAAAAATGGCAAAGCATGGTTGCGCTAATGTCGTGATGGCCAAATGTGATTGCCGAAGTTTTAATGCCGATTTTCAAATCGTCTTCTTTGTCCGCCATGGCATAAATCGTGTCGTAAGCCAGCGTCCATAAGGCATTGGCGGTAAACATCAGCCACGCTTCGGGAGGCACTCGGCCTTGCACGGCGGCAAAGGCCATGGGAATGCCGAACGAAAATGCCAGTCCCAAATAAAACTGCGGCAACGGGAAAAAGCGTTTGGTAAAGGGATATGTGACGGCCAGAAACAAGGCCGGAAGGCTCATCAGCCAAGTAAAGCGGTTGAGCGGCACCAGACACAAGGCCGCCATCAGACACAGCATGACGGTCAAAAGCAACGCTTCGGTTTTGGAAACCAAACCTTTGGCAAACGGGCGGTTTTTGGTGCGCTCTACTGCACCGTCAAAATTGCGGTCGGCAAAGTCGTTCACGACGCAACCTGCGCTGCGCATTAAAAACGTGCCTGCAGTAAAGGCAATAAAAATATCCGCGTCGGGAACGCCTTTAGACGCAATCCACAATGCCCAATAAGTCGGCCACAGCAAAAGCAGGGTGCCGATGGGTTTGTCGATGCGCATCAGTTTGGCGTATATCACCATCCGTCCGACAGCGTAACGCGGTAAAAATTGTAGGAAAAAGCGCCGTATGTTCATTGGTGTAATGTGTCGTTGTATATGTATTGATGCTGAATGAAAGGCATTTTTAGAGCCTTAGCTCTTATTATAATTTATTGCCGTCTGAAATCAAACGAATCTTAATGATTTAATTTGTTGTATTATAACAGAATTATGACAAATCTCGGCAATCGGTTTTCTTTTCAGACGGCCTTATCAGTATAAATCCATTAATTTCAATAAGAAATATTCTGTTAATTCCAATATTTCGCCGTTCCAATCGAAATACGAACGGCGCGCAGTAACAGGCCGTCTGAAAGACGGATGATCGGCATCTTTAAAACGAAGAAACTCAAAATCCGAACGTTTCAATGGCAATGTACCGTCAAACAGACGCTCTCCCAAAGGCTGCGTTCCGCAATCCAATAATTCAGTCCATAGACGGCTATCCGGCCGGCACGCGCTTCTGGCTTGTATCACTGTTTCGCCGTCCAGTTTGAGCAAAACATCGCGCACAAAGATTTCGTCTCCGTTTTCTGCTCCCTTCGTCAAACCCAAATACACCGGCTCGACTGAAAAATCCTTACCTGAAGCGCGCAACGCAGCGGTTAGCGAAGAAACGGTCAGCAAATGTTCGGCCTTAGACGGCAGAAGACTTGAAGCTTCGGCATATGAACAAAGTGTGCCACGCGGTATATCAAACGCCATTTACCACCTCTGTTTTGGCCAACTCCTGCCATTTGGCTTCGGGAAACTCATCTTTCAGACGGCCTTTAAGATATTCCAAGGTATCGCCGGCAACGGTTTCATCTTTGCTGTCGTGAATATGGTTGAAAATCAGGCTGTGCAAGCTGATACCGTATTGTTTGAGCGCGGCGAAGCTGAGCAGGGTATGGTTGATGCTGCCGAGCCGTCCGCTGGTAACGAGAATGACGGGATAAGCCTGTTGCTGAATATAATCAATGGTTAACAGGTTTTCCGTCAGAGGAACCATCAATCCGCCCGCGCCTTCGATCAATACGATTTCGTATTGTGCCGCCAATTGCTGCGTGGCGGTGCGGATTTTGTTCAAGTCCAAAGCCCTGCCGTCCAGACGGGCGGCGAGATGGGGCGAGGCGGGATAGCTGAAGATTTCGGGCATGGTCAGCCGCTGTTTGTCGGCTTCCTGCATGGGTATGCCCATGATGTTGCGGTGGACGGCGATGTCGTCGGCGATGTTTTGGCAACCGGTTTGCACGGGCTTTTGCGTGATCACGTTTTTGCCCTGCTGCAACAATTGTTTTGCCAACATGCCACTGGCGATGGTTTTGCCGATGTCCGTGTCTATGCCGCTGACGAAGTAAACGCCTTTCATTTGCTGTGTTCCTTCAAAATTTGTACGGTTTTGTCGGCAAGTTCGGTCAAGAGGCCGTCTGAAATGATGTAAGGCGGCATGAGGTACACCAGCCTGCCGAACGGGCGCACCCAAATGCCCTGCGCCACGCAGTCCGCTTGAAAACGCGCCATATCCACGCCTTTTTCCAGCTCGATCACGCCGATGGCACCCAAAACGCGCACGTCTTTCACGCCGCGAATGTCCCATGCGGTTTTCAGACGGCCTTTTAAGATGTTTTCAATGCGGCAGATATTTGCCTGCCAATCTTGGGACAAAAGCAGTTTGACCGAAGCACAGGCAACGGCACACGCCAGCGGGTTTGCCATAAATGTCGGGCCGTGCATAAACACGCCCGCTTCGCCGCGCGAAATCGTTTCGGTGACTTTTTGCGAAGTGATTGCCGCCGCCAGCGTCATATAGCCGCCGCTCAAGCCCTTGCCGATACACATAATATCCGGTACGACCTCCGCGTGTTCGCAGGCAAACATCTTGCCCGTGCGCCCGAATCCGGTGGCAATTTCATCAAAAATCAACACGATATCAAATTCGTCGCACAAATCGCGCAAACCGCGAAGATACTGCGGATGATAAAAATACATACCGCCCGCGCCCTGCACGACCGGTTCCAAAATAAAGGCGGCGATATCCGCATGATGCGCTTCAAACAAGGCGCGGACAGGCTGCAAATCCGCCTCGTCCCACTCATCGTCGAAACGGCTTTTCGGATTATTGACAAAATAACGCTGTGGCAGAGCGCTGCCGAAAATATGGTGCATCCCCGTTTCCGGATCGCAGACGGACATCGCGTTCCAAGTATCGCCGTGATACCCGCGCCGCACCGTCGCAATATTCTGCTTCGCGGTCAAACCCCGCGCCTGCTGGTATTGCACTGCCATCTTCAGCGCAACTTCTACCGAAACCGAACCCGAATCCGCATAAAAAATACGGTCCAGCCCCTGCGGCAAAATCCCAACCAATAATTTGCCCAGTTCCACCGCAGGCTCGTGCGTCAAACCGCCGAACATCACATGCGACATCTGTTTAATCTGCGCCTCAACCGCCTGATTCAAAATGGGATGATTATAGCCGTGTATCGCACACCACCAAGACGACATCCCGTCAATCAGCCGCGTACCGTCCGCCAATTCGATATGCACGCCCTCCGCACGGCGCACCGGATAAACAGGCAACGGGTCGGTCATGGACGTATAGGGATGGAGCAGATGGGTGCGGTCGAAATCGAGCAGGGAGGACGGTTCGGACATATTCTTTTTAAAGACAGATTGACAATTTTCGTTATTATATAACATCTTTACCTTTTCAGACGGCACGTCTTCCATATTGCATCAGCGCCAATCCGATTACGGCCGCCAAACAGCCGGCAACCAAGGAAACATGCAATGCCTCGCCCAAAAACCAAGCGGAACACAAAATGCCGAATACCGGCACCAAAGTGATGTACGCCGCCGCGCTGCCTGCGCCCAAAGTCTTCACGCCCTCGAAGTACCACGCATAGCTCAAGACCGTTGCACCGACAGACAAGCCAATCAAAGCAAACCAGCCCCTGCCGTCCATTTCGGCAAGCATACCAAACGGCAGGCCGTCTGAAATCAGCGCAGGCGGCAGCAACATCATTGCACCCAACCAAGCGGTGGCCACGGTAACCGTCAGCGCGTCAATCCCCTGCAACACCGCCCGGCCTATCATCGTATAAGTAACCAAGCAGCAAAGGCTGCAAAACACCAGCACTTCGCCCCACCCTATGCCGCCGCCCGACAAAAATGCCGCAATCTCGCCATGCGTGACCGCCCATATCGAGCCTGCCACTGCCAACAACATGCCCGACACAATCTTGCCGTTGAGTTTTTCGCCAAACAGCAAAGCCGCAAAAAACATCGTCAACACAGGATTGAACGTGACCAACACCGTCGCCCTTGAAGCAGGAATCCGCTGCAAACCCAGCATAGACAACACAGTAAAACCAAATACGCCGAATGCTGCCGCCAATGCCAAACCAAGCCATTGTTTACGCGACAAAACCGCCAAAGTACGCAACCGATACCGTGCAAACAGCCAACCCAAAAGCAAGATCGCCGCCGTCAAAAAGCGCAGCATACCGCCCGTTAAAGGCGGCAGCGCCTGTCCCAACATCCGCCCCATCGGCCAAGATGCGCCCCAAAACGCCGCCATGCCCAATAGTTTTAGATGGATTGCCAAATGTTTCATAATCACAATAAATGGATAACTTGGATAATCGGTTTAGAAAACGTACAAGCGCAGTTTGGAAGGATAAATTTCCTTAGCCGCCGATACTTGATAGAGTTTGCGCGGATAAAATACTACGCTGAATCATTACGGAAACAAAGGCCGTCTGAAAGACTGAAACCCAGCTTTTTCAGACGGCCTTTACTGCTCAATCAATAAGGCTTACAACTCAATGCCTTTGAGTTTTGCCACGGTATTAATGTCTTTATCGCCGCGACCGGAGAGGTTGACCAAAATCACTTGGTCTTTGCTCATTTTCGGCGCATTTTTTACCGCCCAAGCAACGGCGTGGCTGGATTCCAGCGCAGGAATAATGCCCTCGAAACGGCAGAGCAAGTCAAAGGCTTCGAGTGCTTCGTCGTCTTTGGCAACGGTGTATTCCACGCGGTTGATGTCGTTCAAATGGCTGTGTTCCGGGCCGATGCCTGGGTAGTCTAAGCCTGCGGAAACGGAGTGCGTACCCAAGACTTGGCCGTTTTCGTCCTGCATCAAATAGCTGCGGAAACCGTGCAATACGCCGATAGGGGCTTTGCTGGTAATCGGTGCGGCGTGGTCTGGCGTATCCACGCCCAAACCGCCGGCTTCTACGCCGACCAAACGCACGTTTTCTTCTTCGATATAGGGATGGAACAAACCGATGGCATTCGAGCCTCCGCCCACGCAGGCAACGGCAACATCAGGTTGGCGGCCGATGGCTTCCAACATTTGTTCTTTGGCTTCATTGCCGATCACGCATTGGAAATCGCGTACCATTTCGGGATACGGCGCCGGGCCTGCGGCAGTGCCGATGATGTAGAACGTGTCGTCCACGCGGGCCACCCATTCGCGCATGGCTTCGTTCATCGCGTCTTTCAATGTACGGCTGCCGCTGTCGACGCTGACCACGTTCGCACCCAATAATTTCATGCGGAACACGTTGGGCATTTGACGTTGGATGTCGTCCGCACCCATGTACACGTCGCAAGTCATGCCGAAGCGTGCGGCAACGGTGGCGGAAGCCACGCCGTGCTGACCCGCGCCTGTCTCGGCAATCACGCGTTTTTTGCCCATGCGGCGAGCGAGCAATGCCTGACCGATGGTGTTGTTGACTTTGTGTGCGCCGGTGTGGTTCAAATCTTCACGCTTCAGCCAAATTTGTGCGCCGCTCAAATGCTCGGACAATCGCGCGGCATGGTAAACAGGGCTGGGACGGCCGACATAGTGTTTCAAATCATGGCGGAACTCTTCCCAAAATGAAGGATCTTCTTTCGCCGCTTTATAGGCTTCTGCCAATTCTTGCAAAGCAGGAATCAGGGTTTCGGAAACATACAGACCGCCGTGTTCGCCGAAAAAGCCGTTCTCGTCGGGAGCGTGATAATTTTTCATGGGATTTTTCCTTGTTCGTTTTATGGTTTCAGACGGCCTGATTCAGTAAAAGGCCGTCTGAAAGTAAAAATTGTCAGCAATTATAGCCGTTTTCCATTCATCTTGTCGGCAACTAATTGAATAATAATATCAGCAGACAAAATAGGAACAACAGCGTACTGCTCGATGTTGCAAGCAATGCCGCACCCAACGGCGGCGCAATATATTTTTCTTCGTTTTTGTTTCTCAGGCATATTTTTAGTGCCAACATTCCCAGCCACAATGCCAGCAACCAACAACCCAGAAAGTTAAGCACAAGCAAAGCAATAATCAACTCATTGGTATTTATGGTACTTGTGTTCAAAAATATCCAATTAAGGCCGTTAACAGACATAATGACTGCAGATATTTGTATCACATACAAAAGCGTTCCGCCCAATAATATCTTGATATGCCATTGTTTGGCCTTCAGCCACACTGAGACGACATTAAAAAGCCACCACAAAGCCATAAACGTCATTAAAGAGATTTCATAACGGTCCATCGTCCTACTCCTGAAAAACAGTCAATCCAGCCGTTTCAAAAAAAGCCCGATACGCCGCCACTTTTTTCGCCAAACTCAAAGGATAGGCACGCGAAGTCGAAGGCAGGCGCGTCAAGGTCAACTCACGCCCCGCATAGGGAAACGGTACTGTTTCGCCTGTCTTCGGCATTTTCATGCCGCTGCCTTGAATCTCCAACAAAATTTCGGTTGCCTTACCGCCGGTGGTGCAAAGATGGCAGCACTCGGGCATTTGCGCCAATACTGCCGCCAAATCGACGGTTTCTATCACTTTTAAAAACTTATCCGAAGCATTGCCATGTTCGCGTATTGCCTTCAATACGGTCGGACAGGATGCAATGCCCTTCTCACTTAAAAACGCTTTGATTTTATCGGCATCAAACGCCTTTTCGCCCTGCTTTTGAAAATGCGCCGCATCGCCGAAAAACACCAGCCCGTACACGCGCCACATATCGTTTTGAAAATTCGGATAATGAAACTGCATCGCGTGTTTTTCTTCTTTAGGCGGAAACGTCCCCATCATCATGACCGTTGCCTGCGGCGGCAACAAGGCTGCGAAGGGGTGGGACTCAACGATTGGCTCTTGCATATCTGTATTCCGGTTGCTTTGAATTCAAACAAAATTTCAGACGGCCTTTACTGCCTGAATAAACGCCGCCATTTTCTCTCTGCTCTTAACCCCGCCGGAGATTTCCACGCCGCCGGACACATCCACCGCCGCCGCGCCACTGATTTTCACCGCTTCGGCAACGTTTTCCGCAGTCAATCCGCCGGCAAGTATCCACGGTTTGCCGATATTGCCGTGCAACATGGTCCAGTCGAAACTTTGTCCCGTACCGCCGTATTCGGTCGGATGATAGGCATCAAACAACAAGGCGCGGGCATTCGGAAATTTGGCACAGGCCGTCTGAATATCGGCAGCGGACTGTACACGCACGGCCTTCAAATACGGGCGGTCAAACCGACGGCAAAAATCATCGTCTTCATCGCCGTGAAACTGAATCACATCTATCGGCACCTGACGCAAAATCTCACGGATGGCTTGCTCGTTTTCATTCACAAACAAGGCCACTACCGATACAAACGGCGGCAGGTTTTTCACAACCGCCTGTGCCTGCTCAATACTCACAGCCCGTTTACTCTTGGCGTAAAACACCAGCCCGATGGCATCCGCACCCAATTCGGCCGCAGCCAGCGCGTCTTCAGGTCGGGTAATACCGCAAATTTTGGTGCGTATGGTGTTCATGGCGATGGCCTTTTTAAACAGATGGGGCGGATATTATATAGTTAACAAACACAAAGTTTAAGGCCGTCTGAACATGAAATATCAAGTTCAGACGGCCTTAAACTTCAAAACAACCATCAGCCGATAATATTGGCGGCCGTCAGCTGCGCAGCGTCTTCGTTGTAGAAGCGCAAGAACTCTGTGCTGCCTTAGGCTCTGCTTGATATACAGAATATCATACCGATAATTACTAATAACTTTGTAATTATTTTTCTCTTTTCTATTTGCCTATTATTTAATCAAATTTAGTTTATTCTTTATTATCAATAATTAAACCAAACTATCCACAATTGGATTCACACAAAATTTGGATAATGCCCGTCAATAATAAAAAAATATCAAGGCCGTCTGAAAAAGTCTTTCAGACGGCCTGTTATCCTTTTTACTCAAACGGTTTCTTCTGCCAATAAAACTTATCCTTTTTTAGGCGGCCTCGGAACACATCATCTTGCCCCAAAACAAACACCAATGCGCCTGACAAATCTGTTCTCAACAAAGTAATGCCGTGCGCACGGACACGATTTTGTACGGCAATGGTCGGATGTTTGTAGGCATTGGCATAGCCGCTGGATGCCACGGCATATTGCGGCGAAACCGTATGCAGAAAGCTGCCTGACGAAGCCGTGCTGCTGCCGTGATGTCCCAATACCAACACTTGGCTATACAACGCATTGCCGTATTTCTCAATCAAACCGGCCTCGCCCTTCACGCCCAAATCGCCGGTTATCAACAAGGCTTGGCCGTTTGCCACGACACGCAATACGCAGCTTTGATCGTTATCTTCCTTACCCGTATTTTCAGACGGCCTGAGCAACTCGAAATCTACGCCGTCCCATTGCCATTTGTCTTCTTGGCAAAACTCTGCATTCGGATAAAACTCAGGTTGTCCGGCAAGCAATTTATCGGTACCAACAGCCGCTACACTTTGAAAACCGCCGTCATGGTCAATATCATGGTGCGACAAAATCAAGCTGTCCAAACGGCGCACACCCATCGCGTTCAAACTCGGCACAATACCTGTTTGCGCCACTTGCTCCGTTCCCGTATCAAACAAAAGATTGCGGTTGCGCGTTTGTATCAACACCGACAAACCTTGCCCCGCATCCATCACCGTAACTCTTGCCACCCCCTCCTCCAACTTGGCAGGATGGTAAAACACAAAACCCAATAAAACCAAACATGCCCAAGGTTTCAAGCCCATTCCTTTAGGCAGCAATAACAGCAAAGCCGCCATCATCGCCAACACCAGCAAAGGCACGGGCGTCGCTGCAACGGCAAATTCAGGCGATACCGTAGCCAGCCATACCAAACCGCGTAAAGTATATTCCGCCAAAAATGCCGCTACCAACTGGACAGGTTCAAACGGAAAAACTGAACCCAGCAAAGCCAACGGCGTCAACACCCAAGAAAACCAAGGAATAGCCAGCGCATTAACCAAGGGACTGAGCAAAGGTAACGAAGCAAACAAATAGCCCAGCAATACCACCGACAATACCGTCGCCGCCCATTGTCCCCGTACAGCCAAACGCCAGCCCGACTCTTTCAGACGGCCTGATGAAACCCAAATCAAAGCAGCAACCAAGCCGAAAGACAACCACGTTCCCACACCCAATACGGCCAACGGGTCCAACAACAAAACAACGGCCAAAACCTGCCACCATGCCGCCCAACCCGAGCCGCTACTGCCGCGCCACCATGCCCACGCAAACGAAGCCAACATCAACACACTGCGTTGCGTCGGTACGGAAAAACCGGCCAAAAGCGCATAAAACAAAGCCCCGGCAACACCGCCGGCCAATATCCACACACGCGGTTTCGCCGGAATCCACGGCAAGTAACGGAAAACCCGCTTGATCAGCCAGGCAAACAATACCGCCACCATCGTTACATGCAAGCCCGAAATACTGACCAAGTGCGTCAGCCCCAAAGGACGGAATGCCTGCCACAAAGGCGGCCGTAACGCCGATTGCTCACCAATACTCAAAGCACGCATCAACCCTATGCCGTCTGAAAACTCAGGATATTTGTCCGCCGTTCCCTGCCAACTTCGGCTTACCGCATCACGTATATTAGCCAAACCGAAAGCACCGCCTTGCCGCACAAGTTTCCTATCGCGCCCCAAAGTACCCATGCCGTCGATACCATTGGCCAAAGCCCATGTTTCACGGTTCAAACCGCGCACATTCACTTCACCGATTACCGGCCTTACCCGCGCCGACACAGACCACCGACTGCCCACCGTCCAATCGCGCCGCTGATAATCTGACAACATCAAATCAAAAGCCTGACCACGCTCATCCCAAGCCCTTGCCGCAAACTGCACGCGCCGACCATCATCACGCGGCATATCCGCCACTTCAACCGTTAAAACTTTAGCCGCCACCTCCCCTACAGGCCATTGATCGGCCAAAACCAGCCCGGTCCGCCACACACCAAACGCCATGCCCATGCAGACGGCCAGCGCCAACCAAGCCACAGCAAATCTTCGACACAACGCAAGCGCACCCATCATTACAGACAACCAAGCCCACCATGGCGGCACAAACGGCAACGCAAACGAAAGCACTACCCCAACCACCCAAGCAGGCAACACAAACCGCCACGCCATGAACGTTTCCCTTAAATTATGATTATTAGATATGTAATAATAAATGCTTTTAGTAGATTATGACAAATGTCGATTAACCGTTATCAGATAAAAGATATGCTTAAATTATTTCAAAGCCGATAGACGCAAAAAAGCGCAATCTGAAACAGATTGCGCTTTTTTATAAACTGGCACGCCCACGGGGAATCGAACCCCGGTTACCGCCGTGAAAGGGCGATGTCCTAACCGCTAGACGATGGGCGCGGAGATTTTCTGTGGCGCACCCGGAGCGATTCGAACGCCCGACCCTCTGGTTCGTAGCCAGATACTCTATCCAACTGAGCTACGAGTGCATCAAGAAAGATTCGAATTATAGAGAGTGGACTGTTTCCTGTCAAGCGTTTTATTTGGAAAACTTGCAGACAGCGTGTAAAATGCGCATTTGCTATTGAATTTACAGAGAATAAAATGTCAGATTTCGCACGCTGGCCGCTCTTATCCGAAGCATTTTCCCGTTTGGGACGGCCTGTGGTCGTGGTGGATTTGGAGACGACCGGTGGAAATTTCTATCAAGACAGGATAACGGAAGTCGCCCTTGTTCGTTTTGAGCAAGGACGCGCCACACATTACGAGCAATTGGTCAATCCTTGCCGCAGCATTCCCGAATTTGTTGCCAGGCTGACCGGAATTCATGATGAAACGGTGAAAAACGCGCCTGTCTTTGCCGATATTGCAGCCGATTTGTTGCCACTGTTGCAAGGTGCAGTGGTTGTTGCCCACAACAGCCGCTTTGACTACACCTTCCTGCGCCACGAATTTGCCCGTATCCATACTGACTTTGCCGCACCCTCGCTCTGTACGGTTCAACTGTCGCGCCGCCTGTATCCTGAGTTTTACAAACACAGCCTCGACAGCATTATCGAACGCACCGGCATTCAGACGGCCAACCGCCACCGCGCCATGACCGATGTTGTCGCATTGTGTGATTATCTCGAATTAAGTTTGACAGAAAAAAATCACCAACAATGGGATGAACATGTCCGTGTGTTGATGAATCCGAAAATGTTGCCCACTTGGCTGCCTGATTCGCTCGCCCAACAGCTCTATACCCTGCCCGACAGTTACGGCGTATTGGTTTGGTTTGACCATTTCGGCAAAGCTCAGGCCATTGAAGCACACGAACGCGCATACAGTGAAACCGCCACCCTGCTGCACAGCAAAAAACTGCCGCCGCACATCAAAGCCGCAGCCTCCATCCGTTTTATTCCGGCAGTCGGTCAGCTCCATACATTATGGCTCAAAGCCCAGACCATGCAGGAATACCAACTGATGCCGTCTGAAAAATCCACATCGTTTTCAACCGTCCGCTTTATCGCTGATGAACACGGTAGCCTTCAAGCACGCATTGTCTTGTTAAATAGCGGCACCAGAAACTGGCGTCCATACGGTTTGTTTGCCCACAAAAAAGCAGCCAAACGCGCTTTGGCGCAATGGTCGCAAGAACACAGACTCTGCCCGGATTCGCTCAATATTTTGCCGACCAGCTACGCAAAGGGCGAACCCTGCCCTGTCGAGGCTGTCGGAAAATGCAACGGCAACTGCCGCCAGCCAAACGGTATCAAACATCAAAACCAACGCATTACCGAGCTTGCCGCCCTACTCCCTGTAACCGATTGGGGCAAAGCGCACGAAATTGAAATTACCGAAACCGACCCCCTGACCGGAAACAGCATTACCCTGCTCTGCGCCGGCGGTGCGTTGGCTTTGCCTGACGGCAGCTGGTATTTCGACAGCAGCCTGCCTATCGTGATTAAAAACAAATTCAGGCAAGACAAAGAAAATATCCGTCTGATTGCTTAAAACAAGGCCGTCTGAAAACCAAATTTTCAGACGGCCTGATGTGGATAACTTTCCGCTTTATTCTCAACACAAAAACTGCCTAAATTTTAATCAGAACTTATTTTTATAATAGCAATCAAATACTAAACCAATTTATACACAAGCTGTTCACACAATTTTCAATGAAAGCTGTGTATACCCAGCCCAACGAGTAAACCATGAACAACCCTGCAATCATCTTCTTTGACATCGACGACACCCTCTACCGCAAATACACGGATACCTTGCGCCCTTCGGTTGCCCAAGCCATGCGCGCATTAAAAGCCAAAGGCATTTTGACTGCCATTGCCACCGGCCGTCCGGAAGCCGCCTTTCCCACCAAAGTCAAAGCCTTGATTCAAGAATGCGGCATCGACATGCTCGTTACCATCAACGGCCAATATATTTCCTTTCGCGGCGAACCCCTGCAAAGTTACCCGTTGAATATTGCCGACATCGAAACCGCCATCAACCTGCTTGAACAACACAAAATAGACTACGCATTCGTCAACAACCAAGAAATTGCCGTTTCCTCCCATTCGCCGCGCGTTGTCGAAGGCTTATCACATATCTTGCCCAACTTCCTGACTGACAAAGAATATTTCCGCAAACAGCCTGTTTATCAAATGTTGGTCTTTGTGGATGAGGAAGAAGAAAAAATCCTGCAACCGCTGATTCAACAACACGGCTTCAAATCCGTCCGCTGGCATGAATATGCTGTGGACCTGCTGCGCAAAGAAGGTTCAAAAGCACGGGGCATCGCCCACGCAGTGGAAAAACTGGGAATTGATATGAGCAAAGTAATGGCGTTCGGCGACAGCTTCAACGACTTTGAAATGCTGTCAACCGTCGGCTTTGGCGTTGCCATGGGCAATGGCGAAGAAGCGGCCAAAGCCGCCGCACAATTCGTCTGCCCAAGTGTCGATGAAGATGGTGTATTGCGCGGCTTGCAAGAGTTGGGCGTAATTTAATTATCAAATCAAAAGGCCGTCTGAAAATGTTCAGACGGCCTTGTTCTATCTATAAACTTCCTGCTTATTTCGGCAATACCAAAAAGCTAATCAGCAATTCTTTGAATACAAATCCAAACACGCCCAAGCCCAAAACCAAGAAGAGCATGGCAATGCCGAATTTGCCGGCCTTGGATTCTTTACCCAAGTTCCAAACGATAAAACCCAAAAAGATAATCAGGCCGGTGAGGAGGATCTTCATTGCCCACGAGGCGAATTCTGCTTCAGACATTATTTTTTCCTTTTATTCTTAAGATGTGTGTTTGATTGCTTTCAGACGGCCTATTAAATTTTAAGGCCGTCTGAAATTTGTTTTTAGATTATTTGTTCAATGCTTGTTGCAAATCATCAATCAAATCGTCGATGTGTTCCAAACCGACAGAGAGGCGGATCAAGCCCGGGCGGATATTGGCGGCGAGTTTTTCTTCAGGCTGCATCCGGCCGTGCGTGGTTGTCCACGGATGGGTGATGGTCGAGCGCACGTCGCCGAGGTTGGCAGTACGGGAGAAAAGCTCCACACCGTCCACGACTTTCCATGCAGCTTCTTGGTCGGCGACTTCAAAGCCGATAACGATGCCGCCGCCGTTTTGTTGCTTGCGGATCAGTTCAACTTGCGGATGGTCGGGCAAACCGGTGTAGTACACGGCTTGGACTTGCGGCTGTTGTTGCAGCCATTGGGCGATTTTCAGGGCGTTATCGAATTGTTTTTCCATACGCAGCGACAGGGTTTCCACGCCGCTCAACAACTGCCATGCGTTAAACGGAGACATTGCCAAACCGCAAGAGTTGCAATATATGGCAACTTGCGTCATCAGCTCTTCCGAACCGGCCAATACGCCGCCCATCACGCGGCCGTGGCCGTCGATGGCTTTGGTTGCGGAAGAAACGGAAATATCCGCACCGTGTTTCAAAGGCTGCGAGCCGACGGGCGACAAGAGGCTGTTGTCCACCACCAAAAGCGCGCCGATGCTGTGCGCCAGTTCAGCCAGCGCTTCCAAATCGGCAACTTCGCCCAATGGGTTGGACGGAGTTTCCAAGAAAAACAGTTTGGTATTGGGCTTGATGGCCGCTTTCCATTCATCTACATCAACCGGCGATACATGGCTGACTTCGATGCCGAACTTGGTAACAATGTTGTTGATGAAACCGACGGTCGTGCCGAACAGGCTGCGGCTGGAAACAACGTGGTCGCCTGCTTGCAAGAAGGTAAAAAACGCTGCCTGAATTGCGGACATACCGGTCGAAGTGGCTACCGCGCGCTCTGCGCCTTCCAATGCGGCAATGCGTTTTTCAAAAGCGGCAGTAGTCGGATTGGCTGTACGGGTATAGGTAAAGCCTTTAATTTTTTTGGAAAACAAATCTGCCGCATGTTGCGCGCTTTCCCACATGAAGCTGCTGGTCAAAAACAGCGCCTGATTGTGTTCGCGATATTCAGTCTGCTCTTTGCCGCCCCGGATGGCCAGCGTTTGCGGATGAAGTTTTTTGTTCATTTATTCTCCAATCTACTGTGTATTCCAATGGACGGAACAATATTTTTCCGTCTGTTTAACTTGTTAACATTTTGCGCCGATTTCTACCATCTTTCAAGCCGAAGGCCGTGTTTCAGGCCGTCTGAAAAAACAGGAAAACCGTTTTTACTGATAAAGGCGGCCGTCGTGTTTCAACCAGCCGTCAGTATGCCGGCCTGACGGGTCATGGTGCGTCCAATGGATAACGCCGCCCTGCTCAGACCATTCATATTCGCCGTAAAACGCTACTTTATCGCCTTTTTTCAAACCCTTAATCTTATCGGCAAGGTCGATATTGTGTGCCACCAAAAGCGTCTGTCCGCTGGAGAGCTTCAAGATAAAGCGTTGGTGGCGCGTGCCTTTGTTGTCATCCGGCAGGGTTTTCCATACCGTGCCCTCGCCCTCAACCTGAATATCGCTTTGTTCGTTTTCAAACGCCTGTTTCAAAACCGCTTCTGCCGATTGTTTGCCCGAACCGGTTTGCTGTTGAGCCGTATCGGCGTTTTCTCCGCCTGCATTGTTTTGTTTTTGAACGGCTTCTATTTTCTGCTGATGCTGCGATTGTAGCGGCTGCTTGTTTTGCATTTTTTGATAGGCAAATACGGCAACCAAAGCAATCAGCAATACAATGATTTTGTTTTTATTCATAACAATCTCAAAAAAAATGCCCGATTCTGCATCGGGCATATCAACTATTTAGAAAGGATATTTATCACGAAAACGTGAGCCGCCATTATACACGCTTCGCAAAATTTTAAGGGAAATTTATACCAAAGGCCGTCTGAAACTTTTCAGACGGCCCGGATACTCAGCGGCGGTATTTCATTTCAACCTTCATATCGTCCAGAATACGTTTGACGTTGTGTTCCAATACATCTTCCACCAAACCCGGCGCCTGCTCGTTGAGCATTTGCTGCAACTGGTAAGTGAACACGGCCATTTGTTTTTGCACGGCAATCCGAATCATGCCATTGACCGCATCGGCCACATGGGGGCGCAAACGTTTAATCAGACGCTCGGTCAAATCTTTTTCAGAAACGCAGAACACTTCCCGACGGCCAATCGTCAGCGGGTTCAAAACATTGATATGGACATTGACGGCCGGTTCTTTTTCAGGTTCAAGGCCGTCTGAAACCGCCCCTTCAGCCGCTTGCGCATCATCATTTTCCGGTTTTTCAGTTTCTTCCACTTCAGCCACATCAAAATCTACGGCACCCGATTTCGGATTCAGTCTGACGGTGCGCGTCGATTCGATATGACGCTCTGAAGCCGCAGCCTGCAATGCCGATTGCGCGCTCAACCAGTTGTCCTGCAAGACCACCATCGCATCGGTTTCCACTGCTTCGCCATCTTCGGCAAGGGCGGTATTGTGTTCCAGCTGCCAACGGTACAAATACTCCTGCAGCACTTTTTCGCGATTGTCGGCATCCAGTTTATATTCTTTTTTAGGCGCGGTTTTAGGCGCGACATCGACAGCCTCTTCCGATTTTTTGACCAATGGCGCATGGGTCGGCGCGGTATTGAATTGTCGTGCCTGACGCAATCTTTCCAAGCGTTTTTCCCAATTCAGGTCTTCTTCCTCGAGGGCTGTGGGGTCAAGACGGTTGTTTTCCATAATAATCTCGTTTTTTCATTTTTATTGTGAACCGCATTCAAACAAAAAACGCTTGAACTGCGGCCGATGGTTGGACATATCCGGCAAGCCGGCGCAAGCGTAACATTTTAATATTAATTCACTATATAATCACTATTTTATTTAATATACCCTCAAGGATACATCATGAGCAGCATCGAACAACGCCTCGAATACTTGGAAGAAGCCAACGACGTTTTGCGTATGCAAAACCATGTCCTCGCCACCGCCCTCAAAGGCCTTATCCGTTCCCTGCCCTCCGACATGGCCAACGATGCCGTAGAATCCATCCAGCTTGCCTTTGAAGACGCGTTGGCGGAATTGAGCTACGAAGGCAGTCCGCACACCGACCTCTTCCATGACGTAACCTACGCATTTTTCCGAGAAAAAGACCACTGATTTCGGCTAGTTTGTTCACAAAATTATGCTAAACTAAGATTTTATCCGTTAACATTTTATTAAGAAAGCACATATCATGAATATGAAAAAATGGCTGGCCACTGCCCTCGCTTGTTCCGCCCTTGCCCTGACTGCCTGCGGCGGTCAAAGCAATAATGCCTCTGCTCCTGCCGATAAAGTGTACCGTGTCGGCTCCAACGCCGAGTTTGCCCCATTTGAATCTTTGGATTCTGCCGGCAAAGTAGAAGGTTTTGACGTAGATTTGATGAATGCCATGGCCAAAGCCGGCAACTTCAAAGTCGAATTCAAACACCAGCCTTGGGAAAGCCTCTTCCCTTCTCTGAACAACGGCGATGTGGACATCGTAATGTCCGGCGTAACCATCACTGACGACCGCAAACAAAGCATGCTCTTCAGCGACCCATACTTTGAAATTACCCAAGTCGTCCTCGTTCCAAAAGGCAAAAAAGTAGCTTCTTCCGAAGACCTGAAAAACATGGCCAAAGTCGGCGTGGTAACCGGCTACACCGGCGACTTCTCCGTTTCCAAACTCTTGGGCAACGACAATCCGAAAATCGCCCGCTTTGAAAGCGTTCCCCTGATTATCAAGGAATTGGAAAACGGCGGTTTGGATTCTGTAGTCAGCGACAGCGCAGTCATTGCCAACTATGTGAAAAACAACCCGACTAAAGGCTTGGATTTCATCTCCCTGCCTGACTTCACCATCGAAAACTACGGTATCGCTGCACGCAAAGGCGACGAAGCCACTATCAAAATGTTGAACGATGCGCTGAAAAAAGTACGCGAAAGTGGCGAATACGACAAAATTTACGCCAAATACTTTGCTAAAGAAGGCGAAAAAGCAGAAAAAGCCGAAGCAGCCAAATAATCTGGTTTGACTTCCCAAACTAAAGGCCGTCTGAAAACTTTTCAGACGGCCTTTAATCTGGTTAACGCCATTAAACGCAAGCGCCCCCTATAATCCGCTTGTTTTTATCCTTCAAATGAAAGACACGCCATGATCAAAACCCTTATCCTCAGCCTTGCTGCCGCCACTGCTTTAGCCGCCTGCTCCGCTTCTGAAAAACAAGAATCCCCCAACGTCGGCGTGGCCAATCCGGCTTCTGAGTTCTGCGTCAAACAAGGCGGCAAATCCGAAATCAAAAAAGACAAAGACGGCAACGAATACGGCGTGTGCCACTTGCCTGACGGTGAAGTCGTTGAAGAATGGGAATATTTCCATCAACACAACAAATAATTGCCCAATCATATAAAAGGCCGTCTGAACCCAAGTTTCAGACGGCCTTTTCATTTAAACAGCGATTATTTTACTTCCAGTTTGGTCACGCCGCCCATATACGGTTGCAACACAGCAGGAACATTAATGCTGCCGTCGGCATTTTGATGGTTTTCCAAAACAGCCACCAAAGTACGGCCGACTGCCAAGCCTGAGCCGTTCAAAGTATGTACCAAACGGTTTTTACCGTTTTCATCTTTGAAACGCGCTTTCATGCGGCGAGCCTGGAAATCTTCGCAGTTGGAGCAGCTGGAAATTTCGCGGTAGGTATTTTGCGCAGGAACCCAAACTTCCAAGTCGTAGGTTTTGGTTGCGCCGAAGCCCATGTCGCCGGTACACAAAGTAATCACACGGTATGGCAGTTCCAACGCTTTCAAAATATTTTCAGCATGGCCGACCATTTCTTCCAGCGCTTCGTATGATTTTTCCGGATGAACGATTTGCACCATTTCCACTTTGTCAAATTGGTGTTGGCGAATCAAACCGCGCACGTCTTTACCGTATGCGCCCGCTTCGGAACGGAAACATGGGGAATGCGCAGTCAATTTCAACGGCAAATCGCTGCCGGCCACGATGCTGTCGGCAACGGTATTGGTCAGCGTCACTTCGGCGGTCGGAATCAGATATTGCGTTTTCTTGCTCTCATCGCCGCCGCGGGTAACATGGAACAAATCTTCTGCAAATTTAGGCAGTTGGCCCGTGCCTTGCAAAGTGGTGTCATCCACAATATAAGGCGTGTAATGCTCGGTATAGCCGTGTTTCAGCGTGTGCGTATCGAGCATGAATTGCGCCAGCGCTCGGTGCAGGTGGGCGATTTGGCCTTTCATGACGGTAAAGCGCGCGCCGGACAGTTTCGCGCCGCCTTCAAAATCCAAACCCAAAGGTTCGCCCAAATCAACATGGTCTTTGATTTCAAAGTCAAATTCGCGCGGCGTACCGACTTTGCGGACTTCAACGTTTTCAGTTTCGTCTTTACCGACGGGCACGCTTTCGTGCGGCAGGTTCGGAATGCTCAGCAGCCAAGCATCCAATTCCTTCTGAACGGCATCCAAATCAGCGGCAGCCTGCTCCAAATCTGCTTTGATTTGGGCAACCTGATCCATCGCAGCTTGAGCCTCTTCGTGTTTGCCTTGGCCTTTCAACGCACCGATCTGCTTGGAAATACTGTTGCGCGAAGCCTGCAACTCTTCTGTTTTTACTTGAACGGCTTTGCGTTGCTCTTCCAAAGCGTTGAAACGCGCGGTATCAAACTCATAACCGCGTGCGGCCAAACGTTCGGCAACTGCGGCGGTATTGCTGCGGAGCAATTGGATGTCTAACATTGTTTTCTCTCGTTTAGATTCAGAATGGCATTATTGTAAACCAATTTAAAGATATTTTCACAGCGACAGGCCGTCTGAAAACAAAAAACGCCCCTGCAAAAAGCAGGAGCGTTTTTTAAGAATTTTGGCACGCCCACGAGTATAACTATCGGCACACAAAATACTTACTGGTAGTTCAAATGTTGCTTCAATTGAGCTTCCTCAAGCCATCGTAAAGCATGATGACGGTCCAGTTCTTCTCGCTCCACATTGCTATCACTACCCGCCAGGCAATGCTGACAAACGCTACCACAATCAGCTGGACAATTCAAACGGTCTAAAGCGCGACTTATGATACCGTTGATGTCATCTACAGCAGATAAAACGAAACCTGCGCCCCCTTCGGCTTTGTCGTAAATCTGAATCAAACAGCGAACGGCACCTGTTTCCAAATCTCTATCTGCTCGCACGGCATAGCCCATTTCAGTAGTTTCTATCCCCAAAAAAGCAGCAATTTCATCGCGTACAGCAACGGCAATCGTGCGGGCGGTAGTTTTATCTCCACTGCCTAGCCATGCCTTGGTTTGTGGATTTTTCAGAGCAATTTCCAATACATCGGTTGAGATATGATGGCCCAGATGGATATTGATCTGAACATTACTATTAGGACAATCTTTACTATTACTGCTAAGATCCAAACCACCACCCAAGGTTTTATGATACTCACCCAAAAATACATTAGGCAGTTCACCTACGTCAGTCATGGAATCAGCCCTACCACATCTCATGCAAACCGCAAAACCTTTTTCATGCTTGCCACTAGAGCGAAACAGTACTCTACCGTCACTACCATATCTAATTTCACCACACTCATGTTTTAGAAAGGCTACAGTTTCATCATCCAATTGTACTCTAGGAGGCTGGATAGGAACGAATGTTTGGAAGGAAACATCGTTGCTACTTTTTTCAAAAAAGTCAGTCAAAAAACCTGTTGGGGTTAGTACCGTACATTGTTCATCAAAAGGAATATTTTCACCGCAGTGAGAACATTGGATATCATTACAGCTATATTTGTAACGCGTCACGCCAGATGTACCGCAGTTTTTACAGCGCCACGCAGTATCGAAACGTTGGTCTTCGTTTTTACCTCGTTCATCCGATTTTACCCGTAGATTGATGCCAGCAGAACGGTATACGCGCCCATCTAATACAACATCCGAACCAGGTGCGTATTCACGCAGTGCAATATCCAAACTACGACTTGGGTTTTCTTTGCGGATGAACAGATTATCTTCTCGCTCCTCTCGTTCACGGCGTAAGTCTTCCATTTTACGGATTTTCATTTCTACTATGCCAGTAGGGAAACCATAACCAGGTAGAAATGCGTTTACCGCCAGATAGCCAAGCAGGTTCTCATTTTCATGTAGTTGTTTCTCGCGATTTAAGGCTTTCTTGTATGAATCGCTGTTAGTTTGCTTAATTTTATGGTTGATATTGTGAAAATCAGCCTGCCAATTCTCTGCCAATTCCAGCAGCCGCTGTTTAGCACTTGCTTTGATACGTGTCAATGGTACTCCTTCCAAAGCAGTACCTGCCGCCAGTTTACCCAAAGCTTGGTCAATAGCAGAGCATTCTGGTGAGTTCATCCAGTCGCAAAACTGCTGCCAAACAGATTGGGTTGGATTGAAAAACCAAGCAGTATTCAGCTTAGTACGGTCTTTGCCTGTATCGCTGCGCTTGGCAAGAAATGCTGCCAATAAGAGCGAATGCATATGGCGGCTGACAATTTTTTCAGAGCTTAACGATACTTTCGGAGCAGCAATAGCAGTAGTAAACGCCCATTTTGGATTGGTAAATACACGGCGATTATGAGGATCATTTTTGCATAGTGTATAAGCTATTGCAGCTGCTTCGCTACGACGGCCTGCACGACCGGCACGTTGCAGGTAATTAGCAGGGTGTGGTGGTACATTATTCATTACCACTGCTGCCATACCGCCGATATCCACACCCATTTCCATTGTAGTAGAGCAGCTCAATACATTAATTTTCCCTTCTTTGAACATCTGTTCGTATCTGTTTAATTGTGTAGATGCAATTTGTGCTGAATGTTCCGCCGCACGATAGTAGAAACCTCCTTCTACGATTTTATCGTTCAAATTGCTCCACAAACCTTCTTGGCGCAAGTGGCCTACATCTTTATCTTGCCTCAGCAAACGACGCATTTGGCTACGACGAGGTTCAGCAGTGGCATCCTGTTTAAAACGATAATAATCTGGAATCTCAGTTTTGCTGCAAAACAGTTTTTCAGACGGCATTTCCTGCCAGTTACCAGGCAAATAAGGAGACACACCGCGCAAAGTAGTATCGATCAGGCGGTGACTTTGCGGACAAATCCACATTTCTTTTTCAGGTAACTTAAACGCCATTGCTGAAAGCGGCATTTTCCAAGCATCAGCATCGGGATACAGGATATTGCTACCAGTAGTCAATTGTTTCCACGCAGTTTTCAGCCACGAATTAATTTTGTGTTTAGCCAAAGGGTTTTGAATATCCAGACCTGTAACCGCCTGCAAAATTTTGACTGCTCGAGGCTGTTGGCCTTTATCTCGAACTTGCGGCCAAGCTCGTTTACGCAAAGTTTGCTTTTCTCTGGTATCGGGCGGCAGCAGGGATTTTCCCGAAAAGCGTTTGCCCAACCATCGTTTTTTCTGCTCATCTAAATTGGTAAAGGAATTTTCACGGACATGAAAATCCAAAATCATTTTTAAAAATGCTTTCCAATCATCCAAATCCAGCGGCTTGCTTGGATTGTCTGCCTGATTTAAAACGCGTGTCTCTACCCAACCATCAGGCACTGTGCTGATTTTATCCAGACTAGGATAACAAATCATTGTCAAACCTAAGGTTTCCAAACTATTGGCATTTCTTGGGCGGCGGATAAATTCGCGTGCCAGTAGCAACTCTGCCAGCTTTTCTGCTCCGTTGCCACTAGGATCATTAAATATGCTGGGATTGGTTTCTCGATTGTAAGGCAGTAAATCTTGCGTCATTTCAGCTTTATCGCGCAGTGTACGGCACATATCATCCCAAGTAAGATGAGTTTTTTTACCACTAGAACCTTTCCATAGAATTTGTTCTGCCAAAGCAGGATTAGCTTGCATCAATGCAACCAAATCAGGATTAGCTTGCATCAGTGCAACCAACTCAGGCAACATGGCTTCTGCTTTGCCTGTTCCCTGCACCAATACATCAAACACCATACCACGCAATTTGGAATACTCTGCTTCCTGCTGCATTTTTACCGCCATTCTCGCTGTGCCTTGACGGCTGTCAGTAAAAGTAATTAATCGCCGTCCACGAGCGGGTAGCGATTGCGGATCATTTTCAGCATCACTACAAAATTCCAATACAGTCGGAACAGCGTGGGTTACATAAAACGGTGCACCCAAATATTGTCCATGATAAAACGGCATTCTTTGGTTTTCTTTGCCGCAGGCGGAACAGCAGGCCTGTAGGGAGAAATCCAAAGCCAACTCAAAAGTTTTACCTTGCTGTACGCCGATTTGCGCAGTTTCTTTATCGATTTTTTGTACCGTATAGCCTTCAGACTGCATATCGACTGGGGCTGCAAGCACTTTATTGCGGGATATGAATTGTAGACCATCTGAAATTGGGTTTGCGTCGTCACCACTGTCTTCTTCGTCATTAGCTGCAGGCTCAGGATTGAGTGCAAACTCATCGGTGATGTAGGTATCGCACTGCTGCAAAATACCGTCATGCTCCTGCGCCATCAAGTGCGGTGTACCGCAATCTTGGCACAACACTAATTCGTACACAGGAGCACCACAATCACATTTAGTTCTGCGGTTAAGATAAACCTGTCCAAATAGCCAGTCTTTAAGGTAACCTTCTTTTTTGCTGCAATGACGGTCAGCACACGCCCATAACCCGTGCAGCATTGATTGAAATAGATGCAAACGCAGTTTTAAAAATGGTTCAGCATTTTCAGACGGCTTTGTCTGAGTCATAACATCCAGCCAGTCTAAAACTTCACGCTGCTGTTCATAAAGGCTATCAGAAAGCAAATATGCTTGCGTTGCCTGTATCAATTGGTTCAACGTGTAAGGTTGGGTATTAGCTGTCAGACAATTACGCAGAGTAGTGGCCATTACACTTTGACAAAGGGCTGCAAAGCGTTCGGTTTCGTCCTTAATAGATGTGATATCTGCGATGCTCTGTCTACCATCGGCAACACTAATCGGCAAAAAATCGCGGCTTCCAGAAACTACCAGGACATGTTCCTTTGGTACCCCAGCCAAATCAGCAAGATAGCAGCGAAGTTCGTCTGCTGCTTTGTCGGAAGCAATGGTGGCTGATGTAGCAACAAAGCGTATGTCCTCGGGCTTTTTGCCGAAAGCGTGTACTACACGGCGTAATAACAGTGCAATTTCTGCCGCCTGCGATCCGATATAACTATGTGCCTCGTCTAATACTATCCAGCGCAATGAACCTGTTTGGCGAGATTTTTCCAAAATAGGGGCATCTACTTGGCGCACCAGCATATATTCCAACATAGTGGCATTAGTAAGTAGGATAGGCGGAGGCTCTTTGCGTAGCAATTCCCGTGACAAGATTTGGTTAGGTTGATCTTTGTCACGTGTTCCAGCACTTTCTTTTGTGTTACCGTTATAAAGACAAAAGCGAATTTTGTTACCAAAAGGTTTCGTCCATGCATCCAAACGTTCCTTTTGAGAATTGATTAAAGCATTAAGTGGGTAGAGAAACAGAGCCTGAACACCGATAAGTGCTGTTTTCTCCAACGTTTGGCGACGTATCAGATCTTCTAAGATCGGAATCATAAAACATTCAGTTTTACCTGATCCTGTGCCACTCGTAATGATGGCAGATTTTGGAGCATCCCCCAGAAGATGCTTCCATGCCTGCAACTGATGAGTATAAGGGCGGGCAGTTTTGGGAAAACCATATCTGTCTGCATCTGCTAACACATCTGTAAGTTTTGTAGAAAACAGGTTTTGTCTTACCAAATCTGCAAAGGTACAGTCCGCGCTTTTCCAACCAAAGGTATGTTCAACAACAGGGTCAGCAAGAAAACAGTTTTCATTACCCAATTCATTGCTAATCAATTGTCGCAGGTGACTGCGCAATTGATTATCTGTAATATCCAATACGCCAATAGTAGCTTCCTTGATACGGTTCAGACTTTGCTCTATCAATCCGGAAAGAGTTTGCATGGTGTCGGTATTCATTATGATTCACTCACTAGGTAGCAGCTCAGGGAAGCGCAGACGTAATCAAACCATTCTGCATCCAAAGCGTAAATACGATAAAAAGCATCAGCAAACTGTGCAGCAGTCATTTCTAATGGCATGATATCTGAAGGCTGCGCATTGCCTGCTTTAACACAGGCAGTAAATACTGGTAGCCAGACAACTGTACGGTCAAAAGGAACTTTGGACAGACTGCGTACTTTATTGAAAAATACATCCTGTTGTTTCTCCAACCATTTTTGCAGACCATCCGAAAGCGTTTCAGGAATACGTTGGTTTTTATTCTGACGCAATGCATTGTAATGGCGGTTATAACGTGAATCGTGCTTCTTGTCGAAAATTTCCCCAAGCGTGTTTTCCACCACTATCATTTCTATTTCTGAAAGAAATCCTTTAAATACATGATTGCGTAAAATCTCGTCATGGCACAACACACTTGTAGGAATACAGTTTTCAGACAAGGGAAAATCATCAGGATTCAAGCCTGTAGCTGCAATTTTGGTACGAATGTATGGTTTGTACGTACTTATGGCAGCAAACCAATCTTGTAGAGCTAACCACTCCCATACCACAGCTAATTCGTTACGCATCCGCTCGCAAAATACACCATCCAACCCTAAGCGTAATACCGCCAAAGCTAAGGCTTTGGGCTGTTGTACCAAGGCTTTCCATGTTTCAAATACTGACAATGGCAGATGAGAAAAATGCTGCTTTAGGCTCTCAAAATACAGCCAACCAGAATGCTCAGGATTACCCACCATTTCCGTAATGATACGGCTAATAGCTTCGGGATTGTGGTTTGGATGGAAAGCGCGTGCAGCAATATGCAGGGAATGATGTTGAAATGGTTCGATAAATTTTTCACTGCTGTTTTCAAATATAGCAGGACGGAATTGAACTGGTGATTCAGGCGCAGGGTAAATCAACCACAATCCTTCATCATATTGTTCGGACGACAGTTGATAATGCCCATTTATCCTCATTGCGCTTTCAGGCAGCCTTTGTGCACCTTTTTCAGGTGCATCCAAGCGCATGATGTTTACTACCGCTTCTCGGCAAGTCAATTCGTCTTCTGCCTGCCGTTTGATGACGAAGCTTTTTCGTAATGCATCTGTCACTGCCAGAATACCGAAACGGTAAAACTGATTATTCCACATAACTAGACCATTATAACGAGACAAGATAAGCCGTATCAAAGGGTTCTCTGAACCCATATGGCACACTGTAATTTCTACCTGGGCATCTTGACTACTGCTGCACGATAAAAGCTGCAAAAGTTGCGGTTTCCATTGATCTAAGAAAAACTGCTGCACCGAACCATCTGCTGACAAACGTTCGCTGATAGAAATGGGGCGACCATGCACATTATCCGATAATTTAAATACCAGCCTCATATCGGTCGATGCGGAGGAATATACCATTATCCACTTGCCTAGCAACTGATTGATATTCAGACGGCAATCATCAATTCTACCTTTTTCATCATATAGATACGCACCATTAAACGGTAGAGGTAGTCTTAATCGTGCAGCTTGAACAGGGTTACTTCCAACTGCAAGAATAATATGAGATGGATAATTACTATCCTCAGTTTGGCAGATAAATCTAAATCGAGAATGGATTTGTGTGATATCTAGATGCTTGGCAAAGACATCTATGAAAACCTTTTCGGAAGTATTAACATTTAAAATGGCGGGATCTTTGTTGCTTGCTGCTTGCCAAGTATAGGAAAAATCTTCAGGCAGGACAGTAATTTTACGCCGCAACAAACAAATTGCACCCTTATAGAAAGCCACCTGAAATGTACCATAATAGTTCGGGCAGATATTTGATTGGACCTCGCCGTTGATTTTGATGTGCGTCGGAGATAAGTCAGGGGGCGTTAGCAGAGTAGGAAAACCACGATACACAGGTAAACCATCAGTATTTTGGCAGTGATAAAACAGTCTCCCATGCAAAATACTCTGTTCTGTCTGATTAGCTTGCACAACAACTATTTCTCGCCCATCCGCATGACGAGCAGTCAGTCCGTCCGAACACTTAAACCACTGCCCGCCCAAATAGGAGACATTTTCATTTTCAGACAACCTAAAACCGTCTGGTAGATGAATCAAAATATCCCTATCTTTACTGCGCGTGTATTCATTAGTAGAGAACAGTTGCCAACGTTGATCTTGAGCAGAGTGAAACACCAGCGGTGCATCTTCATCAAATCCAGTATCTCCAAACAACTTGGTATAGAGCAGTCGCCCGCCAGCAAACACTCGCACAGACAAAGGTAGACTAGGTTTCTCTCGGACAAAATCAAGCTGTTTCCCAAAAGGAAGTTTGAATGTTAGCTCTCCGCCTGTATCACTAAGAGAAGCAAATACTGTTGCTCCCATTTGGGCAACTGGCTCTTCTCCTTCAAAAATTTGCCATTGTAAAACCGTTTCACCCTGATAATTCTGAATAGGGAAACTAAATTTTTCAGGTAACCCGATTTTAGCATGCAAGCACCAACCTCCCTCCTTTACATAATGCCGACAGGAGAACTCTTGCTTTTCCAATTTTTGACGTTCGTCTGCTGCATTACCCAACCAGCGGTTGATAACTGCATCTACCTGTTTCCCATCCAAAGCAAAAGGAAACTCACTGCGCCAACCACTATCTGCCTGATCTAGGTATTCAACCAAATTACGTTTATTCTTCAAGTCAAACCGCTCAGCGAGCTTGACTAGCGCTCTGACTGTATCGGCAAATAGAATAACAGCCGCAGTATCACGAAATACTTGTGCCAGTCTATACACTCTTTCAGCAATATATTCTTCTAAAGGGCGGAAAGTTTCCATACTCTCCTGATATTTTTTCAAGCCATAATCAATAATATTGCGAATAGCATTATCATCAGCTGCAAGCATTTTCAGTGGTAATCCACCTTCAGCAACTAATGTACCAAGATAACGCGTATTTTTAGCAGCGTCATATTTCCATTCTCGCCGCCAATATGCCAACCCTTTTTTCAAATATTTGTAACGTTGCTGTTCATTATCAAATTGCGTACCTATTACATTATCGAAAAATGCCCAACTCCATTCACCACCCGAATACTCACGCCGATAAGTTTCACTAACTGCCAGACAGTAACAGGCACACCATTCCTCCTGATAAACAGAACCCGATATCAAAAAAGGCTTACGATAAAACAGTGCACACAGTTCACGGTATTCATTTTCATTAACTGCATAAGTATACAGTGGCCCACCATTCGGAATAGGATTAAGTGGATCACGATTAAAAAAGAAATGTGATAACCAACTCTTAAACGGGTTTGTAAGATTTTTCATAATAAAAATTGGCAATTGACTTAGATCGAAATTATATCAGCATATAAAAAACATTTGGATTTTAAGTGCAGCACCTAGACCAATCTTACAAACCTAATATAAAAAATAGCATATCAGACGCCTACAACCCAAAAACTTACAGATAGGCTTATTAAATATACACCTCCTCAATGGATTTCATAGAAGGGAAATTAATCTATTCTTTTTTCAGTACTTTCAACATGATTTTCGTTTTCACAATTTCTTCCCCTATTTATCTTCTAAGTTTAATGACCATCAATTACATCAATGAGACACTCTTTTGCCTTTTCTGAATGATGGTACCCATCCACCAGTCATCGATACATTATTTTTAGTTAATGTAGAACACCCAGAAATGTCGAATAGGCCGAGTATTTCGCTCCTAGCCCACGTTTACAGTAGAGTTTAAAGATGTACAAGCAGTACCATAGTGACAAAGAAATAAACCCTTACTATTTTTTAGTAAGGGTTTATTCAAAATATGGCACGCCCACGGGGATTCGAACCCCGGTTGCCGCCGTGAAAGGGCAGTGTCCTAGGCCTCTAGACGATGGGCGCGTAACCGAAGCGCGAACTATACAGAAAGCCTTTTCTTCTGTCAACGCCTTTACTGCTTTTTTAAAGATGTTGCCGATTTCCGTATGTTATTTTCCCTGTATAATGCCGGTTTTAATAAAAAGGAAAACTCGCCATGTGGTTTAAGCAAATCAGTTTTTATCCGCTCAACAAAGACAAGTTGCCCGAATTGGAAGTCCTTGCCGACAAATTGGCGCAATCCGAATTTGCCCATTGTCAGGGTTTGGACTGGTTTAGCGAAGGCTTTGCCACGCCGGTTTCCTTTTCACCCGAGCTGGTTTTCCCTGCCGATTACACTTGGCGCGTGGCCCTGAAAAAAGAAGAAAAAGTCCTGCCTGCCGGCGTGATCCGCGATATTTTGGATGAAAAGGTTTTGGAAATCCAAAACAACGAAGCGCGCAATGTCGGCCGTAAGGAAAAACAAGAGCTGAAAGAACAGATTACTGACGACCTGCTGCCCCGTGCCTTTACGCGCAGCAGCCGCACACAGGCGATTTTCGACACGCGCCACGGGTATCTTTTAGTCAACAATGCCGCATCTGCCAAAGCGGAAAACATCCTGACCAAACTGCGCGAAGCGTTGGGCGGTTTGGAAGCAGCCCTGCCCAACACAAAACAATCGCCCTCCTCCCTGATGACCAGCTGGCTGCTGCAAGGCCATTGCGAAGGCGGTTTTGAATTGGACAGCGATTGCGAACTCAAAGGCGTAGGCGATGTTGTTCCAGTCGTCAAAGTTTCCAAACAAGACCTGACCGCCGACGAAGTGGTACAACACGTCAAAAACGGCAAAACCGTTACCCAGCTGGGCTTGGTATGGCGCGAACAAATCGCATTTATCCTCACCCAAGACTTTACGCTCAAACGCATCCAGTATCTGGACGTTTTGCAAGAAGAAGCGGAAAGCAACGGCGACGATGCCGCCAGCCTCGCCTTTGCCTCGCAAATCCTGATGACCGAAGCCATCAGCACCATGTTGGAAGAACTGGTTTCTTATTTGGGCGGCTGGCAAGAGTAATTTTTCAGACGGCCTTTCGATTGGGAATATCAAAGGCCGTCTGAAATATAAATAGAAGTATCAGAAAGGATGTCATGATGTTGGGCGCAGTCATCGGCGATATTGCCGGATCACGATTCGAGTTTGACAACTACCGTCACACCGATTTCGATATTTTCAGCCCCGACAGCGACTTTACCGATGACACGATTTGCACTGTTGCCATTGCCGACTGGGTTTTACAAGGCTGCAACGATAATTTAGCCTCTATTTTACAAGGCTGGTGCAGGGCATATCCCTGTCCAAAAGGCGCATATGGCAGCCGCTTCTCACAATGGATAGAATGGAAAAATCCTGCACCTTATAATAGCTGGGGCAACGGCTCTGCCATGCGTGTTTCTGCCGTTGGCTGGGCATTTGCCACATTGGAAGAAACCCTGCATTTTGCCGAACAATCCGCCGCCGTAACGCACGACCACCCGGAAGGCATTAAAGGCGCGCAAGCCGTAGCCGCCGCCATCTTTTGGGCGCGTACCGGCATGGGCAAAGCGCAAATCAAAGAAAACATTACGCGACAATTCGGCTATGATTTGAGCCAAAGTTGCAACCAAATCCGCCCGCATTATCATTTCAACGAAAGCTGTCAGGAAACCGTACCTCAAGCAGTTACCGCCTTTCTTGAAAGCGATAATTTTGAACACGCCATCCGACTGGCGGTTTCCCTGGGCGGAGACAGTGATACCTTGGCAGCCATTACCGGCAGCATTGCCGAAGCCTACCATGGTATCTCTGCATCCATGCGCGAACACGCTTTAGCCATATTGCCACGCCGCATTGCTGAAACCCTGCTGACTTTTGAATCCCAATATCAGGCCGTCTGAAACCGCCTGCAAAAGGAACAATCATGATGAAATACCTTGCCCTACTTCCCGTCGCCTTCATGCTGGGTACGCCTGCCATTGCCGAAACCATCAATCCTTATCAGGAAAAAGGTTGCGTTTACGATGGTGATATTGGCAAAGACGGCAAACCATCCGGCAAAGGCACATGGAAATGCCAAGACGGCCGCAGCTATGTCGGCGCCTTTAAAAACGGCAAATTTGACGGCAAAGGCGTATATACCGTTTCCGGCAACAGCGAGACCTTTATCGAACCTTTCTCCTCCAACAGCGCCAAATTACGCAATATGACGCTGGAGGGCGTGTTCAAAAAAGGCAGGGCGCACGGAAACTTTACCGCCTCCCAAAACGGCACACCCGTCTTCATCATGAAATGCGAAGACGGTATGATTAAAGAAGTCAAACTGGCTAAGAAATCTGCTTCCAAAACCAAATAAACAGCCTTTCAGACGGCCTTATCCAGCTTTTAGGCCGTCTGAAACATCAATTGACAAGCCTGTCTAAAGGCTGTCGTGTTGATTTCAAAGAATTTCCAAACAACCCTTACCCCAGGACAACCACCATGAGCATTAAATCCGACAAATGGATACGCCGCATGGCCGAAGAACACGGCATGATTGAGCCGTTCGAGCCCAACCAAATCAAAGAGGCCAACGGCCAGCGCATCATTTCCTACGGCACGTCCAGCTACGGCTACGATATCCGTTGCGCCAATGAATTCAAAATCTTCACCAACATCAACAGCACCATCGTCGACCCGAAAAACTTCGACCCGAAAAACTTCGTTACAGTTGAAGACGACTGCTGCATCATTCCGCCCAACTCCTTTGCTTTGGCGCGCACAGTCGAATATTTCCGCATCCCGCGCAACGTCCTGACCGTCTGCTTGGGCAAGTCCACCTACGCACGCTGCGGCATTATCGTCAACGTTACCCCGTTCGAGCCGGAGTGGGAAGGCTACGTTACGCTTGAATTTTCCAACACCACGCCGCTACCGGCAAAAATCTACGCAGGCGAAGGCGTGGCCCAAGTCTTGTTCTTTGAAAGCGATGAAGTCTGCGAAACTTCATACAAAGACCGCAACGGCAAATACATGGGGCAAACCGGTGTTACCCTGCCTAAGACTTAATATACAAAATAAAAAAAGGCCGTCTGAAACTTTCAGACGGCCTTTTATCATTTCAGTTAAAAACGGCGTTTCAGCTTGCAAGCCTGCAAAATATGGACGGCAAGTTCTTCCACAGATTTGTCCGTAGTATTGGTAAACGGAATACCGTGGCGTTTGAACATATTTTGCGCATCGGCAATCTCGCTGCGGCAAGTATCGATTTTGGCATAGGTCGAATTAGGACGACGCTCCTGACGGATAGCCTGCAGACGCTCAGGCTGAATGGTCAAACCAAACAGCTTGTCTTTGTAAGGTTTGACCATACGCGGCAAATCGGTTGATTCCAAGTCATCGGGAATCAATGGATAGTTTGCGGCGCGGATACCGTATTGCAGGGCCAAATAGAGACAGGTCGGCGTTTTACCCGAACGGGACACGCCCATCAAAATTACATCCGCTTCCTGCAGGTTTTTATCGCTGACACCGTCATCATGATTCAGTGAGAAATTGACCGCCTCCATACGCGCATCATAGCGTTGGGTATTGCCGATACTGTGGTGCCCCTGCTGGGCGGCAACCGCCTCCGTATTGAGTTCCTTTTCCAAAAGACCGAGAAAAGTTTCAAAGAAATTAATATGGAACGCATTGGCTTTCTTGATGATTTCACGGATTTCGTCATTGACCACACTGACAAAAGCAATCGGGCGCACTCCGAATTTCTCGGCGGACTGGTTGACTTTATCTACAACAGCACGCGCTTTTTCAGGCGTATCGATAAACGGATAGGTATGGCGTTTGAACTCAACATTGCCAAATTGGTTCAGCAAGGCTTCACCGATATTTTCGGCGGTCAGGCCGGTTCGGTCGGAAATATAGAAGACTTGGCGTGGATCAGTCATAATGAATCCTCTTGAGGGTAACGTTTCAGACGACAATCATAGCAGTTACAGCCTTTGCAATAAAGCGATTCCCGGCAGATTACACAGGATTACAACAAATTTGAACAATTTTTAGATTGGCACAAAATTTTATTTTTTGATTTTTTGTGGAATTTTATTCTAAAATTGCAAAATAAATCTTGTTTATTAAATTTATTAACTTATTTTGTT
This sequence comes from Neisseria mucosa, assembly GCF_013267835.1. Classification (NCBI taxonomy): domain Bacteria; kingdom Pseudomonadati; phylum Pseudomonadota; class Betaproteobacteria; order Neisseriales; family Neisseriaceae; genus Neisseria; species Neisseria mucosa. The sequence goes on from NZ_CP053939.1 coordinate 1,157,286, forward strand.
TTCCATATTTAACAATAGGATAACTCACAAAAACATGAATCTGATATTCACATTTCAGAAGACTACACGCTTGAAAAGCACAGTATCACAGACGAATTTGTGATTTTAAAAAAGATAAAACACATGACAGCCATCAAACGAATGGCTACAATAAGCAGGCGGATTTGTTTCTTTTTTAACATTTTTGGATTGGATTGGACACACAAATGGCCGAAAACTACGTTATTTGGTTTGAAAACCTGCGTATGACTGACGTTGAGCGAGTGGGCGGTAAAAATGCCTCTTTGGGCGAAATGATCAGCCAACTGACTGAAAAAGGCGTACGCGTTCCCGGTGGTTTTGCGACCACTGCCGAAGCCTATCGCGCTTTCCTGGCTCACAATGGTCTGAGCGAGCGTATTTCCGAAGCCCTGAAACAACTGGATGTTGAAGACGTTGCCGAGTTGGCGCGCGTGGGTAAAGAAATCCGTCAATGGATTTTGGATACTCCGTTCCCTGAGCAGCTGGATGCTGAAATCGAAACAGCTTGGAACAAAATGGTTGCCGATGCCGGTGGTGCGGACATTTCCGTTGCCGTACGTTCTTCCGCAACAGCAGAAGACCTGCCGGATGCTTCTTTTGCCGGTCAACAAGAAACCTTCTTGAACATCAACGGCTTGGAAAACGTTAAAGAAGCCATGCGCCATGTATTCGCTTCCCTGTACAACGACCGTGCCATTTCTTACCGTGTCCACAAAGGCTTCGAACACGACATCGTTGCCCTTTCCGCAGGCGTACAACGCATGGTGCGCTCCGACAGCGGCGCGTCCGGCGTGATGTTCACCATCGATACTGAGTCCGGTTACGACCAAGTCGTTTTCGTTACCTCTTCTTACGGCCTGGGCGAAAACGTCGTACAAGGCGCGGTCAACCCTGACGAATTCTATGTATTCAAACCTACTTTGAAAGCAGGCAAACCGGCTATCCTGCGCAAAACCATGGGTTCGAAACAAATCAAAATGATCTTTACCGACAAAGCCGAAGCCGGTAAATCTGTCACCAACATCGATGTACCTGAAGAAGACCGTCAACGCTTCTCCATTACCGACGCCGAAGTTACCGAGTTGGCCCATTACGCGCTGACCATCGAAAAACACTACGGCCGCCCAATGGACATCGAATGGGGCCGCGACGGTTTGGACGGCAAACTCTACATCCTGCAAGCCCGTCCTGAAACCGTGAAATCCCAAGAAGACAGCAGCCGCAACCTGCGCCGCTTCTCCATAAACGGCGAAAAAGTTGTCTTGTGCGAAGGCCGTGCCATCGGTCAAAGAGTCGGCCAAGGCAAAGTACGCCTGGTGAAAGATGCTTCCGAGATGGATTCCGTTGAAGCAGGCGACGTACTCGTTACCGACATGACCGACCCGGATTGGGAGCCCGTAATGAAACGTGCTTCCGCCATCGTGACCAACCGCGGCGGCCGTACCTGCCACGCAGCGATTATCGCGCGTGAATTAGGTATTCCTGCCGTAGTCGGCTGCGGCGACGCAACCGATCTGCTTTCAGACGGCCAAGAAGTTACCGTATCTTGTGCCGAAGGCGATACCGGCTTCATCTACTCCGGCCTGTTGGACGTACAAATTACCGATGTTGCTTTGGACAACATGCCTAAAGCCCCTGTCAAAGTGATGATGAACGTTGGTAACCCTGAGTTGGCATTCAGCTTCGCCAACCTGCCTAGCGAAGGCATCGGCTTGGCACGTATGGAATTCATCATCAACCGCCAAATCGGTATCCACCCGAAAGCCTTGTTGGAATTTGACAAACAAGACGACGAATTGAAAGCGGAAATTACCCGCCGCATCGCCGGCTACGCTTCTCCTGTCGACTTCTATGTCGATAAAATCGCGGAAGGCGTAGCAACTTTGGCTGCTTCGGTTTACCCACGCAAAACCATCGTCCGTATGTCTGACTTCAAATCCAACGAGTACGCCAACTTGGTGGGCGGCAGCATTTACGAACCGCACGAAGAAAACCCAATGTTGGGCTTCCGCGGCGCGGCGCGTTATGTCGCTGACAGCTTCAAAGACTGCTTCGCACTCGAGTGCAAAGCCTTGAAACGCGTCCGTGACGAAATGGGTCTGACCAACGTCGAAATCATGATTCCATTCGTCCGCACTTTGGGTGAAGCCGAAGCTGTTGTCAAAGCCCTGAAAGAAAACGGTTTGGAACGCGGCAAAAACGGGCTGCGCCTGATCATGATGTGCGAATTGCCGAGCAACGCAGTATTGGCAGAACAATTCCTGCAATACTTCGACGGTTTCTCCATCGGCTCTAACGACATGACCCAGCTGACCCTCGGCCTCGACCGTGACAGTGGCTTGGTATCCGACTCCTTTGACGAACGCAATCCTGCCGTTAAAGTGATGTTGCACTTGGCAATCTCTGCCTGCCGCAAACAAAACAAATACGTCGGTATTTGCGGTCAAGGCCCGTCAGACCATCCGGACTTTGCCAAATGGCTGGTTCAAGAAGGTATCGAAAGCGTATCGCTCAACCCTGATACCGTGATTGAAACTTGGCTGTATCTGGCTAACGAATTGAACAAATAAGTTCGATGATACAAAAATCCCCTGCCCGTCTATCTCGGCAGGGGATTTTTATTGCCTTATTCAATGCCGTCTGAAAGAACTTTCACGTTCTTTTACCTTTTCAAAAAAGTCCCTTTGCATCAAAAAGATATAAAAATATTCAGCCATATCTACAAATTCTCAATGGTACTATATTGCCTTTCCGCATTTTATCCCATGCCTTTTGAGTGAACCTTTTTTCACTCTTCCTATCTATCATATACAGTATAACGATACATTTAGAAACAACCCATGAATACAACCTTTATTTCCACCTTTCAGACGGCCTTGAAACGTCTGGCACTCATCAGCACCATTGCCGTCTTAGCAGCCTGCGCCGGCAACAATACCTCTTCCAACCGCGCCGTACCCGACGGCTACTACAAAGTCCGCCCTGGCGATACCCTGACCCAAATCGCCAAACGCTACGGACAAAACGTCAATACACTGGTTGCATGGAACAACCTTCCCAACGCCTCACAAATCGAAGTCGGTCAAGTATTGCGCGTCCGCCGTCATGTTGCCTCCCGCAATACTGCTACGCAGCAACGCCAAGCAACCGCCGTTACCCCGATCAATCGGTTAAGTTTGCAATGGCCGACCGATAACGCCTCATCTTCCATTATCCAACGCTACAACGGCACAACCAGCAAAGGCATAGATATTGCAGGCACACAAGGCCAACAAATCCGTTCCGCCGGAGCCGGTACCGTTATCTACGTTGGCGAAGAAGTCCGCGGCTACGGCAAGCTAATTTTAATCAGCCACAACGACTACACCATTACCGCCTATGCCCACAACGACACGCTTTTAGTACAAAAAGATCAAAAAGTCCAAGCCGGCCAAGTTATCGCCACCATGGGCAGCAGCGATACAGACAGCGTCAAGCTCCATTTTGAAGTTCGTCTAAACGGCAAAGCAGTCGATCCCCTGCCTTATTTGACCAGAACAAATTAATGTCCCAATCAAAAGGCCGTCTGAAATACTGTTATTTCAGACGGCCTTTTGATTATCTTGCTATAACAGCTATTTCAACAAAATCTTTTCCTATTTAACTTATGTTGATTGAGTGTAAACGCCGTTATACAATAACAACTCTTTTTAACATTCCATTTCAGGTGTTCTACTATGTCTCCTAACCGTATCCTTGCAACCGCATTCTTGTTTGCATCTGCATTTGCCAGCGCGGATGTCCATATTGATGAAAGCATTCCTTACCGCGACAAAGAAGAAATCGATACCCGTATTGTTTCCGAGTGTTTAGAAGTGGGCAGCATCATGTCCAAATCTTTGCAAGAAACCGCAGCCAAAAGCGATGTAACGGTTGTCCGTGACGGTAAAAAACAAGGTACATACGCAGATATCGCCATTACTTCCGCCATGAGTGCAGGCAATGCCTTTATCGGCCACGCCAAAGGGATGGCTGTTTCTGCTACTTTGTATGTTGACGGTAAACAAGTCGGCAAAAAAACCTTTACCCGCAACTCTTCCGGTGGCATGTTTGGTGCTTATAAGAGCTCTTGCGCCGTCCTGAACCGCACTTCTAAAGTATTGGGTTCAGATATTGCCCAATGGGTGGTCCGCGAACAAAAAAATGCTCAAGACAAATAAAACCCCAATTTGATAAAGGCCGTCTGAAAAACCGTATTTCAGATGGCCTTTATATTTTCTATTTCTCTAGAAACAAAGAAATAAATTATCCATTAATCATTATCAGAAATAGAGAATTTTATTTCCAACGCCCTTGATTTTAGAATATCTACCCTCAATTATTAAAACTATAAGAATTTTGTATATGAGCAGTCAAAGGAATAACATGGCAGAAAAAAACTATTATGAAATACTGGGCGTTGCCAAAGATGCGGATGAGGCCGAAATCAAAAAAGCCTACCGAAAACTGGTGCGCAAATACCACCCCGATGTCAGCAAAGAACCTGACGCAGCCGAACGTACGGTAGAAATCAACCGTGCCTACGAAACGCTTTCCGACAAAGAAAAGCGGGCCGAATACGATGAAATGTTGGCTAATCCTTACGGACGCAGCGCCAGAGGCAATCCGTTCGGTCAAGGCGGCAATCCGTTTGGCAATGGATTTAACGGAGGCGGCTTCCGCTATGAACGTCATGAAGGCGAGCCGTTCGGAGCGGGAGATTTCAATTTTGAAGATCTTTTTTCATCATTCCGCCAATCCCACACTCGTTCCGAGCAACCCCGCGGCCCAATAAAAGGCGAGGATCAACATGCTGAATTGAGTATTGATATTTATGCAGCTTATGTTGGCGCAGAACGTAGCATGACTTTGAATGTGCCGACCCTAGACGAATACGGACGTGCGGTTTATCAAAATAAAACCCTCAACGTTAAAATCCCCAAAGGCATTGCAGAAGGCCAACAAATCCGTTTGGCCGGTCAAGGTTTGCCGGGATATAACGGCGGTGAAAACGGTGACTTATACTTAAAAATCAAGTTCCACGACCAACCTGATTTATACGTCAAAAACAGGAAAGACGTATATCAAACAATAGATGTCAAACCTTGGGAAGCCGTATTGGGCGGCAAAATCATCGTCCCTACCGCATCAGGCCGCTTGCAGGTCAATCTGCCTGCCAACAGCCAAAGCGGTAAAAGCATCCGCCTTAAAGGCAAAGGTATTCCAGCAAAAGAAGCCGGAGACCTTTATCTCAATATCCGCATTAATGTTCCGCCAGTAGAGAGCGAAGCCGACCGTGCCGCATGGGAAAAATTGGCCGAACACTTTGCCGCGAAACAAGCATAAGAGAAAGGATAAATTATGATTCAATCCTCCGATGTTACCCTTACTTTTGAAGAAATCGTTGCCGCCAGCCGCTGCCGTCGCGATTGGCTGTTGGAACTTATAGCAGAAGATATCATCAGCATCGATGGTGCTCCCGAAAAAAGCACCTTCAGTGGTTTTCATCTTGCCCGCATCCGTCGCGCACAACGCTTAAGCCGTGATTTTGAAGCCGGCATCCCCGCATTGGGGCTGATTATGCGGCTGTTAGACGAGGTAGAAGAACTCAGAAAAATACAGCGTCCGCTGGTACTGCTCGAAGAAGAGTAAATATTAGCAAGTTGTTCGCTTAAATATTGATGACAAGACAAAATCTTTGATGTTTATTGATATTCCATAATAAAAGGCCGTCTGAAAATATTTTCAGACGGCCTTTTTATGCCTTCATTAACAACAGCGTCCGCCGTTGCCGCCACAACGGCGTTTGCGGCAGTAGTCTTGGAATTGCAGCTCGGTCATGACCGGCGCATTGGGATTATGTTTGCGCTGGCGGGCAACGTAGTTTTCATAATCTGGGACACCGGCCATCAAGTTTGCTGTCAACTTGATGGTTTTCCACCAAGATGCGAGCTTATGCTTCATGCTGAGCCTCCGGCTGTTTACCGTCGCGGTACACTGCTGGAATTTCTTTAGCAGTTGGCCAACCGACTTTCCGGGCTTTCATGGCGGTACGCAAACCGTACACGGCGACAATCACGACAACTGCCAGGAACAAAGCGGTCAGGCCGGCATTGATTTGGTCGTTGAAGATGATTTGTGACATTTCGCCGATGTCTTTAGCAGGGGCAAGGACTTCGCCTGAAGCCAAGGCATCGCGGTATTTGCCTGCGTGCGCCAAGAAGCTGACGCGTGGATCGCTGTGGAACAGTTTTTGCAAACCGGCATAGCAGGTTACGAACAATACGCCGACAGCAGGAACCAAGGTTACCCAAACATAGCGGTCGCGTTTCATTTTCACCAAGACAACGGTACACATAATCAACGCTACGCCTGCCAGCATTTGGTTGGCGATACCGAACAGAGGCCAGAGCGAGTTAATGCCGCCCAGAGGGTCGGTTACGCCGGTATAGAGGAAGTAACCCCACAATGCCACGGCAAAGAATGTTGCAACCAGGTTGGCAGGGATAGAGTCGGTGTTACCGAATGGTTTGTAGAAGATACTGCCCAAGTCTTGAATCATGAAACGGGCAACGCGTGTACCGGCGTCAACCGCGGTCAGGATGAACAAGGCTTCAAACAGCAAGGCAAAGTGATACCAGAACGCCATCATAGCTTCGCCCGGAATCAGACGGCTCATGATGTGTGCCATACCGACTGCAAGGGTTGGCGCGCCGCCTGCACGGGACAGAATGGTGTTTTCGCCCACTTCTTTAGCAGTGTGCAACAAGGTTGCGGCATCAACAGGGAAGTTCAGTTTAGTGGTGATGACTTCGGCAGCAGTGTTGGCATCCGTACCAATCAGCGCAGCCGGGCTGTTCATCGCGAAGTACACGCCTGGCTCAAGCGAAGCGGCGGCAGCCAGCGCCATAATGGCCACAAAGCTTTCCATAATCATGCCGCCGTAACCGATCATGCGGACGTGGGTTTCGTTTTCCACCATTTTTGGCGTAGTACCGGAAGAAATCAGCGCATGGAAGCCTGAAACCGCACCACAAGCAATGGTAATGAACAAAAATGGGAACAATGCACCGGAGAATACCGGGCCTGAACCATCGATAAAGTGGGTAACTGCAGGCATTTGCAGGGTTGGGTTGACAATAACGATACCCAAAGCCAAAGCTGCAATCGTACCGATTTTCAGGAAGGTGGACAGATAGTCGCGCGGAGTCAGCAAGAGCCAAACCGGCAATACGGAAGCCACGAAACCGTAAATCATAATCGCCCAAGTCAGCTGAATGCCGTCAAGGTCGAACCAGTGTCCGACGGAGCTGCGGGCAACATCTTCACCGTAAATCACGGCCAACATCAGCAAAATAAAGCCGACGATGGAAATCTCGCCGATTTTGCCCGGACGGATATAACGGGTGTAAATACCCATAAACAGGGCAATCGGCATAGTTGCTGCGATGGTGAACGTACCCCAAGGGCTGTGAACCAATGCTTTCACAACAATCAACGCCAACACCGCCATAATGATGACCATAATCATCAAAATACCGATGGACGCGATCACGCCGGGAACGGTACCGAGTTCTTGTTTCACGATATCGCCCAAAGACTTACCGTCACGGCGCATGGAGACGAACAAGACCATCATATCCTGTACGGCACCGGCAAACACCACGCCGAAGATAATCCACAAAGTACCGGGCAGATAACCCATTTGTGCTGCCAATACAGGACCGACCAAAGGACCTGCGCCGGCAATCGCGGCAAAGTGGTGGCCGAACAGTACGCCTTTATGTGTGGGCACATAGTCCAAGCCGTCATTATGGCGTTCAGCCGGAGTCAGACGGTTAGGATCAAGCTGCATCACACGGTTGGCAATGTAAAGACTGTAAAAACGGTAGGCAATACAGTATACCGAAATGGCGGCCGTAACCATCCAAATCGCACTGACCTGCTCGCCGCGACTGAGGGCCAAAGTGGTAAAGGAGGCCAGGCCTACCAAAACCACAATGCCCCAAATCAAAAATGATTTGAGCGATTTCATTGATTTATCCTTAAAACGTGATACACGAAAGCTGGTTTTAGCAACAAACTGCCTTCATGCGCTTTAGAAAGACCAATCATTTTAGTCTTTATAGATTTTATGAGTGAAATGTCATTTCAACCCGAATTCGACAAAAAACAAAATGATTAGTTCGCCCGTAAGGTTAACACAAACAGACAATATACCCTTCATTTTTTACTTCAAATCCAAATATTCCTTAACATATAGCAAACGCAAGGCCGTCTGAAAACCCAAAAATTCAGTTTTCAGACGGCCTGACAAACGGTCAATGCTATAATCCGACATTCCCATTTCTTCTATATTGCCATACCATGCAAAACAACGATTCCGAAACCATGCGCCTCTCCAAACGCATGGCGCAATTAGGCTTATGCTCGCGCCGCGAGGCAGACAGCTACATCGAGCAAGGCTGGGTCAAAGTCAACGGCCAAACCGCCGTACTCGGTCAAAAAGTCACCGAGCGCGACCGCATCGACCTCAACAAACAAGCCCATGAAAAACAAGCCGCGCGCGTAACCATCCTGCTGAACAAGCCCGTCGGCTACGTCAGCGCGCAGGCAGAAAAAGGCTATAAATCCGCAGCCGAACTCATTACCGCCGACAACCATTGGGAAGGCGACGACAGCCGTATCCCTTTCAGCGAAAAGCACAAATTCGGTTTGGCCCCTGCCGGCCGCCTGGACATCGACTCTGTAGGATTGTTGGTACTCACCCAGGACGGCCGCATTGCCAAACAACTGATTGGCGAAAACAGCAGCAGCGAAAAAGAATACCTCGTCCGCGTCCGCGGCAAACTGGACAACAAAGGCCTCGCCCTACTCAACCACGGCTTGAGTTTGGACGGAGAAAAATTGCGCCCCGCCAAAGTCGAATGGCAAAACGAAGACCAGTTGCGCTTTATTTTGCGACAAGGCAAAAAACGCCAAATCCGCCGCATGTGCGAGCTGGTCGGCCTGCGCGTTGTCGGCTTGAAACGCATCCGCATGGGCAAAGTCAAACTCGGCAGACTGCCGCCGGGCAAATGGCGTTATTTACGCGCTGACGAATCGTTTTAATTGCAGATAACAAAAAGGCCGTCTGAAAACACATTTCAGACGGCCTGATTTTTGACTGCCTACTCGATATAAGTAAACTTCGCACGTTTAATATTGCAGAGGATTTCGTACGGAATCATACCGGCAACTTCGGCAACTTCATTAATATTAATCACATCGCCCCAAAGCTCGACTTCCGCGCCCAAGCCCTCTTTCGAGGCTTCCAGCTCAACCGTAATCATATCCATAGACACCCTGCCGATAATGCGGCTGCGTTTGCCATCGATGGCGACCGGAGAATTAGTGGAAGCGCGACGCGGATAACCGTCGGCATAGCCGCAGGCAATCAAACCGACACGGGTGGATTTGCTGGTGTAGAACGTTGCGCCGTAACCAATCGGAGAATGCGGTTGCAACACACGTTCGCCGAAAACGCGGGAAGTCAGACGCATAACAGGTTTCAAACGCTCATCCACGCTGCCGAAAGGCGAAATGCCATACAAGGCCAGACCGGCACGACCCCAATCGCGGCGCGCTTCAGGCACGTTCAAAATCGCGGCGGAATTGGCCAAGCTCTCTTCGCCTTCCAAACCCTCACACGCCAAATCAAACGCTTCAAGCTGCATTTCAGTCATGCCGTTTTCCGGCTCGTCCGCACAGGCAAAATGGCTGAATTTCACAATGTTTTCAACCGATTCGGATTGTTTCAATGCCGTATAGGCGGCGGCATAGTTATGCGGAAAGAAACCGGCACGGTGCATACCAGAGTCCATTTTCAGCCATACGGTTGTCGGACGTTGCCACTCATGATGTGCAAACGCCTCCAACTGCCATTGACTGCCGATTGCCGGCCACAAATCATAACGGTCAACATCCGCATACTCTGCAGCCTCAAACACGCCTTCCAATAAAACAATCGGGTTTTTAATGCCGTTTTGACGCAATTCCACGCCTTCATCTACCGTTGCCACCGCAAAGCCGTCGGCAATATCCGCCAACGCGTGTGCACATCTGACCGCACCATGCCCGTAAGCATCGGCCTTAATCACAGCCAACAATTTATTGCCGTGCAACTCTTTGAGAAAACGATAATTTTGACGTAAATTATCCAAACGGATTTGCGCATTGAGCGGACGCATAATGTATTCCTCTTATCGGCATCCGTTTCAGACGGCCTGCCCTATTACTTTGAAGCGAATATTATAGGTCAAAAACCATACAGGATTCCATGAAATACACAAGATTAATATCTTCCTTTTGCCTTACCTTTAAGGATTTATGCTTCTTCTGAGCCTGTTTTAAGGTTATGATGTCATCCAAATTGAAAACGACAAGCATCAAAGCCATGAAAGAACTCGACAAAACCGACTTAAAAATTCTCAAGCTCCTGCAACAAAACGCACGCATCCCCATGACCGAATTGGCTGAAAAAGTCGGCCTCTCCACTACGCCGGTAACCGAACGCGTCCGCCGCTTGGAACGCGACAACCTCATTACCGGCTATCACGCCCATCTGAATCCACATGCCTTAGGTCAAAGCCTCTTGGTCTTTGTCGAACTGAAACTGCGTTCCAAATCCGGCAATATTTTTGAAGACTTCAAACGCGAAGTGCTGAAGATTCCGCAAATTTTGGAATGCCACTTGGTCTCCGGCGAATACGACTACCTCATCAAAGTCCGCCTGCCCAATATGTCCGCCTATCGCGATATGCTCGGCAATATCCTGCTGCAACTGCCGGCAGCAGCCGAAAGCCGCAGCTATGTCGTAATGGAAGAAGTCAAAGAAGAAGTAGTATTAGACATCTAATTCCATTCAACCAACAGAGGCCGTCTGAAATATTACAACATTCAGACGGCCTTTGTTTTAAACAGGCAAAAAAAAATGCACACATCCGATAGAATGTGTGCCAAGTCTACAAAGGAGAAATAGAGGAGAAAAATCAAGCTGCATCAAGCAACTCAACGGCGCGAATTATCCTAGCCTTCTACCCGACTGTCAACTGTTTTCCTACCTATTTTCAAGCATTTTGCCAAAAAACAACAAATCCGCTATTCCCCTCTTTTTCTGGCTATTTTCGCCCATATATAAAGGAAATTTAGGGCCGTCTGAAACACATATTGCCACTGTAGGCAAACAGCCCCATACTCACACATTCATAGCCCATATCCGTCCCAACCCACAACCATGACCACCCCACTTTCCCTTGCCGTCGTCGGCCATACCAACACAGGCAAAACCTCACTCTTACGTACGCTTTTGCGCGACAGTACCTTCGGCGAAGTGAAAAACGCGCCATCTACCACGCGCCATGTCGAAGAAGCCCTCATCAACGACGGTGACGACAGCCTAGTTTACCTCTACGACACACCCGGCCTTGAAGATGCCGGCGGCGTGTTGGACTGGCTGGAAACCCACACATCCGCACGCGATGACGGCATCGAGCGCATTCAGCAATTCCTCAACAACCATGAAGCGCATCACGAATTCAACCAAGAGGCCAAAGTGCTGCGCCAAGTCATGCAAAGCGACATGGCCATGTATGTCATCGATGCACGGGAGCCAGTCCTTAACAAATACAAAGACGAGCTGACCATTTTGTCTTGGTGTGCCAAGCCCATCATGCCCGTGTTCAACTTCACCCAAAATCAAGACCTGACTGCTTGGACCAATATGCTCGCCCGCCGCGCCCTGCATGTTTACGCCGGTTTCGATACCGTTGCGTTTGACTTTGAAGGCGAAATCCGATTGTGGGACAACCTTGCCACCATGTTACCTAAGCGCGACATCCTCGACCGCCTCATCAATATGCGCCGTCGCGAGTGGCAACGGCTGGATACGGAAGCGCGCCGTGAAATTGCCGATTTTCTGCTGGATGCCGCCGCATTTACCCAAGAAATTGCCGAAAACGACGACCCTGCCCCGACTTTGGAAGTCATGCAATCGGAAATCCGCCAACTTGAGCGACAAATGCAACAACGCCTGTTCACACTTTACCGCTTCTATCACGACGAAGTCGGCAGCGACAGCACATGGATGCCCAAAGCCTTCAAACAAGATCCGTTTGACAGCGAATTGCTCAAACATTACGGCATCCGTACCGGTACTGGCGCAACCGCAGGCGCACTCATCGGCCTAGGCTTGGACATTGCCACGCTTGGCGGTTCGCTTGGTTTGGGTACGGCCATCGGCGGCCTGTTGGGCGGCATTTTGCCCAACGCCCAAGACATCACCGACAAAATCAACGGCCGACAAACCCTGCATACCGATCCGGAAACCCTTACCCTGCTCGCCGCACGCGCGCTGGATTTGTTGCACGTCTTGCAAACGCGCGGCCATGCCGCCCAATCGCATATCGAGCTAAACGAACGCAAAGCGCCATGGAATGCGGCCAAACTGCCAAGCGAACTCAACAAAGCACGCAGCAACCGCAAATGGTCTTCGCTCAACACACACCAGCCCGAACTCAGCCGTAACGAACGCGCAGCCTATGTCGGTTCTTTAAGCGAGAAATTAAAAGTTTAAAATCACTGTTTAACAAAAAGGCCGTCTGAAACCTAAATGTTTCAGACGGCCTCTTGATTTTAGCTGACAAAACTTATTCGGCAGCTTTGGTTTCGCGTTTCAAACCGCCGCCAAGCGCTTTATACAAGTCGGCAAGGTTTTCCAGACGGGTCAGCTGATTGGCTAAAAGAGCAGTTTCTGCGCCGTAACTGCTGCGTTCGGCATCCAACAAATCCAATGCGCTGGATACGCCATGTTTGTAGCGCAGGCTGATGAGGCGCAGGCTGTCGTTGTAGGCACGGCTTTGTTTGCTCAAAGCTGCATAGCTTTTATCCAGCTGTTCGCGTGCAACCAACGCATTGGAAACATCTTTGAATGCGGATTGAACAGCGGCTTCATAAGCAACGATTTGTGCCTGTTGGCGCAGTTTGGCTACGTCAAGATTGGCTTTGTTTGTGCCCCAGTCAAAGATAGGCAGAGTAATTGACGGTGCAAAAGCCCAAATACCCGTACCGCTCTTAAACAGACCGCTCAGCTCGCCGGAAGCTGTACCGACAGAACCGGTCAGGCTGATACGTGGGAAAAACGCCGCACGTGCCGCGCCGATATTGGCATTGGCTTGTTTGAGCGCGTGTTCGGCCGCACGGATATCCGGACGGTTGAGCAACAGGTCCGAACTCAAACCGGCAGGCAGTTTGGTCATTTTGAACTGTTTGTTCAAAGGCAAACCGGCAGGCAAGTCTTCAGGCAAAGGTTGATTAATCAACATAGCCAAGGAATTTCGCGCTTGCTCGCGGTTTTTTACCGCAGATGCGTAATCGGCTTTGGCCGATTCAATCAGCGCTTCCTGTTGGTGCAAATCAACGGCGGAAATCACGCCGGCCTTATGGCGTAATTGCGAGAGCTTGTAAGTCGCTTCACGGGTTTGTAATACGCGTTGTGCCAATGCCATGGTTTCTTCCGCGTAGCGTTCGTTAAAGTAGGCTTTGGCAACGGTAGAAATCAGGGTCAGATGGGCGGCATCGCGGTTTGCGGCCACATTAAAATAACCTTGCAACGCGGCTTCGCTGGTGCTGCGGACACGGCCGAAGAGGTCAAGCTCATAAGAGGCTGCGCCCAAACCCACGCTGTATTGGCTGCTAACGCTGCCGCCACTCAAACTGCCTTGACGCGAACCTGTACCGCTGGCATTGACGGTTGGCAACAAATTATTACGCGCAATCATGTATTGCTTGCGGTAGATTTCCGCATTCAGCGCGGCTGTACGCAAATCGGTATTGCGTTCCAATGCGATGTCGATCAGGCGGTGAAGGCGAGGATCGGCAAAGTAATCTTGCCAACCCAATTCGGCTGCACGGATACCGTCGTCAACAGTGTCGTATTTAAACGTATCGGCCACGGCAACTTGAGGCTGCTCATATTTCGGCATCATGGTACAGGCCGACAAAGCCACGGCGGCGGCAACGGCGGTCAGTACAGGTTTGAATGTAATCTTCTTCATTTTAGAATCCTTTAGCATTTTGAGGCCGTCTGAAAATTTTTCAGACGGCCTTTGCTTTAGTGCTTGTCTGAATCTTGTTTACCGTCTTCAATCATGCCGGCTTCAGCGGCGTGTTTGGCGGCCATCTCATGCTCGTGTGCGGTTTCTTTAAAGAATTTGCGCACAACCACATAGAACAAAGGCACAAAGAACACAGACAGAATCGTACCGATCAACATACCCCAGACCACGGTCGTACCAATCGCACGTTGGCTGGCGGAGCTGGCACCGCTGGCAACATAAAGCGGTACCACGCCCAAGATGAAGGCAAACGAAGTCATGATAATCGGACGGAAACGCAAGTGTGCGGCGACAAGCGCAGCTTCAAGCGCGCTCTTGCCTTGCGCTTGCAGGTCTTTGGCAAACTCGATAATCAAAATCGCGTTTTTCGCACTCAAACCCATCACCGTAACGAAACCGACTTGGAAGTAGATATCGTTGGCGTATGCCGGAATACTGCCCAGTAATGCTTCAAACATGTTACGGCCAGTCACACCCAATGCCGCGCCAATCAAGCCCAACGGAATCACAAGGATAACCGCCAACGGGATAGACCAGCTTTCGTACAAAGCAGCCAATACCAAGAATACAGCGGCAGCGGCCAATGCGTACAATACGACAGTTTGCGAGCCGCCTTTAGCCTCTTCACGAGACTGGCCTCCCCATTCCAGACTGTAACCGCCACCCATGTCATCAACCATTTGCTGTACCGCAGCCATGGCTTGACCGGAAGACACGCCATTAACAGGCGAGCCGGAAAGCTCCATTGCCGGATAACCATTGAAGCGGACGCTTTGTTCCATACCGTTTTCCCAAGAAACAGTAGCAATGGTAGAAAGCGGTACGGCAACGCCGGATTTATTCGGTACAGTCAGGTTCAGAATATCGGCAGGCTGCATACGGGCACTCGCATCAGCTTGTACCATCACGCGTTGCAGACGGCCTTGATTCGGGAAGTCGTTTACATAAGACGAACCCAAAGCAGAAGCCAAAGCAGTACGGATGTCAGAGAACGAAATACCTTGTGCTGCTGCGGCAGAGCGGTCGATGTCGATTTTCAACTGCGGCGCATCTTCCAAACCGCTCGCACGAACGGTACTTGGGTTAAACAAACCGCTTTTGCGCATTTTGTCAATCAACTCATTGCGCTTGGCCAATAATGCGGCATGGCCGCTGTTGTTACGGTCTTGCAGGTAAATCGTCAAGCCGGAGCCTGTACCCAATTCCATAATGGCAGGAGGCACAATCGCCAAACCGAAACCGTCTTTCAGCGTAGCCATCATCATGCCGGTCAACTTACCGGAAATAGAAGTCACATCGCTGCCCGGAGCAGTACGTTCGCTCCAGTCTTTCAGAATGACAAAGCCCAAAGCCATGTTTTGGCCGGAACCGCTAAAACTAAAGCCGGAAACGGTAACAATGTTCTCGATCTCAGGTACAGATTTCGCCAGTTGAGTGATTTGAGCCAAAGTTGCATCGGTACGCTCTTTGGTCGCGCCGGCAGGCAGCTGTACGCTCAACATCAAGTTACCTTGGTCTTCAGTCGGCAAGAAGGAAGTCGGCAGACGCATAAACAGGAATACGCCCACAACAGTCAAACCGATATAGACAACCATCATGCGCAAAGTCTTGCGCAAGACTTTGGCTACCCAGCCTTCGTAGCCGTGTGTCCAGTTGTCGAATTTCTTGTTAAACCAACCGAAGAAACCTTTTTTCTCTTCGTGATGACCCTTCTGAATCGGTTTGAGCATGGTGGCACACAATGCCGGAGTCAGCGTCAAGGCAAGAAATGCGGAGAAGCCGATCGATGCCACCATAGTCAAGGCAAACTGTTTGTAAATGTTACCGGTTGCACCGCTAAACATCGCCAGCGGCACAAATACGGACATCAACACGGCAGTAATACCGATCACCGCGCCGGAAATCTGACCCATCGCTTTTTTGGTTGCAGCCTTAGGCGACAGACCTTCGCTCGCCATAATACGCTCAACGTTTTCAACGACCACAATCGCATCATCGACCACAATACCAATTACCAATACCATCGCAAACATGGTCAATACGTTAATCGACATACCCATATATGAGATAAAGGCAAAACCGCCCAACAGGGAAATCGGCACGACAATAGTCGGAATCAGCGTATAGCGGATATTTTGCAGGAAGAGATACATCACCAAGAATACCAATACGATGGCTTCCAAAAGTGTATGGATCACTTTCTCAATCGAAATTTCCACAAATTTGGAAGTATCGTAAGGAATTTTCCAGCTCATGCCGTCTGGAAAATACTTCTGCAAAACCGCCATTTTTTCTTTCACGGCAGTCGCCGTTGCCAAAGCGTTACCGCTGTTAGACAACATCACTGCCATACCGGTGGTGTTCACACCGTTCAAGCGGGTGGAAGAAGAATAATCCTGCATACCCAAGCTGACTTTGGCAACGTCTTTCAGATAGACATTAGAACCATCGGTATTGGATACCAAAATGATGTTGCCAAACTCTTCAGCAGTGCTCAGCTGACCTTGCGCCGTCACAGTTGCTGAAATAGTCTGACCTGCAGCCGCCGGCAAAGAACCGATAGAGCCTGCAGAAATTTGGATATTTTGTGTCGCAAGCGCATTGGTTACCGTTGCAAAAGACAGGTTGTAGTTTTGCAGTTTTTTCGGGTCAACCCAAATACGCATGGCGCGTTGCGCACCAAACAATTGTACCTGCCCTACCCCGTCAATACGCTGCAGTTCAGGAATGATATTGCGCTGGGCGTAATCGTTCATTTCCTCAATGGATTGCTTTTCAGAAGAAAGCATGACCACTTGCAAGAAGTTGGAACGCGCTTTAGATACGGTTACACCATATTGCTGTACGGTAGACGGCAATGTGGACAACACTTCCGACAATTTGTTCTGCACGTCTACCTGCGCCAAATCTTCATTGGTTTCCGGTGTAAACGTCAGACTGACGCTGCCGCTGCCACTGGAATTGGCAGAAGTCGTCATATAGTCCAAACCTTCCACACCGTACATATTACGTTCGATAACGGCCAGTACGCTGTCTTCCATTACCTGAGCCGAAGCGCCCGGATAAGTAGCGCGCAAAGTAATAGTCGGTGCAGCAACGGACGGATATTGGGAAATCGGCAGTTTTTGAATGCCGAAAATACCCGCTGCGATGATAAAAATCGCAATAACCCATGCAAAGATGGGGCGGTCAATAAAAAACTTAGACATTCATGCGTTCCTTATTTGGCTTCAGATGCAGCTTTAGCTTCAGGCTTGGCCTCGGATGCAGCTTGGCCGTCTGAAACTGCCGGGGTTGCCGCTGCGGCGTTTGCAGGCGGCGTCCATTCTTTCGGCGTTACCTTTTTAGCACCTGACATAGCGGCAATGCTGGTACCTTCGACAACCACTTTGTCGCCGTCTTTCAGGCCGTCTGTGATCACCCAGTTGGTGCCTTGCTGTTGGGCAATGGTCACGACACGCGCTTCCATTTCGCTCTTGTCATTCACTACCATCACAGTATCTTGCGAACCGCGGGTAACTGCTTGTTGCGGCACTACAAATGCATTATCTACTGCCACTTGCTCCATCAACACGCGCACATACAAGCCCGGCATCAAGATATTTCTGTCGTTAGGAATGGCGGCGCGCAAGGTAATTTGACCGGTTGTTTCGTTGACAGTCGGATCTGCAAACAGCAGACGGCCTTTTTCAGGGTAAACGGTACCGTCGTCAAATTTGATATCCACTGCAATCGCGCCGTTTGCCGCCAACAATTTGCCTTCGGCAACCTGTTGACGCAGTTTCATGACCTCACTCGCAGACTGGGTAACGTTGACATACATCGGATTGGTTTGTTGGATCGTAGCTAAAACAGTAGTATCACCGGAATTCAACAGCGTACCTTCAGAAACTTTAGATTGACCGATAAAGCCGGAAATCGGCGCAGTAATGCGGGAGCGGTTCAGGCTGATACCGGCAGATTTGATGGCTGCTTGTGCAGATTTGACGCTTGCCTCTGCTGAACGCTTGGCGGTTACGGCCGCATCGTATTCTTGTTGGCTGATGGCATCGGCGGCAACCAGCGGTTTGTAGCGGGCCAAGTCGGCATTCGCTTTAGCCAAAGTCGCTTGCGCACTCGCCAACTGGGCGCGTGCGCTTTCTAAGTTTGCTTCATAAGTTGAGCTGTCGATTTGGTACAAAGGCTGACCGGCTTGCACATAGCTGCCTTCTTGGAACAGGCGTTTTTGCAAAATACCGCCGACTTGGGCGCGAACTTCGGCAGTACGCAACGATTCCAGACGGCCCGGCAACTCGGTTGTCAATGCAACGGTTTCCGGATGCACGGTAACCACGCGGACTTCAGGGGCAGGTTGATTTTGCTGTTGCTGACTGCCTTGCGCCTGTTGGCCGGCTGCCTTCTCATCGCCTTTGCCGCAAGCAGAAAGCGCCAATGCAGTAGCCGCCGCAATCGATACGACACGCATCATTTTAGAAGCATAAAGAGCCATAATTTTCCTATCTCTATGATAAATAAAGGTTTGACTAATTAAAAATCGATTAGTTTGATCTCATATTTCACAAACTGAAATTGCCTGCTTTTATGAAAAACAGACTGATTATATAGTGTTGAGAAACACTATCAAGTATTGAATTAAATTATACATACATTCTTGCATGTTCAGAAGTAATTTTTTATAATCCGAACCATAAATTTACATTTCCTACAAAACAACTATGAGAAGAACCAAAACCGAAGCCTTAAAAACCAAAGAATATCTCATGCTTGCCGCATTGGATACGTTTTATCAGAAAGGCATTGCCCGCACCTCGCTTAACGAAATCGCCCAAGCCGCAGGCGTAACGCGCGGCGCGCTGTATTGGCATTTCAAAAACAAAGAAGATTTGTTTGACGCCTTGTTCCAACGGATTTGCGACGACATCGAAAGCTGCATAAAAGAAGACTCGAACAATAATAACGAACAGGCTTGGTCAAGCTTCCAACTGACCCTGACCCGTTTTTTCGAGCGCCTGCAACACAACGAGCTTCACTATAAATTCCACAGCATTTTGTTTTTAAAATGCGAACACACCGAGCAAAACGAGGCGGTTATTGCCATCGCTAAAAAACACCAATCGCTATGGCGTGAAAAAATCGTTGCTGTCCTGACTGATGAGGTACAACAAAAAGCGTTGGCGGATAATTTAGATATCGATATGGCAGTCATCTTCATCAAGTCTTCATTAGACGGCTTGATTTGGCGCTGGCTTTCTTCAGGTCAAGGCTTCGATTTGGCGCAAACTGCCCCACGCATGATTGAAATCATCATTGATACATTGGAAAACCATCCGCAATTAAGAAAACAATCATAAACATCAAAAATAAAAGGCCGTCTGAAACATTAAAAGTTTCAGACGGCCTTTTGGTTCAAACCTAATTAACGCGTTACCGGTTTATAACGGATACGTTTCGGTTTTGCGCCCTCTTCGCCCAAACGGCGTTTCTTGTCGGCTTCGTATTCCTGATAGTTGCCATCAAAGAACACCCATTTAGAGTCGCCTTCACAAGCCAAGATATGCGTAGCAATACGGTCGAGGAACCAGCGGTCGTGAGAAATCACCATCACGCTGCCGGCAAATTCCAGCAATGCATCTTCCAGCGCGCGCAGGGTTTCCACGTCGAGGTCGTTAGACGGTTCGTCCAGCAGCAACACATTGCCGCCACTCAACAAAGTTTTTGCCAAGTGCAGACGACCGCGTTCACCACCAGACAATTGACCCGCGATTTTACTTTGGTCGCTGCCTTTGAAGTTGAAGCGTCCCAAATATTGGCGGGCTGGAATTTCAAACTGACCAACCTGCAAAATGTCGCGGCCTTCAGCGATGTTGTCGAACACGGTTTTGTCGTTTTGCAAACCTTCGCGGCTTTGGTCAATCAAGCTCATTTTTACGGTTTGGCCGATTTTCACTTCGCCGGAATCAGGCTGCTCTTTGCCCGAAATCATTTTGAACAGCGTCGATTTACCCGCGCCGTTCGGACCGATGATGCCGACAATCGCACCAGCAGGTACTTTGAAGCTCAAATCATCAATCAGCACTTTATCGCCGAACGATTTGGAAACGTTCACAAATTCAATCACTTCGTTACCCAAACGCTCGGCAACAGGGATAAAGATTTCCTGAGTTTCGTTGCGTTTTTGGTATTCGTAGTTGCTCATTTCTTCAAAACGAGCCAAACGCGCTTTAGACTTGGCTTGGCGGCCTTTGGCATTTTGGCGCACCCATTCCAATTCCTGCTTCATCGCCTTCACGCGTGCAGCTTCAGACTTCGCCTCGTTTTCCAAACGTTTTTCTTTCTGCTCCAGCCAAGACGAGTAATTGCCTTTCCACGGAATGCCGTGTCCGCGGTCGAGTTCCAAAATCCATTCGGCAGCGTTATCGAGAAAGTAGCGGTCGTGTGTTACGGCAACGACTGTACCGGGGAAGCGCACCAAAAATTGCTCCAGCCATTCGACCGATTCCGCATCCAAGTGGTTGGTCGGCTCGTCCAGCAAAAGCATATCGGGCTTGCTCAACAAGAGTTTGCACAAAGCCACACGGCGTTTTTCACCGCCGGACAAATTGCCGATTTTAGCATCCCAATCAGGCAGGCGCAGCGCGTCGGCAGCGATTTCCAATTCGTGTTCCGCACCGCCACCGGTAGATGAACCAGCCGCAATAATCGCTTCCAAACGGCCTTGTTCTTCCGCCAATGCGTCAAAATCCGCATCAGGATTGGCATACTCGGCATACACTTCTTCCAAGCGTTTTTGTGCAGCAGCTACTTCGCCCAAACCGCTTTCCACTTCCTCGCGCACGGTTTTCTCAGGATCAAGCTCAGGCTCTTGCGGCAGGTAGCCGATTTTAATGCCGCCCATCGGCACGGCTTCGCCCTCAAATTCTTTATCCACGCCCGCCATAATCCGCAGTACAGTAGATTTACCCGCACCGTTCAAACCGAGCAAACCGATTTTTGCACCAGGAAAGAATGAAAGGGAAATGTCTTTAATAATGGTTTTTTGCGGCGGCACAACCTTGCTCACGCGCAGCATAGAATAGACGTATTGTTGGGACATAGTTTTCTCGTTTCCGTCAAACAAATTTCAGACGGCCCATTTTAACCTATTGCCCAAATACTTGCTTGTTCAAATGCCGTCTTAAAATAGAAATAAGATCAAAATATACACCGCGCCGAACCGATACCCTCATTGCCCGACGGTATCAATGCCAAAGCGCAAAAAATTTGATTTAAGCCAGTTTATCCTTGAACTGGCATTGCCAATATCCGGCGCGCTTCATAAAATGCACCTATATCCTTGAAAGTACGTACACAAAATAATAACAACAGAGAACACCACACCAAGGAACCTTTCAGATTTCTCAATAAAAATACTTTTTAAAAAAAGGATTTACCTCATGTCGGAAAATACGCAAAAAACAGCAAAACAAGGTTTGCCGTCACTGGCAAAAAGTACGATTTGGATGCTGAGCTTCGGCTATCTCGGCGTTCAGACGGCCTTTACCCTGCAAAGTTCGCAAATGAGCCGAATTTTTCAAACTTTAGGCGCTGACCCGCATAATTTGGGCTGGTTTTTCATTCTGCCCCCATTGGCCGGTATGTTGGTTCAGCCGATTGTGGGCTACTACTCAGACCGCACTTGGATGCCGCGCTTGGGCGGCCGTCGTCTGCCCTATCTGCTTTACGGCACGCTGATTGCGGTTATCGTCATGATTCTGATGCCGAACTCAGGCAGCTTCGGTTTTGGCTACGCTTCTTTGGCGGCTTTGTCGTTTGGCGCGCTGATGATTGCGCTGTTGGACGTATCCTCCAATATGGCAATGCAGCCGTTTAAAATGATGGTCGGCGACATGGTCAACGAGGAGCAGAAAAGCTACGCCTACGGGATTCAAAGTTTCTTAGCGAATACGGGCGCGGTTGTGGCGGCGATTCTGCCGTTTGTGTTTGCGTATATCGGTTTGGCGAACACGGCCGAAAAAGGCGTCGTGCCGCAGACCGTGGTCGTAGCATTCTATGTGGGCGCAGCCTTACTGATTATTACCAGTGCGTTCACCATCTTCAAAGTCAAAGAGTATGATCCGGAAACCTACGCCCGCTACCACGGCATCGACGTGGCTGCAAATCAGGAAAAAGCCAACTGGTTCGAACTCTTAAAAACCGCACCTAAAGCGTTTTGGACGGTGACTTTGGTACAATTCTTCTGTTGGTTCGCCTTCCAATATATGTGGACTTACTCGGCAGGTGCGATTGCAGAAAACGTTTGGCAGACAACCGATGCCTCCTCCGTAGGCTACCAAGAAGCAGGCAACTGGTACGGCGTTTTGGCGGCGGTACAATCCATTGCTGCCGTCATCTGTTCGTTTATTCTGGCAAAAGTACCGAATAAATACCATAAAGCTGGTTATTTCGGTTGCTTGGCTTTGGGTGCGCTCGGTTTCTTCTCCGTTTTCTTCATCAGCAATCAATACGCGCTGGTGTTGTCTTATACCTTAATCGGTATTGCGTGGGCCGGTATCATTACCTATCCTTTGACGATTGTAACCAATGCCCTCTCCGGCAAACACATGGGTACTTATTTGGGTCTGTTTAACGGCTCTATCTGTATGCCTCAGATCGTCGCCTCCCTGCTGAGCTTTATCCTCTTCCCTATGCTGGGCAGCCATCAAGCAACCATGTTCTTGGTTGCAGGCGCGGTATTGCTGCTGGGAGCCTTCTCAGTATGTCTGATTAAAGAGACCTACGGCGAATAATCCATCAATACCATCGGCAAAGGCCGTCTGAAACCTTTGCCGAACTTACAATTTTAATAACAGGAGCTTCATAAATGTATACAAGAATCATGGAAATCAGCCCTTGGACGCTGCGTTCGGCAAAACTGGAAAAAGAACACAAACGGCTGCAAGAGAGCCTGACCAGCTTGGGCAACGGCTATATGGGTATGCGCGGCAACTTTGAAGAAACCTATTCCGCCGACAGTCACTTGGGTACCTACATCGCCGGCGTGTGGTTCCCCGACAAAACCCGCGTCGGCTGGTGGAAAAACGGCTATCCTAAATATTTCGGCAAAGCCATCAATGCGCTCAATTTCAGCAAAGTCAAAATCTTTGTCGATGGTCAAGAAGTGGACTTGGCGAAAAACGACGTTGCCGGCTTCTCCGTCGAACTCGATATGCAGCACGGCGTGTTGCTCCGCTCGTTCACCGTATTCGGCGTGCGTTTCGATGTGTGCAAATTCCTGTCCGTCGCGCAAAAAGAGCTGGCTCTCATCCGCTGGAAAGCCGTATCCGTTGACGACAAAACCCACCAAGTCCGCATTGATTCCATCATCGATGCCGACGTGAAAAACGAAGACTCCAACTACGAAGAAAAATTCTGGCAGGTATTGGACAAAGGAGTTTCAGACGACCGCTCCTACATTGCCACCCAAACCGTTGCCAACCCTTTCGGCGTAGAACAATTCATCGTCAACGCCGAGCAAACCTTCGCCGGCAGCTTCAAAGCCCTCGGCGGCAGCCAAACCGACTGGCAGGTCTCTAATTCTTTCCAAGCCGAAGTCGGCGGCACGCCCGAAACTTTTGAAAAACGCGTGATTGTTACCACCAGCCGCGATTATCAGGGCTTGGAAGCCGTGAAAGCCGCAGGTCGTGCCTTGTCGGAAAAAATCGCAGGCGTTGCGTTTGAAACCTTACTGGACGCGCACAAAGCAGGCTGGCTGCATCGTTGGGAAATTGCCGACGTGGTCATCGAAGGCAGCGACGAAGCGCAACAAGGCATCCGTTTCAACCTGTTCCAACTGTTCTCCACCTACTACGGCGAAGACGCGCGCCTGAACATTGGCCCCAAAGGCTTTACCGGCGAAAAATACGGCGGCGCGACCTATTGGGATACCGAAGCCTACGCCGTACCGCTCTACCTCGCACTGGCAGAACCTGAAGTTACCCGCAACCTGCTGCAATACCGCCGCAACCAACTGCCGCAGGCGCAACACAACGCGCGCGAACAGGGCTTGGCGGGCGCACTCTATCCGATGGTGACTTTTACGGGCATCGAGTGCCACAACGAATGGGAAATCACCTTCGAGGAAATCCACCGCAACGGCGCAATTCCTTACGCCATCTACAACTACACCAACTACACCGGCGATGAAAGCTATCTTGCCAAAGAAGGCTTGGAAGTCTTGGTCGAAGTGTCCCGCTTCTGGGCAGACCGCGTCCATTTCTCCAAACGCAACGGCAAATACATGATTCACGGCGTAACCGGCCCGAACGAATACGAAAACAACATCAACAACAACTGGTACACCAACACCCTCGCCGCATGGGTATTGGACTACACCCGCGAAGCCTTGGCGAAATATCCGCGCCCCGATTTGAACGTGAGTGCCGCCGAGTTGGAAAAATGGGCGGACATCAGCGCGAATATGTACCGTCCGCATGACGAAGAACTCGGCGTATTCGTCCAACACGACGGCTTCCTCGACAAAGACATCCGCCCCGTGTCCGCGCTTTCGCCCGACGATTTGCCGCTCAACCAGAAATGGTCGTGGGACAAAATCCTGCGTTCGCCCTTCATCAAACAGGCAGACGTATTGCAAGGCATCTACTTCTTCGGCGACCGTTTCAATATCGACGAAAAACGCCGTAACTTCGACTTCTACGAACCGATGACCGTGCATGAAAGCTCGCTGTCGCCTTGTATCCACGCCATCCTTGCCGCCGAACTGGGCAAAGAAGAAAAAGCCGTGGAAATGTACCAACGCACCGCCCGCCTAGACTTGGACAACTACAACAACGACACCGAAGACGGCCTGCACATCACCTCCATGACCGGCTCGTGGCTCGCCATCGTCCAAGGTTTCGCCCAAATGAAAACCTGGGGCGGCAAACTCAGCTTTTCACCGTTCCTGCCGAGCGCATGGACAGGCTACGCCTTCCATATCAACTACCGCGGCCGTCTGATTAAAGTCGCCGTCGGCAAAGAAAACGTCGTCTTCACCCTGCTCAAAGGCGAACCGCTCGATTTGCAGGTGTATGGCAAAGACATCACGCTCAACGGCAGCCACACTGCCGCGTTGGAAAAATAAGGAGGGCGCAAAATGACTTTCACCGCAGTGCTCTTTGACCTCGACGGCGTCATCACCGACACCGCCGAATACCACTACCGCGCATGGAAAAAGCTCGCCGAAGAACTGGGTATCAGCATCGACCGCAAGTTTAACGAGCAGCTCAAAGGCGTGTCACGCGACGATTCGCTCAAACGCATCCTCGCGCACGGCGGCAAAACCGTCAGCGAAGCCGAGTTCGCCGAACTGACCCGCCGTAAAAACGACAACTACGTCGAGATGATTCAGGCAGTCAAACCCGAAGACGTGTATCCCGGCATTTTGCCCCTGCTGGAAACATTGAAAGCAAACGGCAAAAAAATCGCCCTCGCGTCCGCCAGTAAAAACGGCCCATTCCTGCTCGAACGCATGGGGTTGACCCACTTCTTCGACGCCATTGCCGACCCTGCCGCCGTCGCACATTCCAAACCCGCCCCCGACATCTTCCTCGCCGCCGCCGAGGGCGTGGGCGCGGACATCCGCCGCTGCATCGGCATCGAAGACGCAGCAGCCGGCGTCGCCGCCATCAAAGCCGCCGGCTCCTTGCCCATCGGCGTGGGCAAAGCTGAAGACTTGGGCAGCGACATCGCGCTGGTGTCCGGCACCTCAGAGCTGACCTACACCTACCTGCAAACCGTGTGGGAACAGTCGGGCAGATAAAATATTAAGGAAGTAAAAGGCCGTCTGAAAAACATTCCAGACGGCCTTTCTGCTTTTAAAACAGAGTGATAACCCAACTTACGCAACCATAAAGACTGAATACCAACTTTTCAACCATGCTATTCAAATTTATTTGAACGATTTTTACTGGCCAGCCAACCTTAACAATCACTATTAAAATGCGCGCCGATGTTTTGCCGTCTAGCGTATGCGGCTTGGGCGACGGCGAGGCTGCATTCGAGTAGGTTGCGGTTTTCGTATTCGGACGCGGTGTGCGGTTCGGTTTGGTTTTGCTTCCAAAGCTGCAGTTGGGCGATGGCGCGGCGCAGGCTGGTATCGTTGCGAAGGATGCCCAGATGGCGTTGGTTGAACGCTTGCAGGACGGGGCGGCTGAATGTGTTTTGGAGGTCGTCTGAAAAGATGCCTGCTTCGGCGGTGGGGTTTTCAGACGACCTTTTGGACGGTACGTTTTGGAACGCTTGTCCGTCCGCGATGGTTTGGGCGGCAAGTCTGGCGGTCACGACGCATTCGAGCAGGGAGTTGCTGGCGAGGCGGTTGGCTCCGTGCAATCCTGTGCAGGCGGTTTCACCTAAGGCGTAGAGCTGCGGCAGGGAGGTTCTGCCGCCGGGGTCGGTTTGGATGCCGCCGCAGGTATAGTGTTGCACGGGGCGGACGGGGATGGCTTGGCGCGTGATGTCCAGGCCGCATTGGGACAGACAGTACCGATGGATGGATGGGAAATGCTGACGGACAAACGCTGCGGGTTGATGGCTGATGTCGAGTGAGACGAAGTCTTGAGTTTGCTTGGCGATTTCGGCGGCGATGGCACGGGCAACGATGTCGCGCGGCGCAAGTTCGGCGCGGCGGTCGTAATGCGGCATAAACCGTTCGCCCGATTGGTTGGTCAGGATGCCGCCTTCGCCACGCACAGCTTCGGAAATCAGGAAGGTGCGACCGTTTTCAGACGGCCTTGCCAAGCCTGTAGGGTGGAATTGGATAAATTCGAGGTTTTCCACTGAGCAGCCTGCGCGTATCGCCATGGCGATGGCGTCGCCCGTGCATTCGGGCGGCGTAGTGGTGGCGGCGTAAATCTGTCCCAAGCCGCCGCCTGCGAGTACGGTATGGCGGGCGCGGATGCGGTAGGTTTCTTGCGTTCGGCGGTCGAGGACGGTCAGTCCGCATGCCGCGCCTGATTCGGTTTGAACGTCCAACGCCATCTGCCGCTCGCAAACGCGGATGTTCGGGCGGCGGCGTATTTGGGCAATCAGGCTCTGCATGACGGCTTCGCCCGTGTAGTCGGCGACGTGGGCGATTCGGCGGCAGGTATGCCCGCCTTCGCGCGTCAGGTGCAGGCCGTTATTATTTTGGTCGAACGCCACGCCCTGCGCCAGCAGCCATTCGATTGCCGGTTTGCCCTGCGACAGGATGGTGCGAACGGCGGCTTCGTCGCACAAACCCGCGCCCGCTTCCAAGGTATCGGCAACGTGTTTTTCGATGTCGTCCTCTGCCGACCACGCCGCCGCAATCCCGCCTTGCGCATGGCGGCTGGCGGTGTCGTCCAGCCTGTTTTTGCACAAAATGACGATGCGGAACGATTCAGGCAGCGACAGGGCGAGCGTCAGCGCCGCCAACCCGTTTCCGGCAATCAATACGTCGCAATCGGTTTGCATGGTGTTGTCCTTGTTTGAGAGGTCGTCTGAAACGGCAATATGGACGGCAAATCAGGCGGGCCCCATGCCGTTGAACACATCTTTTTTCTTCAGTCCTGCCGCGAAGTCGAGCATACGTTGCAAAGGCAGTTTGGCGGCTTCGCCCAGCTTTCTGTCCAACAGGATTTCGTTGTGCCCGCTTGTCAGGGCGTGTTTGATGCCGCCCAGCGAATTCATTGCCATCCACGGGCAGAACGCGCAGCTTTTGCAGCTTCCGCCGTTGCCCGCCGTCGGGGCTGCGATAAATTCTTTGTCGGGCGCCTGCTTTTGCATTTCGTGCAGGATGCCCAAGTCAGTTGCCACGATGAATTTTTTTTCAGGGCGCGATACGGCGGCTTTGAGTAGTTTGCTGGTCGAGCCGACCACGTCGCCCAGTTCGATGACGCTTTGCGGCGATTCGGGATGAACCAGCACCACCGCGTCGGGGTGTTCCGCCTTCAACGCCGCCAATTCCTGCCCTTTGAATTCGTTATGGACGATGCACGAACCCTGCCACAGCAGCATATCCGCGCCCGTTTCGCGGCGGATGTAGTCGCCGAGGTGGCGGTCGGGTCCCCAAATCAACTTCTCGCCGCGCGATTTCAAATACGACACGATTTCCAACGCCACCGAAGACGTGACCACCCAGTCGGCACGCGCTTTCACGGCGGCGGAAGTGTTGGCGTACACCACCACCGTGCGGTCGGGGTGTTGGTCGCAAAACGCTGAAAACGCCTCTTCCGGGCAACCCAAATCCAAAGAACATTCTGCTTCCAAATCAGGCATCAGCACTGTTTTTTCAGGGCAGAGGATTTTCGCGCTCTCGCCCATGAAGCGCACACCCGCCACCACCAATGTATCGGCTTCGTGTTCCGCACCGAAACGCGCCATCTCCAGCGAATCGCCCACGCATCCGCCCGTTTCCAAAGCCAAATCCTGAATCAGCGGATCAACGTAATAATGCGCCACCAAGACCGCGTTTTTCTCCTTCAACAAAGCCTTGATTTCATCTTTCAGACGGCCTGCCGTCTCGCGGTCGGGCGTGTCGGCAACCTTAGCCCACGCCTGACGGATTTGGCAGGCAGAAGTCGGCGTCTGGATAAGGGGCATATCGTAATCGAACGAGCGGCGGGCGGCGGTTTGCATGATGTTTCCTTGTGGCTGTTTTTCAGACGGCATAAAGGTTTGCCGTCTATGTTTCAAATAGTTTTTATATTATGCTCAACTTGAGTATAATATGCAAGGTCGTCTGAAAACCGCTTTGGTTTACAATAAGGTTTTCTCTTGAATGAAAGCCACGCATGGATGCCTATCCTGAAACAGCAGCCAATACGCAAAGTATCGTCGAGCTGGTTCCTGTACTGATCGCCATTACAAACAGCAGCTTGAGGGTTTTGACCGTCGCCCAAGGAGCGCTGCTGCCCAACGGCCTGCTTGCACCGCTTCGCCACTCTCTGCAGGCAGGGGTCAGGATGTGGGTCGCCAAGCAGACATCTCAGCCCATGGGTTATGTAGAACAGCTTTACACCTTTGTCGATACGCGCCGTCAAAACGAGCAAGGCCTGCCTGTCTTGTACGTCAGCTATCTGGGGCTGGTGCGCGAGGCCGCCGACAGCATCCTGCACCCGGATGCGAAATGGCAGGACTGCTACGGCTATTTCCCGTGGGAAGATTTGCGCACCGACGGCGGGCAGCGCGACGCCATCGTCAGCCGCCTGCGCATTTGGGCAAACTCGGCGGACACGGAGGAAGTGCGCCAAAAGCGGCTCAAGCGCATTCATTTGTGTTGGGGGGTCGAGCCGGAAAACTGGTCGGAAGAATACGTTTTGCAACGCTATGAAATGCTGTATGAAAGCGGCCTGATAGCGGAAGCCGCCGAGCCGCAGGCAAACTTCGACTTCGCGCTCACGGGGCAGCCCATGTGCCACGACTACCGCCGCGTGTTGGCAACCGCCCTGTCCCGCCTGCGCGCCAAAATCAAATACCGCCCCGTGATTTTCGAACTGATGCCGCCCGAATTCACGCTGCTGCAACTACAAAACAGCGTCGAAGCCATCAGCGGCAGATTGCTGCACAAGCAAAACTTCCGCCGCCAGATTCAGCAGCAAAACCTCATCGAGCCGTCGGATACCGGCGTATCGGGCAGCAAAGGCCGTCCCGCGCAGCTTTACCGCTTCCGCGACGACGTCCTGCCCGACAGGTTGATTTCGGACATCGGACTGCCGCTGGGCAGCCGTTAGCCCGTTTTCAGACGGCCTATAGTGGATTAACAAAAATCAGGACAAGACGACGAAGCCGCAGACAGTACAGATAGTACGGAACCGATTCACTTGGTGCTTCAGCACCTTAGAGAATCGTTCTCTTTGAGCTAAGGCGAGGCAACGCCGTACTGGTTTAAATTTAATCCACTATAAAATGAAGTTTTACCCCATCGGTGCAACACCAATATTTTTCAACAAAGGAAACCCCATGCCGTCTGAAAACACCCTCTTCCCCCTGCCCGACACCCTGTTGCGCCCTATGATCGAACAAGCCTTGAGCGAAGATTTGGGCAGGCGCGGCGACATTACGTCCGCCGCCGTCATCGCACCCGACAAAACCGCCAAACTCTTCCTCGTCAGCCGCGAAGACGGTGTCATCGCCGGCATAGACTTGGCGCGCCTCGCCTTTCAGACGATAGATCCGTCCGTCCGCTTCCAAGCCGAAATCCAAGACGGACAAGCCGTCCGCGCAGGTCAGACGCTGGCCGCCGTCGAAGGCAACGCCCGCACCCTGCTCGCCGCCGAACGCACCGCGCTCAACTACCTTACGCACTTGAGCGGCATCGCCACCGCCACCGCGCGTGCCGTCGCCGAAGTCGCCGAATACGGTACAGACATCGTGTGCAGCCGCAAAACCATCCCCCTGCTGCGCGTCCTGCAAAAATACGCCGTTAGGGCGGGCGGCGGCGTAAACCACCGCATGGGCTTGGACGACGCCGTGCTCATCAAAGACAACCACCTCGCCTATTGCGGCAGTATCGCCCAAGCCGTGCAGCAGGCAAAACAGGCAGTCGGACCGTTGACCTGCGTGGAAATCGAAGTGGACACATTGGCACAACTGGACGAAGCCATCGCGGCGGGCGCGGAACGGATTTTGCTGGATAACATGGACGACGAAACCTTGAAAGAAGCCGCAAACCGCTGCCACACGCAAACCGCCCACCCCCACACCGTCTATTGCGAAGCATCGGGCGGCATCGGCTTCGACCGCCTGAAGCGCGTGGCGCAAACCGGCGTGAACGGCATCGCCCTCGGCTATCTGACCCACAGCAGCCGCTCGTTGGACATAGGTTTGGATTTCGTGGCTTAAGTTTGAGTTGGCTATAAAAAAGCAAAGGCCGTCTGAAATTTCAGACGGCCTTTAATATTACCCATCAACCCAATGTAACCATTTCGATCTGCTCCATACTTCTGCCCAAAAAGCGTTCGCCGATGGTGCGGAAGCGCAGTGGGATGTCGCTGACGTAGAAGCGGTAATCCGGATTGTCGTTTTCTGTATTCAGCAAACCTGCTTGCGCCAAGGCTTTGGCGGTGGCTTCGGCGGTAGTAATGGCGGAATCGACCAAGGTAACGTTTTGCGCTTCGCGGCCGATAAGCGGTTTGAGCAGTGGGAAGTGGGTACAACCCAACACCAGCGTGTCGATGTCGTCAGCCAAAAGCGGCTTCAGGTATTCGCGCACGGTCAGGCGGGTAACTTCGTGATCAAGCCAGCCCTCTTCCACCAATGGCACAAGCAGGGGCGCGGCTTGCGTGCGCACCAGTGTGTCGTTGTTTTGCGAATGGATGGCGCGTGCGTAGGCGTTGCTGTTGACGGTGGTATTGGTCGCGATAATGCCGATTCGGTTGTTTTTGGTGGTTTGCAAAGCGGCTTCCGCACCGGCGGAGATGACGTCCAATACGGGCATATTGCCTGCTTTTTGGCGGATTTTTTGTCCGGCAACGGCGGCGATGGTGTTGCACGCGATGACGAGTGCTTTAACATCGTTTTCCAGCAGGAAATCGACAATCTGCATGGCGAAGGTTTCGATGGTGGCGCGGGATTTGGTGCCGTAGGGAACGCGTGCGGTATCGCCGAAATAGATGATGTTTTCCATCGGCAGGCGTTCCATCAAGGCGCGGACATTGGTCAAGCCGCCGACGCCGGAATCAAATACGCCGATGGGGCGTTGTTTGCTGGTACTCATGGTTAATTTCTTCAATATAAAGTCGAGGCCGTCTGAAACCGTTTTTCAGACGGCCTGAAGGTTAAACATATTCTTTTTTATCGTTTTCCATCCAAGCCTGATGCGAGCAAACCCACAACAGTACGATACCGCACACGGTCGAACTCAACATCATACCGGCCATTACCAAGGCAGAACCATTATGTAGCCAAGTCGTTGCCATACCGACCGATGCGCCGATAAGGGATTGGAACACGCCTAAAACCGCATTTGCGCTGCCGCCCTCTTCGCTAAAATAGCCCATAAAGCAGGCTTGAGTGTTCGCACCGACCAAGCCTTGCGTACCGACTGAAAACATCACGCACAACACCAAAGCCCACAAAGGCGGTAAAGACAGCAACAACACCAAAACCGCCATCAGTAGATTGGCGACGAATTGGACGATAATGCCCCATTTGAGGATGTTTTGCGGATGCGTACCGGTTTTCAAACGCCATGCGGTAACGCGGTTAAACGACATCATGGTAATGATATTGAGCGCAAATATCCAAGCATATTGGTTTGGCGAAGCATGATACAGTTGTTGGTACACGAACGACGATTCGGTCAAAAAGGCAAACATCGAACCGAAACTGAAAGCTTGGAAAAACAGATAGCCCATCGCGGCACGCGTCCTCAAAACGCGTTTAAACCTGCCGGCCACCACGCCGAACACGTCCATGCTGATTTTGCCTTTTTGGTGCGGCTTGGGCAGGAAATACCACATCAATCCCCAAAGCAGCAGCGAATAGCAGGCCAGAAAACCGAAAATCATGCGCCAGCCGCCCAAATTCTGCAAGCCCGCACCAATCATCGGCGCCATCAGCGGCACAATCATCAAAATAATGCCGATTAAGGCAAACATCTGTGCGGCTTTGCGTCCGGAATAATAATCGCGCACCATCGCGCCGGAAATCACCACGGTCATCCCCGCACCAAACGCCTGCACGGCACGCAAGTTCAGCAGCTGCTCGACATTATTCACCATCGTCAAACCGACAACGGCGGCAAAGTAAATGCTCAAGCCCACCAAGGCGACCGGTTTGCGGCCTTTAATATCCGAAATCGACCCACCAACTACCTGGCCAAACGCCACGCCAAACATAAAAAAGCTCAAGCTTTGCTCGATGCGGTGGATGTCCGAACCCAGCGACTTCGCCATTTCGGGAATCGCAGGCAGATAGGCATCGACAGAAAACGGCATCAGCGCGACCAACATCGCCATCAGCACGGCCATGGTTTTTTCGCCCAAAGGGGCTTGTTGTGCAGTCATTCCGATTTTCGCTTTCGTAACAAATATTCAAAAAACAAAGAAAACAACCGCCTTGTCAGACGGTTGCGTGTTGGATGGAATTATAGCAGATTTCAACCCTATCCAATCACTGCAAAAAAAACCTTTGCAAAACTTAAGGCCGTCTGAAACTTTGCTTGGTTGAATCCCCTCGCCGCAAACGTTAAAATGCTTGTTTTTTAAGACAACAAATTGTTTCACATCACGGATTCTAAGGAATAATCATGACTACATTTCAAATTGCGCGTGCCGATGGGAAAACGCTCGAAATCCAAGGTAAAATGGCCAACCGCCACGGCTTGATCGCCGGTGCGACCGGTACGGGTAAAACCGTGACCCTGCGCCGCATGGCGGAAGCCTTTAGCAGCGAAGGCGTCCCCGTATTCTTAGTCGATGTCAAAGGCGATTTGTCGGGCATCGCGCAAGCGGGTGCCGCCAGCGGCAAGGTGGGCGAACGCATTGCCGAGTTTGATTTAGGCGAACATTGGCTGCAAAATTTCCCCGTGCGTTTTTGGGATGTTTACGGCGAAACCGGTATTCCCGTACGCGTAACTGTTTCAGAAATGGGCCCTATGCTTTTGGCCCGCCTGATGAATCTGAACGACACGCAGGAAGGTCTGTTGAACCTCGTGTTCAAAGTCGCTGACGACAGAGGCTGGCACATTCTGGACTTGAAAGACCTGCGCAGCATGCTGAAACACGTTTCCGACCACGCTTCGGAATACCGCACGCAATACGGCAACGTCTCCGCCGCCAGTATCGGCGCGATTCAACGCCAACTGCTGACTTTGGAAAACGAAGGTGCAGAAAAATTCTTCGGCGAACCTTCCCTCAACCTGCAAGACTGGATGCAAACCGACAACGGTAAAGGCATCATCAACATCCTCAACTCCGAAAAACTGATGCGCTCACCGCGTATGTACAGCGCGTTTTTGCTGTGGATGTTGGCGGAGTTGTTTGAAACCCTGCCCGAAGTCGGCGATTTGGACAAACCGAAATTTGTGATGTTCTTCGACGAAGCGCATTTGATGTTCGACAACGCCGCCAATGCACTGGTCGAACAAATCGAACAAGTCGTGCGCCTGATCCGCTCCAAAGGCGTGGGCGTATATTTCGTCACCCAAAACCCGCTCGATTTGCCCGACACCATCCTAGGACAGCTCGGCAACCGCGTACAACACGCCCTGCGCGCCTTCACGCCGCGTGACCAAAAAGCGGTTAAGGCCGCTGCCGAAACCTTCCGCAGCAACCCAAACATCAAAGTTGCCGAAGCGATTGCCGAACTGGGCGTCGGCGAAGCCCTCGTTTCCTTCCTTGATGAAAAAGGTATGCCCGAACCGGTAGAGCGCGCCCTCGTCCTGCCGCCGCAATCTTCCTTGACCCCGCTTGCCGCAGAAGAGCGCAACCGTTTGTTCCAAAACGACGATTTGTATCCGACCTACAAAGACATGGTGGACAACTATTCCGCCTTTGAAGCCTTAGCCGAAGCAGACAGCCAAGCAGCCGCTGAAAAAGAAGCCGCAAATGCTGCCAAAGAGCAGGAAAAAGCACAAAAAGCCGCAGAAAAAGAAGCCGCAAATGCCGATCCAGGCATCCTCGGCGGACTGCTCGGCGGCTTGAGCGGCGGACGTAAAAAATCCGGCCAAGGGTTGGGCTACAACGTTGCCGACGCCATCGGCAGTCAAATCAACCGCCAAGTCACCAACGCCATTTCCCGCAGCGTAATGGGCATTATTAAAAATATGTTCAAATAATCAGCCTGCAAACATAAAAGGCCGTCTGAAAATCAATTTCAGACGGCCTTTTATTTATCAATCCAATCAATTCTTCATCGATTGAACCGGCGCAGGGATTCTGCCGCCTCGGTTGACGAACACTTCGCACGAACCTTCTTTAACCGGCATTACAGGCGCGTAGCCCAGCAGGCCGCCGAACTCGACACTGTCGCCGACGGTTTTACCGGTAACCGGAATAATGCGCACGGCAGTGGTTTTGCTGTTGATCATGCCGATAGCGGCTTCGTCGGCGATGATGCCGGAAATGGTATGAGTAGGCGTATCGCCGGGAACGGCAATCATATCCAAACCAACGGAGCAAACGGCGGTCATCGCTTCGAGTTTGTCCAACGTCAACACTCCGGCTTCGGCAGCGGCAATCATGCCTTCGTCTTCGGAAACAGGGATAAATGCGCCGCTCAAACCGCCGACCGCGCTGGAAGCCATCATGCCGCCTTTTTTCACGGCATCATTCAGCAAGGCCAAAGCCGCTGTTGTGCCGTGCGTACCGCAGACGCTCAAACCCATTTCCTCAAGAATGCGCGCCACCGAGTCGCCGACGGCAGGGGTTGGTGCCAATGATAAGTCGAGAATACCAAACGGGATATTCAACATTTTTGAGGCTTCGCGGCCGATGAGTTCGCCCACACGGGTAATTTTGAAAGCAGTTTTCTTCACTACTTCCGCAACTTCGGTCAATGTCGTTGCATCTGAATTTTCCAACGCAGCTTTTACGACACCCGGGCCGGATACGCCGACATTGATAATAGCATCCGCTTCGCCCGAACCGTGAAACGCACCCGCCATAAACGGGTTGTCTTCCACTGCATTGCAGAACACGACAATTTTGGCGCAGCCGAAACCTTCGGGCGTGATTTCGGCCGTGCGTTTGATGGTCTCGCCTGCCAGCTTGACCGCATCCATATTGATACCCGCACGCGTACTGCCGATATTGATGGAGCTGCACACGATATCGGTAGTCTTCATCGCTTCGGGAATGGAACGGATCAGCACCTCGTCCGAAGGCGACATGCCTTTTTGCACCAGCGCGGAAAAGCCGCCGATAAAGGACACGCCTATCGCTTTGGCAGCCTTATCCAAGGTTTGCGCCACGCTGACATAAGAATCAGCATGAGTGGCCGCGGCGATTTGGGCAATCGGCGTAACGGAAATGCGCTGATTCACAATCGGTACGCCGTATTTGGCAGACAGATATTTTGCCGTCGCCACCAAGTCTTTGCCGACAGTGGTAATTTTGTTGTAAATGTTTTGGTTCAACACATTGATATCGCTGCTGATGCAGTCGTGCAAATCAATGCCGATGGTAATGGTGCGGACATCAAAATTCTGGTCGGCCACCATTTTGACGGTTTCTAAAATCTCGCCGGATTGAATACTCATGGCTCTCCCTCCGACTTAAATACGGTGCATGGCTTGGAAAATTTCTTCGTTTTGCATGCGGATATCAAGCGCGAGTTTTTTGCTTTCTTCCGCAAACAAATCCAAAACTTCTTGACGCGATTTGGTGCATTTTGAAG
Organism: Neisseria mucosa; assembly: GCF_013267835.1. NCBI lineage: Bacteria > Pseudomonadati > Pseudomonadota > Betaproteobacteria > Neisseriales > Neisseriaceae > Neisseria > Neisseria mucosa. The sequence goes on from NZ_CP053939.1 coordinate 1,193,810, forward strand.
TATCCACCAAAATAATCATGGTAAAAAAATCGTCCATCAGCTGTTGGCTGATGTTGAGAATATTGATTTGGTTTTCCGCTAAAATTTTGGAAACGTCGTACACAATGCCCACACGGTCTTTGCCGATGACGGTGATGACTGAATTGTTCATAACTCTGTTTCTCCTGATAGGATATTTGAAAAGTGTTGACAATTATAACACTCAGGCCGTCTGAAAAACTGTTTCAGACGGCCTGAGTATTCAAATTTCAATGTTCATTATCGCCCTGCTTTCAAAGCCTGCCACAGGCGAACGCTGAGCCTGCTTGCATCGGTTGACTTGGGAGAGACGATGAAACTTTTTTCCATCAATTTCTTACTTGGGAAAATCGATTCGTCAGAGGTGTATTTTTCATCCATCAAATCCCGCGCCGGACGGCTGGCCGGGGCATAAGTCACATAGTTGCCGTTTTTGGCCGCCGTTTCCGGATTGAGCGTGTGATTGATGTATTTGTGTGCATTGGCCACGTTTTGCGCATCACGCGGAATCATCAGCGAATCCACCCAAATACCGACGCCGTTTTTCGGTGTCAATACTTCGATTTCTACGCCGTTTCCGGCTTCTTTGGCACGGGTTTTGGCAATATTGAGGTCACCGCCATAGCCTACCGATACGCAAAGGTTGCCGGCCGCCATATCGTCGATATAGCCCGACGAGGTAAAGCGTTTGATGTCGGGACGCACTTTTTTCATCATATTGACGGCGGCTTTGATGTCCTCAGGGTTTTCGCTGTTCGGATCTTTGCCCAAATAATGCAAAGCCAAAGGAATCTGCTCGATGGCGCTGTCGAAATAGCTGATGCCGCAGGATTTCAGTTTTCGGGTGTATTCAGGGTTGAACACCAAATCCCATTCGTTTTCAGGCAGCTTGTCCGTACCCAAAGCCTTTTGAACCTGCTGCTTGTTAATCGCCAGCGTATTGATGCCCCAGAAATAAGGGACGGCATATTCGTTGCCCGGATCGACGGTTTCCATCATTTTCAACAAATCGGGATCGATATTGGCATAATCGGGAATTTGCGATTTGTCGATTTTTTGATATGCGCCGGCTTTAATCTGGCGGCCGACATTGGCAATAGACGGCGCAACCAGGTCATAACCCGACTTGCCGGTCAGCAGCTTGGCTTCCAGCGCTTCGTTGCTGTCGTAGTAATCGTAGCGGACGTTGATATGCGTTTTGTTTTCAAACGCAGACAGCGTGGCCGGATCGACATAATCCGACCAGTTGTAGATATTGAGTTTATCGGTTTGGGAAGAGGAAGTTTGAGATGCGGAAGATTCTGCGGCGGTTCCTTGTCCGCCGCTGCACGCAGTCAAGACGAGGCTCACGATTGCCGCCGCCATCAAAGATTTTTTCATGGTTTCAGACCTTTTGTTCGGGGGGTAAAAATATTGCAGCGGTGGCAGATGCCACTTACAAAAGGGAAACTGTGGGGGCGGCCGGCATGTGTCCTTTGCCCTTGATTCAGCAAGGTTCGCATTAAACGGCAAAAAGCTTTTGAATGCAAGACCTTAAAGCAGAAAAAATTCTCCCTTTTCAGACGGCCTGAAGCTATGGTTTTATTCATAAACAACATTTTTTTCAGAAACGGTTTCATGCCGTCTGGAAAAAACTGTGTGCTTATTCAGACGGCCTCAAGATTTGTCAAAACTGCCCAATTTGTGGGAAAATTGCACGATTGAATTTAATGAAGGGCGACCCCGTGTTAGACAGAGAAGGCTATCGCCCCAATGTCGGTATTATCCTGATTAACGAACGTAACGAAGTCTTTTGGGGCAAACGCGTACGCGAACATTCTTGGCAGTTTCCGCAAGGCGGCATCAAGCCGGGCGAAAGCCCTGAGACCGCCATGTACCGCGAGTTGTACGAAGAAGTCGGCCTGCTGCCGCAACATGTCAAAATTATCGGCCGCACGCGCGACTGGCTGCGCTATGACGTGCCCAGCCACTGGGTGCGCCGCGAATGGCGCGGTTCGTATCGCGGACAAAAACAGATTTGGTATCTTTTGCGTTTGGTCGGCCGCGACAGCGACGTCAACCTCCGCGCCTGCCATCATCCTGAATTCGACGGCTGGCGTTGGCATCAATACTGGGCGCCGGTTGACGAAGTCATCGACTTCAAGCGCGGCGTGTATTTGGGCGCATTGACCGAACTTTCCCGTTTCTTGCGCGGCATAGAAAGCTATGAAGAATTTATCCGTCGCAATCCAATAGAAAACCTATAACCCCAACGCTTTCAGGCCGTCTGAAAGCGTTGTTTTTCTTCCTTTCAGACGGCCTTTACATTATTCCTATGGCTAAAAACAATCAATACAGTGAATCCAGCATTACCGTCCTCAAAGGCTTGGAGCCGGTCAAAGAACGTCCCGGCATGTACACCCGTACCGACAGCCCGACCCATATCTGTCAGGAAGTGATTGATAACGCGGCGGACGAGGCGTTAGGCGGTTTCGCGACTGAAATTGACGTGCAAATTCATGAAGACGGTTCGCTTTCCGTGCGCGACAACGGCCGCGGTATTCCCATCGGTCTGCACCCTGAAGAAGGCGTACCCGTAGTCGAACTCGTGTTCACCCGTCTGCACGCAGGCGGCAAGTTCAATAAAAAAGACGGCGGCAGCGCGTATGCCTTTTCGGGCGGCCTGCACGGCGTCGGTGTATCCGTGACCAACGCCCTCTCCACCCGCCTTGAGGTAACGGTCAAACGCGAAGGCAAAATCCACCGCATCGTCTTTTCCGGTGGCGACGTCATCGAGCCTTTGACTGAAGTGGGCAAATGCGCCGTCAAAGACAGCGGCACCGAAGTGCGCGTATGGCCGGACGGCAAATATTTTGAAAGCCCGAATTACAGCATTCCCGAACTCGAGCGATTATTGCGCGCCAAAGCCGTGTTGCTGCCCGGTGTGCGCGTTTCCCTAACCCGTCCGGTCAAAGGCGAAGACGAAGCGCATACCCAAACTTGGCACTATCCAGACGGCTTGAAAAGCTATCTGACCGACCTCATTGCCGACGCGCAGGAAGCCGTGCCTATCTTTTCCTGTGAAAACTACATTTCAGACGGCCACAACGGCGATTTCAGCATCGGCGAAGGTGCAGCATTTGCCCTGACTTGGCTGGAAGAAGGTTCGTGTGCCAACGAAAGCTACGTCAACCTCATCCCCACCCCGTTGGGCGGCACGCACGAAGCAGGCTTGAAACAAGCCGTGTTCAACGCGGTCAACAACTTCATCAACCTGCACAACCTCTTGCCGCGCGGCGTAAAAGTGCAAAGCGACGATGTGTTCAGCAAAACTGCCTTCGTCCTCTCCGCCCGCGTCCTCGACCCGCAGTTCCAAGGTCAGACCAAAGACAAACTGACCAACCGCGACGCGTTGAAACTTGTTGCCGCCGTATCGGGCGACCCTTTGGAATTGTGGCTGAACCAAAACGTGGACTTCGGCAAAAAAATCGCCGAACTCGCCATCCGTCAGGCACAAGCGCGGATGCGTTCGGTTAAAAAGATTGAAAAGAAAAAAGGCAGCGGCGTCGCCGTCCTGCCCGGCAAACTGACCGACTGCGAAAGCGAAGACATTCGCGAAAACGAACTCTTCCTCGTCGAAGGCGATTCCGCCGGCGGCTCCGCCAAACTCGCCCGCGACAAAGCCACCCAAGCCATCCTGCCCCTGCGCGGCAAAGTGCTCAACAGCTTCGAAGTCCACCCCGACCAACTTTTCGGCAACGCCGAAATCCACGACATTTCCGTCGCCATCGGCGTCGATCCGCACGGCATCAACGACAATCCCGATTTAAGCGGCCTGCGTTACGGTAAAATCGCCATCCTGTCCGATGCCGACGTGGACGGCTCGCATATTCAAGTTTTGCTGTTGACCCTGTTCTACCGCCACTTCCCGAAACTGATTGCCGACGGACACATCTACGTCGCCCAGCCGCCGCTGTTCCGCGTCGATGTCAACGCACAAGGTAAGAGCAAACCCGCCCGCAAATTCTACGCCCTCGACCAAAACGAACTCGACAGCATTTTGGAGCGACTGCAAAAAGAAGGCGTTAAAGAAACCGCCTATTCCATCAGCCGTTTCAAAGGCTTGGGCGAGATGAACCCCGACCAGCTCAAAGACACCACCATGCACCCCGACACCCGCCGCCTGTTGCAGGTACAAATCCCCGAAGGCGCAGATGATGAAACACGCGACATCTTCGTCAAACTGATGGGCAAAGGCGAAGCCGCCGCCCGCCGCGCATGGATGGAAAAAGAAGGCGATACGGCAGAATTGGATATTTAATCCATTGTTTCAATAGACTAAAGGCCGTCTGAAACGTTAAAAGTTTCAGACGGCCTTTTTTAAAACATAAGAAAATTAAGATTAAACAGTATTTCAATTTCTATACACTGTGGTTATTTACCGGTTTCTATTTTCGCGGCTTAATTTTGCCTTTAACCTTTAATAAGACAAACAAAAAAGCACTGATATAATCAGTGCTTTTTAAATAATGGCGCGGCGGACGGGGCTCGAACCCGCGACCCCCGGCGTGACAGGCCGGTACTCTAACCAACTGAGCTACCACCGCGCATCCACTGTCAAAGACAATGAAAAGGAAACTTGGTGGGTGATGACGGAGTCGAACCGCCGACATTCTGCTTGTAAGGCAGACGCTCTACCAACTGAGCTAATCACCCGATAAGCCGACATTAAATCAAAAAATCAGATTACGCGCAAGGTTTTTATTTAAATAAAAATATATCCCATTGAAAGAATATAGAATATTTTATTTAACAATAAAAATAACCGTTATGCCCATCTATCAATCAAAAATCAAATGCCCCAATTTATCCGCCTTGGTATGCAGATAACGCTCATTTTCCACATTTTCGCCGACATGTAATGCAATGCGTTCAACCACATTAATGCCGGAATCTTTCAACGTTTGAATTTTCTCAGGGTTATTAGTCAGCAACCTGACTTCACGAATATGCAGATAATCATAAATCTGCTTGGCCAAAGTAAAGTCGCGCGCATCAACAGGAAGGCCGAGTGCAACATTGGCCTCAACCGTATCCAAGCCTTGGTCTTGCAAACGATACGCACGGATTTTGTTTATCAAACCAATGCCCCTGCCTTCTTGGCGCAAATATACGATAACACCACGCCCTTCTTTCTGAACGGCCTGCATCGCCGCTTGAAGCTGAGGACCGCAATCACATTTCACCGAAAATAAAGCATCGCCGGTCAAGCACTCGGAATGAATACGCGACAACACAGGCAGGCCGTCTGAAACATCGCCCATCGTCAATGCGACATGTTCCTGCCCGCCCTCTTCTTCAAAGCCGTGCATGGTAAATTCGCCCCATTCCGTAGGCAAACGGCATGACGCGACAAACTTCAAGGCCTTACTCATTTTCCGCTTCCTCGTTTTCAGCCACGCCCAAGAGGTTTTTCAAAGGTTCCGCCAAGGCTAATGCAAGGGCAATCCAGGCCACCAATACTTCGTCCGGCGCACCGTCCTTGACATCAAACTCAGCATGTACCACGCCTAAAACCGCACCGCTGGGCATACAGACAGGAACAGAAATCTGGCTCAAGCCGGGATGATTGCGTTCGGCTGACAATTCACCAATTTCCTGCCAATACGCCACATTCTGACAAACATTCATCCAACCGCTTTGCGCCGTACGCACAGCCAAAAAAGCCTGCCCGGTCGGCTCATCGATTGGAATCACATTTTCCAACGGCACGCCCCAACGGCTCAGCCGAACCAGCGACAACGCGCCATCTTTCGGAAACGCAGTATAAACGGCTGCGCTTTTCAAATGCTCGGTGCGCTCGGCAACCGAATCCAAAGCCATAAAAATCTGTTTCAGCAATAATTCATGTTCGGCATCGACATAATCCGCCAATTGCCAACCGTCTTCAGACGGCCACAAAATCGAACGCTCAACCGAAGCATTACCCATTTTAATCACAGCCTGGGCAGTCAAATAAGCAACATGTATCTCATCCGCAGGCAGCTTCAAACCTTGCGTCTGCAAAAAATCTTTAATCAATAAAGCAGGCATCAGCCCTTCCTCACCAAATGGAAAGTTGAGGCCGTCTGAAAACAAACCCTGCTTTCAGACGGCCGGAATAAGTCATTATATAAGGGATAAACCGACAAATTCAAGCAAACAAGACTTTGCGCCCCCATTAATCTTGTGTATAATCCACAACTCAAATTAGTGCGGACGTGGCGAAATTGGTAGACGCACCAGATTTAGGTTCTGGCGCCGCGAGGTGTGAGAGTTCGAGTCTCTCCGTCCGCACCACACTAAAAATAAGCAGCTTTCGGGCTGCTTTTTTTACATCTATTCCACTATATACCCTATTCAAAATCAAAACTGCTTTTAATTTTTTGACCTTTGCAAAAAAGGGTTTATTTGGGGGTATAACAGACGTTTCCATTTTATCTTTCAGACGGCCTATCATTTATGTTGAATCCATCGCAAAAACTTGTCGAATTGGTCCGTATCCTTGAAGAGCGTGCCTATATTTTTCCGGGAGATCCTGTGCAGGCGACGGAAGCGTTGCAACATATTGACGGCGGCAATGAGGAAAAACTGATACGCCGCGCTCAAATTATTGACCGCGACAAGCATTTGAAATATGTGTTGCAACAGGTGGAGACAGGCTCGTTTTGGCTTTGGATTGTTGCGGCGACGTTGTTGTTTACGGTCGGTTTTTCCAGCACTTATCTGTTGATGGACCATCAGGGACTGAACTTTTTTCTGGTGTTGGCCGGAATTTTGGGCATGAATACGGTCATGCTGCTGGTGTGGCTGGCGACTTTATTCCTGCGTTTGAAAAATGTGCACTTTATCAGCAGTCCGGCAACTTGGTTCCGAGGTAAAGACCCGGTCAATCAGGCTATTTTGCGGCTTTATATGGGCGAATGGCGCAAACCGCAAACGCGTTGGCTGATTGGCGCAACCTCACACAGTCTGTGGCTTTGTACGCTGTCGGGGATGTTGGTTTCTGTTTTGCTGCTACTTTTGGTGCGTCAATATACGTTCAACTGGGAAAGTACGCTTTTAAGCAATACGGCATTGGTGAAAACGGTTGAGGCTTTGTCATGGCTGCCGGAACGTTTGGGCTTTCCTGTTCCCGACAGTCAGGCCGTAATTGCAGGCCGTCTGAACAATCATATCGAAGATGCACGCGCTTGGGCGGGTTTACTCATCGGCAGCATTATCTGCTATGGCATTCTGCCGCGCTTGATTGCTTGGCTGGCTTGCAAGATTACTTTAAAAACCCTTCGCGAACGTTTGGATTTGAATCAGCCCTACTATCAAAACATCCTCCGCGCATGGCAAACGAAGATTGTCGATGCCGATGATTTTCAGGAAAACATCGTTCCCGTTTCATCTAAAATTACGCTGAACAATGCGCCTAAATGGGCTGTTACACTGGAAACGGAATGGCCTGAGCCGCTTTGGTTTTCCGGCGTTTTGGCGCAAGAATGGATAGACAAAGGCGTAGTCGCCGGCAGAAAAGATTTGGAACAATTGGAAGCCGAATTGAAACAAACTCCGGCGCAACTTCTCATCGGCGTACGCACGCAAACTGTTCCCGATCGCGGCATTTTGCGTCAAATCAGCCGCTTGGCCGAAGCCACGGATGGCGGTGTTATCATTCAGCTTTTGAATCAAGACAGTTTCTCTGAAGATTTGGATACCAAACTGGATTATTGGCGCGATGCGCTGGCAGAAAGAAACATTGCCTGGCTGGAGCCGACCCGTTTGGCACAAGAAAAACGGCAAAGCGCTATTTGACAGATAAACCGAAGGCCGTCTGAAAACTGATGTTTGGGTTTCAGACGGCCTTATATATTGTTGAGGATTCATCTTAATGAGGTTCGTAGTGATGCTCTTGATGATGTTTGGGCTTAGCTGCGTGGTGTCTGGCTTTAGGTGCAGGTTTTTTCATTTTTTGCGGTTTGGCTTTTTTGTGCATACGCTCTTGTTTCGGATGCATGTCGTGCTTGCCATGCGCAGAAGCGACTGGAGTCAAGACCAAACCTGCAGCGGCAACCATCAAAGAGGTCATTTGAATCAGTTTTTTCATATTTATCTTCTTTCAAGAGGTTGATTTGAGGCAAAAATAAGCATTTATTCGCACTCAATCGATGGACAAATATTAATGGCTTTGACTGTCAGCTGCTGTCAACATTCGGCGAAATCTGTTCAAAATTCGACAATAGAAATATGGTAACACGATGATGTAGCAAGGTTTTGAAAGTTTACCGTCAATTTTGACAAAGCGTCTTTACATATTCCCCAAACAACAAAAAGCGCGAACCTTTCGATTCGCGCTTTTTTTCAGACGGCATCAATTATTTTTTGTCGTCTTTTACTTCTTCAAAGTCGGCATCTACAACGTCGTCGTCTTTCTTAGCAGAAGACTCGGCTTGTGCGCCCTCGCCTGCTTGTGCTTCGGCTTGCGCTTGAGCGTAAACCATTTCGCCCAGTTTTTGGCTGGCTGTGCCCAAAGCTTCGGCTTTAGCATCGATAGTGGCTTTGTCGTCGCCTTTAACGGCTTCTTCAGCTTCTTTCAACGCAGCTTCGATTTTTTCTTTCTCGGCAGCATCGAGTTTGTCGCCGTAGTCGGCCAAAGATTTTTTCACGGAGTGAATCAGGGCTTCGGCTTGGTTGCGTGAAGCGACCAATTCAGTCAGTTTTTTATCTTCTTCAGCATTGGCTTCGGCATCTTTCACCATGCGTTCGATTTCTTCTTCGCTCAAACCGGAAGAACCTTGGATGGTGATGTTGGCAGCTTTGCCGGTGCCTTTGTCTTTGGCAGAAACGTGCAAGATACCGTTGGCATCGATGTCGAAAGTAACTTCAATTTGAGGCATACCGCGTGGTGCAGGTGCGATGTCGGTCAAGTTGAACTGACCCAAAGACTTGTTGGCAGAAGCACGTTCGCGTTCGCCTTGCAGCACATGGATGGTTACCGCGCTTTGGTTGTCTTCGGCAGTAGAGAACACTTGAGACGCTTTAGTCGGGATAGTAGTGTTCTTTTGAATCAGCTTGGTCATCACGCCGCCCATGGTTTCGATACCCAAAGACAGAGGCGTTACGTCCAGCAGCAATACGTCGCTGCGGCCGCCGCTCAATACTTCGCCTTGAATTGCTGCACCTACGGCAACGGCTTCGTCAGGGTTCACGTCTTTGCGAGGCTCTTTGCCGAAGAAGGCTTTAACGGCTTCTTGTACTTTCGGCATACGGGACTGACCGCCGACCAAAATCACGTCGTCGATGTCGCTGGTGCTCAAGCCGGCATCTTTCAATGCGATTTTGCAAGGCTCGATAGAACGTTGAATCAAATCTTCAACCAGGCTTTCGAATTTGGCACGGGTAATTTTCATGGCCAAGTGTTTCGGACCGGTTGCGTCCATAGTAATGTACGGCAGGTTGATTTCGGTTTGCTGACCGCTGGACAATTCAATTTTGGCTTTCTCGGCAGCTTCTTTCAGGCGTTGCAGAGCCATGACGTCTTGTTTCAAATCAATGCCTTGTTCTTTTTTGAACTCGTCAATGATGTAGTCGATCAAGCGTTGGTCGAAGTCTTCGCCGCCCAAGAAGGTGTCGCCGTTGGTTGCCAATACTTCGAATTGTTTGTCGCCGTCGATGTTGGCAATTTCGATGATGGAAATATCGAAAGTACCGCCACCCAAGTCATACACGGCAATTTTACGGTCTTTGCTGTCGCCTTTGTCCATACCGAATGCCAAAGCGGCTGCAGTCGGTTCGTTGATGATGCGTTTTACTTCCAAACCTGCGATGCGGCCTGCGTCTTTAGTTGCTTGACGTTGGCTGTCGTTGAAGTAGGCAGGAACGGTAATCACGGCTTCGGTTACTTTTTCGCCCAAGTAAGCTTCGGCTGCTTCTTTCATTTTACGCAAAACTTCTGCGGAAATTTGAGGAGGAGACAGCTCTTTGCCTTGTGCTTTTACCCATGCGTCGCCGTTGTTGGCTTTGATGATTTCGAAAGGCATGGACTCGATGTCGCGTTGTACTTCTTTGTCTTCAAATTTGTGGCCGATCAAACGTTTGGCCGCGTAAATAGTGTTTTTAGCGTTGGTTACCGCTTGGCGTTTTGCAGGTGCGCCGACGAGGATTTCGCCGCCGTCCAAATAAGCGATAACGGAAGGAGTGGTGCGTGCGCCTTCTGCGTTTTCGATTACTTTGGTTTGACCGTTTTCAGAAATGGCCAAACAAGAGTTGGTTGTACCTAAGTCAATACCGATTACTTTTGCCATATTATGTTGCTCCTAAATAAACTTTTCTTAATTAATAATCCTGTGGAACATTTCGTTCCGATGGCTTGTAAATAAGGTTGCTTCATTTTTTTTCAAGGCCTATTTTGAATTTTTTTTAAGATTAAATTCAAGTGCTTGATTTATTTATCCACAAGCCGTTTATTCTTTTTTCAGACGGCCCGGTTTTCATTTTCCGATTCCGGTTTATCGGAATGATTTTCCAATAGCGGAACATCGGGTTTTGAAACCGGATAAGGCCGTCTGAAGATTTTATGCTTGATAAACTGTATCAAGCGATGCCTTCAATCTTCTTTTTTCGCCACGACAACCATTGCAGGACGCAGCACGCGGTCGGCCAATGTATAGCCTTTTTTCATCACGCTGACGATGGTATTCGGCTCTTGCTCGCTGACGACTGCCTGCATCGCTTGATGTTGGTGCGGATCGAGTTTGTCGCCCGGCTGCGGGTTGATTTCTTTAATATGTGTGGCATCAAATGCTTTTTGCAGCTCGTTCAAAGTCATTTGCACGCCCATTTTCAGCGCATCGAAATTGCCGCTTTGGTCCAGCAGCGCCATTTCGAGATAATCTTTAACCGGCAACATTTCTGCTGCAAATTTTTGTCCGGCGAATTTATGGGTGTCGGCGATTTCCTGCTGATGGCGGCGGCGCAGGTTTTGCTCGTTTGCCAGACCGCGCAATTCGCTGTCTTTGAGCTGGCCTTCCAACTCGGCGACACGCGCCTGAAGCTCTTCGTAAGTCGGTTCGGCCTGTTCGGTTTCAACGGTTTCGGCAGTTTCTACGGCTGCCGCTTCTTCTGCTTCGTGTTGATGTTGTTCGTTATGCTCCGTCATTTCTGACATCCTTTTAGCGTGTTGATATTCGATGTTTCATATATAAGGCCGTCTGAAAAAACTTCAAGCATTTGAATGCCGATTATCAAATGCCTTGTTAAAATACGTTGGAAAACGGTAAGATAACCATCTGATTGTATTCTTCAGACGGCCTCAAACATGAAAAAAGACCATTTGAATTCAACTGATTTTAATCTGTGGCACACCATCCGCGAAGAAACCGAAGCCGCCGCCGCGGCCGAGCCGATGCTGGCGAGCTTCCTGCATCAAACCGTATTGCGCCACCAGTCTCTCGATTCGGTATTGGCCTACCATCTTTCCAGCAAGCTCGGCAGTCCGATTATGGACGTACGTGCACTGTTTGAAATTTATCAGCAGGCTTTAAGTGCGGACACCCGCATCAGCAAATGTGTCGAGGCCGACTTGAAAGCCATTTACGAGCGCGACCCGGCTTGTGATGAATATTCGCTGCCGCTGTTGTATTTCAAAGGTTTTCACGCCGTACAGGCGCACCGCATCAACCACTGGCTTTATCAAAACGGCCGCAAAACGCTGGCGTATTTCCTGCAAAACCGCATGTCGGAAGTGTTCGGCGTCGACATTCACCCGGCTGCGCGTTTCGGTCATGGTTTAATGCTCGACCATGCCACCGGTTTTGTGGCCGGTGAAACCGCCGTCTTGGGCAACAATATTTCCATCCTCCACGGCGTAACGCTGGGCGGCTCGGGCAAAGAAAGCGGCGACCGCCACCCGAAAATCGGCGACGGCGTGATGATTGGTGCGAACGCTTCGATTTTGGGCAACATCCGCATCGGCAAAAATGCCAAAATCGGCGCAGGCAGCGTGGTGGTTGCCGACGTACCGTCTTCGATTACCGTTGTCGGCGTACCGGCCAAACCGGTCGGCCGCTCTTCCAAAACCCCGTCTGCCGATATGGATCAAAGCATTCAATTATCATCTACGGATTTTGTGATTTAAACCGTCTGTCATTAAAAAGGCCGTCTGAAAAAACAAATCTTTCAGACGGCCTTTTTATGTTTTGAATCTTGGCGTCAACCGCGTTTGCGCAAGGCTTCCAAATGCGTTTTAACCTGCTTGACTTTCTCCTCGGTAAACAGCTTGGCAATGTTTTTCCAAATGCTGTGATAACCGTAAGGCCCGTGTTGCATTTCGGCTTTTGCCTCTTCCACCGGCCAGCCTTGATAGATGATGCGGTACATTCCGGCAATCAAACCGGTACGGTCCGCGCCATGATAACAATGGATAAGCACTGCGCCGTTTTGCTGTTGTTTTTCAATCAGGTATAGGATTTCCGCAATCTCTTTCGGCTTAATGCTCCATGACAGCAACGGACGGTTTAGCAATTCAAACCATACGCCTTCAAATGGTCGTCATCGTTGCGGTCGAAAAAGCGCAGGTTGATCACGCTTTGAATGCCCAGCTTGACAATGGCTTCGCCATCTTCGGCAACGGGCTGCTCGCTGCGGTAAAGCTTGTCATCGATGCGATAAAGGTTGGCATCGTGTTTAATGGGTGTTGCCCACCGTTTGGACTGAAAGGCTTTGCCGCCGTTATCCGGCGGCGCGGATAAACAGGCAACGGGCAAGCCGGAAGCGAGAAGGCACAATAAAAGACGGCGCATAAAATTCCTGTATGAAAATCAATGGGAAAACAAATATCGAAAGATTTTATCAAAACCCGTCCGGATATTCTATCCGCGCAAACCGCGTTACAATAAAGCCTCTTTTTTCAGACGGCCTTTCATCATGACCTGCCTTGCTTGGAACACCACACCTTCCCTTGCTACCCTTTGCCGCGCCATCGAACAACATACCGCGCCGCTTTATTTGATTGTCTGCCTGCCTGAAAACCATATTCCCGATTTTCCATTATCGAATCGGCCATCCGAGCTTGAAGGCCGTCTGAACAGCCGCCTCGTTCAAGCCATGAAATGCCTTCAGTTCAACAGCGTCAATGTTTTGGAAAACCTCTTGCCTGACGTGCACCTTTGGCTGGTTCCGCCACACCGCGCCGACTGCTTGCACGAACATTTCCCTCATATCGAATGGCAAACCGAAGCCATACCCCAATCCATCCCAACTCCTCTAAAACCTTGGTTCAGACGGCCTGAACATCAAGCCGCGCCCGAACACGTCCTGATTATCGGCGCAGGCATTGCCGGCGCAGCGACCGCACGCAAACTGGCGGAACACGGCGTACGCGTTACCGTTTTAGAGGCCGGAAAAGCGGCGCAGGCAGGCAGCGGCAACCGCCAAGGCTTGCTCTACGCCAAAATCTCGCCGCACGATACCGAACAAACCGAGCTGCTGCTGACAGGCTACGGCTACACGCGCCGATTACTGGAAAACTTGCTGCCCAACTCCGACGCATGGGGAGGCGACGGCGTATTGCATTTGAATTTTGACGACAGCGAACGCAAACGCAATCAAGCCTTGGGTTTGCAACACCAGCATAAGCACCTTTACCGCAGCGTATCCGCCGAAGAGGCTGCGTCCATCGCAGGCATAGACGTATTTTCAGACGGCCTTTACTGGCCGCAAGGCGTATGGCTGAATCCGCCTGCCGTCGTGCATGCCTTATTGAACCATCCGCTGATCGAGTTACACGAACACTCGCCGCTGACCGCCGTATCACATAACGGCGCACAATGGACGGCACACACGCCAAACGCGCATTTCAACGCCAGCCATATCGTTTACTGCATGGGTGCGCACAGCCCGACTGCTGCCGACACCAATGTCTCCGCCCTGCCTTTCCGCCAAATCCGCGGCCAAACCGGCGTTGTGTCCGCCAGCCCGTTTTCACAAAAGCTGCATTGCGCTATTTCCGGCGAAAGCTACATCAGCCCGAGCTGGCAAGGCAGCCACTGCTACGGCGCAACATTTGTCCTCAACAGCAACGATGAAACTTGGTATCCGCACGAAGAAGCCGACAACCGTGCCGCCCTGCACCAGCTCAATCCGCCATTGGCACAATCCCTGTTTGAGCAAAATTCGTTTTCAGACGGCCTTCAAGACACACAAGGCCATGCCGCCCTGCGTTGCGACAGCTTCGACCACTTGCCCGTTGTCGGCGCACTCGGCGACATCGCCGCCATGCAGTCCGCCTACGCCAAACTGGCATTGGACAAGAACTACCGCCTCGACAATATTCCCTGCCCTTACCTGCCCCATGCCTACATCAATACGGCACACGGCACACGCGGCCTGGCGACAGCCCCCATCTGCGCCGCTGCCATTGCAGCCGAAATACTCGGCTTGCCGCATCCGCTATCACAAAGGCTGAGAACCGCACTACACCCCAACCGCGCCATCATCCGCGCGATTGTTCGGCAGCAACCGTTGTTATCCGATTAAGGATTTCGTTTTAACTAAAAAAGGCCGTCTGAAAGTCATCAAAACTTTCAGACGGCCTTTAGCTATCCGTTAACTGCTTAGAATTTCCATTCCAGCGATACGGCGTAATTGCGGCCGGGTGCGCGGTAGCGGTCTAAGCCTTTGCCATCGCGGTCAACCCCGTTGGTGGTGCTGTAGCTGTACAGACCGCGCAGAGAGTCCCAAGTAGTGTATTTTCGGTTGAACACATTATACACGCCCGCGCGCAGGGTCAGGTTTTTCACTGGTTTGTAGAAGCCGTACATATCAAACACATAAGCCGATTTGTTCAGCCATGGGTAATCTACTACTTTTTCTTGCAAAGGCGTACCCCAACCAGTGTTTTCAAACACGGTATATTGAGCGTCTTTGGCCTTTTTCGCTCCCAGATAGGTCAAGCGGGAGAACACACCCCATTTTTCGCTCGGGCTTTCGTAATCGACACCGGCAATCACTTTCAGAGGCTGGGTGGACAGCAGGCTGTTGTTGCCTGACAGTTTGCTCTTCGCGTAACCGACAGAACCAAACAATTTCCAGCCTTCAGGTACAAAAGAAACCACTTGACCTAAATTCAGACGGCCTGTCAGCTCAAGACCACGGATTCGGGCCTTGTCGATGTTTTGCATCTGCCATTCCAGTTTTTCGGAATAAGGATTGCTACAAATACCATAGTAGTAATTCATCTGAGTACAGCCGACATCGCCACTGGTGGTCAGCTTCTGCTCTTCAGACAAGAAGTTGCGGTAATTGCTTTGATACAGGTTCGCATCCAAAGTGCCTTTTTCGCTGCGGCCTTGCAGAGAAAGGGTATGGGTGGTGCTGCGCTCGGCTTTCAGGTTCGGATTAGGCAACCAGGTACCTGAGCCGTGGTTGTAAGTGAAATACACTTCAGACGCATTCGGCACGCGGAAACCGGAAGTTACATCGTAACCCAAACGCCATGTCTGACTCAGCTGTGCAGCCAAGCCGACAAAACCGCTCCAGCCTTTATAAGTGTTGGCTGCAGGTGGTGTTTTGTCACAAGCATGACACTCGGCATTCAGTTGCTGCGGCGTCATTTTGGTGTAGTCGTAACGGATACCTGCGCGGCTGCTGAACACGTCGTTCCATTGGATTTGGTCAGACAGCGAGAAACCATAGTTGTTGGTTTTCACCGGATGCTGAATCGTGCTGGTCGTGCGTAAAATACGGCCGCTGAAGTAGTAGTCGTCGCGGTTTAAGTTTTCAAAATCACGTTGGCTGGCAAACGTTTTGAGGGACAAACGATGTTGACCGCCGAATTGGAACGGCTGGCTGTCCATACGCAATGTAATGCGTTTGAAGGTTGTATCCATGCTGCGGTTGTAGATTTCGTCCAAATCCTTCTGATTGTAGTTGCGCGTCCAGGTAGAATAATCTATCGGGAACGAGCCTTTGTTGTTAACCGCCGCTACTTTGGTTTTCTGATAATCGAAGTCCGCTTTCAACAACGACAACCAATTCGAATCGGGCGTCCACTCGTAAAACAGGTTGGCATTGCGCCGTCTGTTTACGTCATCGGCTTCTCGCCAAGAAGAAGCGGTCAGGTTATAAGACTCTTCGATCGTGTAATTGTGGCCCTGCTGACCGTTGAGAGATGCGCCGATACGGTGGTTGTCGTTGATTTGGTAAGCAATCTTACCCAAAAAGCTGTGGTATTTATGTTTGGACGGGTCAGGAATACCGCGCGCAGAACCACGGATATTCGCTCCGCTGCCGGCGCCCTCTACCGGATAACCACGCTCGCCCGCGCTTTCAGTCTCATGACCGCGACGTTGCGAATACAGCAAAGCGGCATCCACGCGGTCGTTGTTCAAACCGAACCCAAGTGTATTTGTCCATTCGCGGTTGCGGCTGCTGTAACCGTTTTTCATCATCACGCCGAACTGACGCTCAGGCAACAGCAAATCATGGCCTTGCAGGGTTTGGTAATTCACGCCGCCACCCAATGCGCCGCTGCCGGTATTGAAAGAGTCAGCGCCCTTCACGATTTCGATGTTGCGTACGAGTTCGGGGTCGATGGACAGGCGCGAACTGTTGAAGTTGCCATAACGGGCATACAGTGAGTTTTCTTCCGAATCAGGCAGGCTCACGCCGTCAATACTGACACCGACACGGTTGCCTTCCACACCGCGCACGGCAAAGCCTTTTTGATGGCGGCCGCTGTCGCTCAGGCCGACGTCGGTGGAGTAACGCACCAAGTCTTTGTTGTCGCGTATCATTTCCTGTTGAATGCGGCCGAGGTTGACACGTTCCACGGTTGCAGGCGCATTACGCTGGCCTTTAACGCGGACTTCTTTTATCTCTGCTTTAATGGGTGTGGTTTCGGTTGCAGCTTCATCCGCTGCCAAGACTGGATTGCCGAAAATACTGCCGACCAGCGCGGCAATAGGGAGCATTTGTAATGGTTTCATATTATCAACTCAAGATGTAATGGATTGTTCATCCATCAGTTAATGCATAAAAAATTTCTGATAATCATTAATGATTAATAAGACAGCAACCCGTACAACTAAATCTGTGTCGTGTAATTAAAGGTCTCTGCAAACATCCATGCCGAGACCTTGTTTGTTTCATTATTTTTAATGTCTGTGCGGCGTCATGCCTTCGGGGGCTTCTGTGCCTTCCGGCAAACCGAAAGTTTCACGCAGAATCACTTTATAGAAGGCAAACGCTTCCTGCGCGCCTTGAATGGCTTCTGCTTCGGCTTCCGGAGTTAAGTTCAGGGCATTCAGGTGCTCGACGAAGGCGCGCCAGTGTTTGCCGCGGCCGTTGGGATGCGGGGCCAGGTGGCGTGCGCCGTGTTCGCCGTTGTATTCGAGTTTTTGAGCGTGTTTGAACAAGAAAGCGGCGCCCAAATTTGAACCTTCGGCGCAATAGAGCCAGCCGATGGCTTTATTGCCTGTTTCATGCGGCAATTCTTTGTCGAATTTGTAAGGCTCTTCGCCCAAGTCTTTTAGGTCTTGGGTTACGGCATCGTAACGCGCCATGTATTCGAGTTCGGGAATGGCTTTGTTTAATTCGGCATCTTTATAGATGTGATCGACAGCTTTGTGGAAAACTGATTGGAGTTTCAAAAATTTGATGTAGTTTTCTTTGCTGACGAAAGGCTGGACAAACATAACCAAGTTATCAACGCTGTCGTGTGTAACTGTGGTTTGCTCTTTCAAGCGTTTGGCGAAAGTCAGCTCTTGGGTTTCACTCATGATGTTTCCTTTGAATAGGGGACAAACGGCTCCAGACGGCCTCTATTGTGTTGAAATGCCGTCTTCTTTGAAAAAATCGTTTTAAAAATAAAGAATGTAACTTTTTAAATGCTTCCGGCTCAGTGTTGGCGTGCCTTTTGCAATTCAATAAGTCTCATCTTTTTTAAATATAATATATATCATTTCTATTTCAATGACAATAAATTCAATTGGGTCTTATTAATAAAATCTAACGGCCCATAGCCAGCGTCTTCTGAAACCTTTGCTGCCTTTTCAGACGGCCTTCTTATGAAGCAGCCGCCATTCAACCAAATATCTGCTAAATTTGGGCTATCCTGCTGTTTTCCTTTATAATGCGACACTCTTTGCACCTTCTTTATCCCCTGCCGAACCATGAAACGGATTCCTGCCTACCATCGCTGGTGGCGCTACAAGTCTTATCTTCCTGATGCGACGCTGCCTGCACATACGGTGGAATGCCCCGATTGCGGCTGCCGTATGGATATTCCGCGCCTGCGTCAGGGGCAGGAAGCGCATTGTCCGGTGTGCAACCATGAAATCGTGGAGGTGGAAAACAATCCGTATATCGCGCCGATCGCCTATGCGCTGACAACCTTGATTCTGATGGCGTTTGCGTACAATATGGTGTATATCCGCGTCGATTTGTTCGGCGTGACATCGATTTTGTCGCTACCACAAATGATGCGGCTTTTAATTTCGCTGGATTACGGTTTTCTGGCGGAAGTGATGTTTATCCTTACTTTCGGCGCGCCTTTACTGTTTTTGCTGCTCTGCCTTTATGTTTATACGGCTTTGATACGCGAAAAGGCCTACCCTGCGCTGCGCTTTGCGACGCGTGTATTGGTGCGGCTGCGTCATTGGATTATGGTGGATGTGTTTTTCATTTCCACTTTGGTGGCGTATATCAAACTCTCGTCCGTTGCTACGGTAGAGTTCGGCTCGGCGTTTTATCTGATGTTTCCGCTGTCGGTCATGCTGATTCGGACTTCGGTATCGATTCCGCAGCATTGGGTTTATTATAAGATTCATCGTTTAACCGGCGGCCATGCGGTTCAGACGGCCTCTGAAGACAAAATCTGTTGCAGCCGCTGCCTGTATTTCCGCGATAAAGACGAGCAGCCTTGCGGCGTTTGCGGTGCGGACTTATACCGCCGCCGCCCGAAAAGCCTGAGCATTTCGCTGGCGTTTTTAGTGGCGGCGTTTATCCTGTATTTCCCTGCCAACATCCTGCCGATTATGATTTCGTCCAACCCGACGGCTTTGGAGATCAATACGATTTTCAACGGCATTGTTTATATGTGGGACGACGGCGACCGGTTGATTGCGGTGATTATTTTCAGCGCGAGCATTATGGTGCCGGTATTGAAGATTATCGCGATGGCGGTTTTGATTTATTCCGCATACTTCAAGCCTGTAATGAGCGCGGACAAAATGTCGGTTTTGTATCGGATTACCGAATCCATCGGCCGCTGGTCGATGATTGATATTTTTGTGATTATTATTTTGATGAGTTCGTTCCACACCAATATGGCGCGCGTCGTGCCGGGTGGTGCGGCGGTTTACTTCTGCCTGGTCGTTATTTTGACCATGCTTTCGGCCTATTATTTCGATCCCCGTCTGATTTGGGACAAACAACAGCAGCTTTCAGACGGCCTTGATTCTGACCAGACCTTAAAACAATGAAAAAACACGATTCTTCACCCAATTATCACGCCCCGGCGCGTGTCAAGAAAACCAATGTCTTCACTTCTGTCGTGTGGCTGATTCCGCTGATTGCGCTGATTGCCGGCGGCTGGCTTTTGGTTAAAGACATCCGCAACCGCGGCCCTGTCGTTACGCTGTTGATGGATAGCGCCGAAGGCATCGAAGTCAACAACACCGTTATTAAGGTATTGAACGTCGATGTCGGACGCGTTACCCGCATCAAATTGCGCGACGACCAAAAAGGCGTGGAAGTTACCGCCCAACTCAGCGCCGATGCCAAAGACCTTATCCGCAGCGATACCCAATTTTGGGTGGTCAAACCGCGTATCGACCAAAGCGGCGTTACCGGCTTGGGAACCTTGCTTTCCGGCTCTTATATCGCATTTACACCTGGCAAAAGCCAAGAAACCAAAGATGTATTTGTCGTCCAAGACATTCCGCCGATTGCCGCCATCGGTCAAAGCGGCCTGCGCCTGAATTTGATCGGCAAAAACGACCGCATCCTCAATGCCAGCAGCCCGATTTTGTATGAAAACTTTATGGTCGGCCAAGTAGAAAGCGCGCATTTCGACCCGTCCGACCAAAGTGTGCATTACACCATTTTCATCCAAAGCCCCAACGACAAACTGATTAATTCGGAAAGCCGTTTCTGGTTGGAGAACGGCATCAATATCGAAACCACAGGCAGCGGCGTCAAACTCAACTCCGCTCCTCTGCCTGCCCTGCTGTCGGGCGCGATTTCGTTTGATTCGCCGAAAACCAAAAACAGTAAAAACGTCAAAAGCGAAGACAGCTTCACGCTTTATGACAGCCGCAGCGAAGTGGCCAATCTGCCTGACAACCGCTCGCTGTATTACACCGCATTCTTCAAACAATCCGTACGCGGCCTGACTGCCGGTTCGCCCGTCGAATACAAAGGCCTGAATGTCGGCGTGGTTTCCGACGTTCCCTATTTCGACCGCAACGACAGCCTGCATTTGTTTGAAAACGGCTGGATTCCCGTGCGCATCCGCATTGAGCCTTCCCGTTTGGAAATCAATGCCGACGAGCAAAGCAAAGAGCATTGGAAACAACAATTTCAGACGGCCTTAAACAAAGGTCTGACTGCCACCATCTCCAGCAACAACCTGCTGACCGGCAGCAAAATGATTGAGTTGAACGATCAGCCTTCCGCCTCGCCCAAGCTGCGACCGCATACCGTTTATGCCGGCGATACCGTTATCGCCACACAAGGCGGTGGTTTGGACGATTTGCAGGCAAAAGTGGCCGATTTGTTAGACAAGTTCAACAACCTGCCATTGGATAAAACCGTTGCCGGCTTGAACGGCTCGCTTGCCGAGCTCAAGTCCACACTCAAATCTGCCAATGCCGCCCTAAGCTCTATTGACAAACTGGTCGGTAAACCGCAGACACAAAACATTCCGAACGAGCTGAACCAAACCCTGAAAGAATTGCGTCAAACCCTGCAAGGTGTATCGCCGCAATCGCCTATCTACGGCGACGTGCAAAATACGCTGCAAAGTTTGGACAAAACCTTAAAAGACGTTCAACCCGTGATTAATACTTTGAAAGAAAAACCCAATGCGCTGATTTTCAACAGCAGCAGCAAAGACCCCATCCCGAAAGGAAGCCGATAATGCGCCTCTTCCCGATTGCCGTCGCCCTGACGCTTGCCGCCTGCGGCACCGCGCAAAGCACACAATATTTCGTCCTGCCCGACAGCCAGTACATCCGTCCGGCTGCACAAGGCAACGAAATCGCGGTCAAAGTCAACCTTGCCGAACCGCTTGCCAACGGCGGCCTCGTTTACCAAACCGACGCCTATCATGTGAATCTGGCGAAAAACCACCTTTGGGCGGCGCCACTCGATGGCGCGTTGGCGGCCAACCTCAGCAACAAGCTCAACCGCCTCAATCCGCGCTATACTTTCGTCCCTGCTTCACGCAGCCAAAGCAGCCAAACCCTGAAAGTCTATATCGAAGCCTTCCAAGGCAGCTATCAGGGGCAGACCACCATCAGCGGTTATGCACAATGGCCGGACGGACGCAGCAAACCGTTTAACGCCATCACGCCACAACAAGGCGACGGCTATACCGCCATGCTTGAATCGTTGGAAAACGGTTTGTCACAGGTTGCCGATACGATTGCCTATTAAACCCAAAGGCCGTCTGAAAGATGTTCAGACGGCCTTTTTTATGTTTCAAACATTCATCACAACGCACGGTCAAAATACAGAGCCACGCCGGATCGCTCGCTCATCGCCAGCAAATAATCCATCAATTTTTGCGGCCATTGAATACCGCGCACAACGGTCAGATTGCGCAAAATAGGGAAAGTCAGGATATCTTCCAAACTGATTTCACCGCCCAAACCCTCGCCTTCGCACACCAGCGTTTTCAGTTCGGCCAAGTCTTGATGCAAACGCTCCAGATACTGCGCCGTTTTGTTCAGATTAGTCTCGAAATTGCCGATATTTTTCTCTTTTTTGTCAATATAGTATTGTTTCGCTTCATCGGTCTCAAATTCGGGCAGGCCGATTTTGACCATGCGCGGCTGTACCAATTTGTTATTGTATTCGCCCACTTTGTCCAACCAAGCCTGAACCTCAGGACGAACCTCTTCTTTCAGACGGCCTTGATCGATATAGCGGACAATATCCAAACTCTCGCCCATAAACGAACCGTCTTCTTTTTGCAAAATCGGCACTTGTTTTGAGCCAATCATGCCAATCGGCGTAGCTTCGTCATCGTTCGCCAAAACAACCTCTTCCACCGCCACATCGCGCAAGCCAAAAATCATCCGCGCACGGACGCAAAATGGGCAATGGTCGTAAATATACAGTTTCATGGCAATGCTCCTTAAAATTTCAAAACGGTTAACCATAACACCCAAGGCCGTCTGAAACAAGGCTTCCTGAAACATAGTGCAGCATTCGCATACAAATCTAGGGCTGCCCGCAATAAACTGTTACAATAGCAACGTTTTTATCAAAAAGAAAAAAACGCACGCCATGACCACTATTCGCCAAACGCCCCAAACATCGAGCGTAACGCTGGAAGGCCTCCTCGCATGGTTCGACGGCTATGTTGCCGCGCTGCCTGATCCCGATAAAAACCTGATTCAGACGGCCTTTGACCTGGCTAAAGAACATTATCCCGCCGATGCCCTAACGACTTACGGCGAGCCTTTAATGGAACATTTTCTCGGCTCGATGCAAATCGTCAGCGAACTAGACCTCTTGCCCGATGCCGTAGCCGCTACGATTTTGTCCGACATCGGCAAATACGTTCCCACTTGGCAAGAATTGGTTGCCGAACGCTGCAACAGCACCGTTTGCGAGCTGGTCAAAGGCGTAGACGAAGTACAAAAACTGACCCAATTCGCACGCGTGGACAGCCTTGCCACGCCGGAAGAGCGCGCCCAACAAGCCGAAACCATGCGTAAAATGCTGTTGGCGATGGTTACCGACATCCGCGTCGTCCTGATCAAACTGGCGATGCGCACGCGCACCCTCCAATTCTTAAGCAACGTTCCCGACAATCCTGAAAAACGCGCCGTTGCCAAAGAAACCCTCGACATTTTTGCCCCGCTCGCCAACCGCTTGGGCGTGTGGCAACTCAAATGGCAGCTCGAAGATTTGGGCTTCCGCCATCAAGAGCCGGAAAAATACCGCGAAATCGCCCTGCTTTTGGACGAAAAGCGCACCGAGCGCCTCGAATATATCGAGAATTTCCTCAATATCCTGCGTACGGAACTGAAAAAATACAATATTCATTTTGAAGTTGCCGGAAGACCGAAGCATATCTACTCCATTTATAAAAAAATGGTGAAGAAAAAGCTCACTTTTGACGGCCTGTTCGACATCCGCGCCGTACGGATTTTGGTCGATACCGTTCCCGAGTGTTACACCACGCTGGGTATCGTCCACAGTCTCTGGCAGCCGATTCCGGGCGAGTTCGACGACTACATCGCCAACCCGAAAGGCAACGGCTACAAAAGTTTGCACACCGTTATCGTCGGCCCGGAAGACAAAGGTGTGGAAGTCCAAATCCGCACCTTCGACATGCACCAATTCAACGAATTCGGTGTCGCCGCCCACTGGCGTTATAAAGAAGGCGGCAAGGGCGATTCCGCCTACGAACAGAAAATCGCCTGGTTGCGCCAACTCTTGGACTGGCGCGAAAACATGGCCGAAAGCGGCAAGGAAGACCTCGCCGCCGCCTTCAAAACCGAACTTTTCAACGACACGATTTATGTTTTGACCCCGCACGGCAAAGTCCTCTCCCTGCCTACGGGCGCGACCCCCATCGACTTTGCCTACGCCCTGCACAGCAGCGTGGGCGACCGTTGCCGCGGTGCAAAAGTTGAAGGACAAATCGTACCGCTGTCCACGCCTTTGGAAAACGGACAACGCGTTGAAATCATTACTGCAAAAGAAGGCAATCCTTCCGTCAACTGGCTCTACGAAGGCTGGGTCAAATCCAACCGCGCCATCAGCAAAATCCGTGCCTTCATCCGCCAGCAAAATGCGGATACCGTGCGCGAAACAGGCCGGGCCCAACTGGACAAACAGTTGTCAAAAATCTTCCCCAAACCCAATCTGCAAGCATTGGCGGAAAAACTCGGCTTCAAAAAAACTGACGAACTCTATACGGCCATCGGTCAGGGCGAAATTTCCAACCGCGCCATCAGTAAGGCCTGCGGTGCTTTGATCGAACCGGCTCCGGTACCGGTTGACGAGACCAATATCGTCAAACAGTCTAAAATCAAAAAAGGCGGCAAAAACGGCATTCTGATTGACGGCGAAGACGGCCTGATGACCACGCTTGCCAAATGCTGCAAACCCGCGCCACCCGATGATATTGTGGGCTTTGTTACCCGCGACCGCGGCATTTCCGTCCACCGCTGCACCTGCCCTTCTTTCCGCCACCTTGCCGAACAGGCTCCGGAAAAAGTGTTGAACGCAAGCTGGGCAGCCTTGCAGGAAGGACAAGTATTTGCCGTCGATGTCGAAATCCGCGCCCAAGACCGCTCCGGTTTGCTGCGCGACGTTTCGGATGCGCTGGCGCGGCACAAACTCAACGTTACCGCGGTGCAAACCCAATCACGCGATTTGGAAGCCAGCATGCGCTTTACCCTTGAAGTCCGCCAAGTCAACGACCTGCCGCGTGTATTGGCCAGTCTGGGCGACATCAAAGGCGTTTTAAGCGTAACGCGCTTATAATTCCCATTCCCCCATCTAAAGGCCGTCTGAAAGTATTGCTTTCAGACGGCCTTTCACACATCGGCTGCCAATATATAACCTACGCTTCTATCCTTACAATCAGCCGTTATTTCCTGTCCGCCATATTCTCAGGCAAACTCGCCATCCGCATGATAAAGAAAGATATTTTTATTCTTATATTAACCTTAAGGAAACTTCATGGATACACGAGACCTGTTCCCTCATGAAATTTTGCAGGACGCCATCGGCAAGAGTTGCGCCAAATCTGAATTCAGCATCAAGATGTTGGTGATTTTGAGTTTCTTAGGCGGCGGTTATGTCGGCTTCGGCTATCTTGCCTGCCTGCGCGTCATCAGCGGCATTCCTGCCGAATGGAACGGTCTGGCCGCCCTGTTGGGCGCATCCGTGTTCCCTATCGCACTGATTTGTATCTTAATCGGCGGCGGCGAGTTGGCAACAGGCAATATGATGATTATGGCCTTGGGTAAGCTGACCGGCCGCGTCAGCACCCACAAACTGGTGCGCAACTGGCTGATTGTCAGCTTGGGCAATCTGGCAGGCGCCGTAGCTATGGCCTATTTCCTTGGCCACTACGTCGGCCTTGCCGAAGGGCCGGCCGCAGCGAAAACCATTGCCATTGCCGAAGCCAAAGTCAATATGGACTTCGGCCGCGCATTCGTCTCCGCCATCGCATGTAACTGGATGGTGTGTATGGGCATCTGGTTTTACTTCGGCGCACGCCATACTTCAGGACGAATCTTGGCCATGTGGTTCCCGGTTATGATCTTCGTATTAATCGGCTTTCAACACTTTGTTGCTAATATGTTCATCATTCCGGCCGGCATTTGGGCGGGCGCAAACGTCAGCTGGGGTCAATTTTTCTACAACATGATTCCTGTTTTCTTAGGCAACGTCCTGGGCGGATCATCCTTTGTCGCGGCCTCTTATCTCTTTGCTTACAAACACTTATTAAAAGACGATTTTTCTATTTAATATAGTCTTTTTCTCTAAAAACCCCCGTATCTGCCCGACACAGATACGGGGTTTCTGCACAAGGCCGTCTGAAAGTCCAAGTCGTTTAATTACTTTTTCTCTTTAATCCCCAAAAAACATCAGGAAAGATAGTTTCACACACTTTCCTTCGTCATCATCGGTAAAAATTTATATATTTTTATGTTTTTAAATGACTTAGCCAAAAGACGGCATCAATTTTGAATAAAGGCAGGGTTCTTCGCTTTGCAAAAGCGACTTTTTACGGTATGCTGGTTTAAATTATTTACAATTTAATGCATTAAGATTTCGTATTTTATTGTATTTGAAAATAATTTATCCTGTCTCTCTCGCAAAAAACAGGATTTTTAAGCTGTATTTTTATTAGAAAAAAGTTTGGGTATGAATTGCTTGCAATTTCAAACCCCTTTTAAAAGTTAGATGAGGAATAAGTACATGAATCCCATGTATATCACTTTCGCGATCTATTTGGTCGCCGTACTACTGATCGGCCTTGCCGCCTATTTTTCAACCCGCAACTTCGACGACTACATCCTCGGCGGCCGCAGCTTGGGCCCGTTCGTGACCGCGATGTCTGCCGGTGCTTCCGATATGTCAGGTTGGCTCTTGATGGGTTTGCCCGGTGCCATTTACCTGAGCGGTTTGAATGAAGCTTGGATTGCCATTGGTCTGATTGTAGGCGCATACTTCAACTGGCTTTTGGTTGCAGGCCGCCTGCGCGTGCATACCGAATACGCCAACAACGCACTGACGCTGCCTGACTACTTCTTCCACCGCTTCGGTGCCGGCGGTCACTTGATGAAAGTGGTTTCCGCACTGATTATCTTGTTCTTCTTCACTATTTACTGTGCTTCAGGCATCGTGGCCGGTGCTACCCTGTTCCAAAGCCTGTTCCACGGTATGTCTTACAATCAAGCCATGTGGCTGGGTGCCGGCGCAACCATCGCCTATACCTTCTTGGGTGGTTTCTTGGCCGTAAGCTGGACCGATACCCTGCAGGCTTCTTTGATGATTTTTGCATTGATCCTGACCCCTGTAATGGTGTACTTGGGCTTGGGCGGTGCAGATCAAATGAATGCCGCTATGCAACAAGTTGCCGCTTCTACCGGTAAAGAATACGGCAGCCTGTTTGCCGGAACGACCGTCATCGGCATTATCTCCACCGCGGCTTGGGGCTTGGGCTATTTCGGCCAACCGCACATTTTGGCCCGCTTCATGGCTGCCGAAAGTGCCAAATCCTTGGTTTCTGCACGCCGCATCGGTATGACTTGGATGATTCTGTGTATGGCCGGTGCCGTGGCTGTCGGCTACTTCGGTATCGCTTACTTCGGTGCCAACCCTGCCCACGTTGATGAAATGAACGGCAACCACGAACGCATCTTCATCGCTTTGGCCACCCTGCTCTTCAACCCTTGGGTTGCCGGTATCATCTTGAGCGCGATTCTCGCCGCCGTAATGTCCACCCTGTCTTGCCAATTGTTGGTTTGCTCCAGCGCGATTACCGAAGACTTCTACAAAGGCTTCCTGCGTAAAAAAGCACAACAAGCCGAGTTGGTATGGATTGGCCGTCTGATGGTTTTGGCGATTGCCGTGATTTCCATCCTGATTGCTTCTGATCCTAACAGCAAAGTATTGGGCTTGGTGGCTTACGCATGGGCAGGTTTTGGTGCCGCATTCGGTCCGGTTGTTATCCTGTCTGTACTGTGGAAACGCATTACTGCCTACGGTGCACTCTCCGGCATGATTGCAGGTGCGCTGACTGTAGTGGTTTGGGCCGAATGGATCAAAAAACCTGCTCTGGCTGCACAAGAAACAGGCTTCTCTACCGTCTATGAAATCGTCCCCGGCTTTATCATTTGCACACTCGTGATTGTTTTGGTGTCCCTGATCGACAAAAAACCTTCACGTGAATTGCAAGAACGCTTTGAAAAAGCAGACGCAGAATACCGCGCCTCTAAATAAGGTGTTTTCAGACGGCCTGCATGATTCCGTGCAGGCCGTTTTTACGACATAAACTGTTTCAAAATAATCTGATACTTATCAGAAAAAACAGCAATTTATGCGGATGCATCTTGTATCCGCATCATAAATTTATTACGATATTACTATCCTTCAGAATACCTGTTTTAGCAATCCTATCCAGGCCGTCTGAAATCATGAAAAAACCTCTGGAGAACTTAAATAATGTTTAACTTTGCTTTTCCAACACAAACTCCTCTGCGCCAAGCGATAACCGATGCCTACCGCCGCGATGAAATCGAAGCCGTACAGGATATGTTGCAACGTGCACAGATGACCGACGAAGAGCGCAACGCCGCTTCCGAGCTTGCCCGTCGTTTGGTTACCCAAGTCCGTGCCAGCCGTACCAAAGCCAGCGGTGTAGATGCCTTGATGCATGAGTTTTCCCTCTCCAGTGAAGAAGGTGTTGCACTGATGTGTCTGGCCGAAGCCCTGCTGCGTATTCCGGACAATGCCACCCGTGACCGCCTGATTGCCGACAAAATCTCTGAAGGCAACTGGAAAAGCCACTTGAACAACAGCCCTTCCCTCTTCGTTAACGCGGCCGCATGGGGTCTGCTGATTACCGGCAAACTGACCGCGACAAACGACAAACAGATGAGTTCCGCATTGAGCCGTCTGATCAGCAAAGGCGGCGCGCCTCTGATCCGTCAAGGCGTTAACTACGCTATGCGCCTGCTGGGCAAACAGTTCGTCACCGGTCAAACCATTGAAGAAGCGCTGCAAAACGGTAAAGAGCGCGAGAAAATGGGTTACCGCTTCTCCTTCGATATGTTGGGTGAAGCCGCCTACACCGAAGAAGATGCCAACCGCTACTACAACGACTACGTTCAAGCCATTCATGCCATCGGTAAAGATGCCGCAGGCCAAGGCGTTTACGAAGGCAACGGTATTTCCGTCAAACTTTCCGCCATCCACCCACGCTACTCACGCGCCCAACACGAACGCGTGATGAGCGAACTGCTGCCGCGCCTGAAAGAATTGTTCCTTTTGGGTAAAAAATACGATATCGGTATCAACATCGATGCCGAAGAGGCCAACCGTCTCGAATTGTCTTTGGACTTGATGGAAGCTTTGGTTTCCGATCCTGACTTGGCCGGCTACAAAGGTATCGGTTTCGTTGTTCAAGCCTACCAAAAACGTTGTCCGTTCGTTATCGACTACCTGATCGACCTGGCCCGCCGCAACAACCAAAAACTGATGATCCGTTTGGTTAAAGGCGCATACTGGGACAGCGAAGTAAAATGGGCTCAAGTAGACGGCATGGAAGGCTATCCGACTTACACCCGTAAAGTCCACACCGACATCTCCTACCTTGCCTGTGCACGCAAACTCTTGGATGCGCAAGATGCCGTGTTCCCACAATTTGCCACCCACAACGCCTACACTTTGGGCGCAATCTACCAAATGGGTAAAGGCAAAGACTTCGAACACCAATGTCTGCACGGTATGGGCGAAACCCTGTATGACCAAGTGGTCGGCCCGCAAAACTTAGGCCGCCGCGTACGCGTGTATGCCCCGGTCGGCACACACGAAACCCTGCTTGCCTACTTGGTACGCCGTCTGCTGGAAAACGGTGCGAACTCTTCTTTCGTGAACCAAATTGTTGACGAAAACATCAGCATCGACCGCCTGATTAAGAGCCCGTTCGACACCATCGCCGAACAAGGCATCCACCTGCATCCGGCCTTGCCTCTGCCGCGCGATTTGTATGGCAAAGGCCGTCTGAACTCCCAAGGCGTCGATTTCAGCAACGAAAACGTATTGCAAAACCTGCAAGAAAAACTCAACCAAGCTTCTTCCGAAGACTTCCACGCCGCGTCTATCGTCAATGGCGAAGCGCGTAACGTGGGCGAAGCGCAACCCGTCCGCAACCCTGCAGACCACAACGATGTTGTCGGCACTGTCAGCTTTGCCGATGCAGCCTTGGCTCAAGAAGCTATTGGCGCAGCCATTGCCGCCCTGCCGGAGTGGAGCGCCAAACCTGCGTCAGAACGCGCCGACTGCCTGCGCCGTTTTGCCGATTTGTTGGAACAACACACGCCTGCATTGATGATGCTGGCCGTCCGCGAAGCCGGTAAAACCCTGAACAACGCCGTTGCCGAAGTACGCGAAGCCGTTGACTTCTGCCGCTACTATGCCAACGAAGCTGAGAACACCCTGCCTAAAGATGCCAAAGCCGTCGGCGCAATCGTTGCCATCAGCCCATGGAACTTCCCATTGGCCATCTTTACCGGCGAAGTGGTTTCTGCATTGGCAGCCGGTAATACCGTTATCGCCAAACCTGCCGAACAAACCAGCCTGATTGCTACTTACGCCGTTTCCCTGATGCATCAAGCCGGTATTCCGACTTCTGCGCTGCAACTCGTACTCGGCGCAGGCGATGTCGGCTCCGCCCTGACCGGCGATGCCCGCATCGGCGGCGTGATCTTCACCGGTTCTACCGAAGTAGCGCGCCTGATCAACAAAGCGCTGTCCAAACGCGACGACAGCCCTGTCCTGATTGCCGAGACCGGTGGTCAAAACGCGATGATCGTAGACTCTACCGCCCTGCCGGAACAAGTCTGCCTTGATGTATTGAACTCTGCCTTCGACAGCGCAGGCCAACGTTGTTCCGCTCTGCGTATCTTGTGCGTTCAAGAAGATGTTGCCGATAAAATGGTCAACATCATCAAAGGTGCAATGGACGAATTGGTTGTCGGCAAACCGACCCAACTGACCACAGACATCGGCCCTGTCATCGATGCTGAAGCCCAACAAAACCTGTTGGCCCACATCAACCGAATGAAAGGCGTAGCGAAGGCTTACCACGAAGTCAAAACTGCTGCCGACGTTGATAGCAACAACTCTACTTTTGTTCGTCCAATCCTGTTTGAATTGAACAACTTGAACGAGTTGCAACGCGAAGTATTCGGCCCTGTATTGCACGTTGTCCGCTACCGCGCCAGCGAATTGGATCAACTCATCGACCAAATCAACGCCAAAGGCTATGCTTTGACCAGCGGTGTACACAGCCGTATCGAAGGTACTGTCGACCACATCCGCGACCGCATCGAAGCCGGTAACATCTATGTTAACCGCAACATCGTCGGTGCCGTTGTCGGCGTACAACCTTTCGGCGGTCACGGCTTGTCCGGTACCGGTCCAAAAGCAGGCGGTTCATTCTATCTGCAACGCCTGGTCCGTACTCCTGAATGGGTTGCCCCAACCCTCAGCCGCATCGGCCAAGCAGACGAAGACGCGCTCAAACGTTTGGAAACCCTGGTTCACAAACTGCCGTTTAACGCAGAAGAGAAAAAAGCCGCAGCCGCAGCTTTGGGTCACGCCCGCGTCCGTACCCTGCGCAAAGCCGAAACCGTATTGGTCGGCCCGACCGGCGAACGCAACTCATTGAGCTGGCGCTCTCCAAAACGCGTTTGGGTACATGGCGGCAATCTGCTGCAAGCCTTCTCTGCCCTGACCGAGCTGGCAGCCGCAGGCATCCAAACCGTTGTTGAGCCTAACAGCCCGTTGGCTTCCTACTCAGCCGATTTGGACGGTTTGTTGCAAGTCAACAGCAAACCTGAAAACGCAGGCATCAGCCATGTTGCCGCTATCGAACCTTTGAGCAGCGAGCGCAAACAAGAGTTGGCCGGCCGCGACGGTGCGCTCATCCGCATCCTGACTTCCGAACAAGGTCTGGACATTCTGCAAGTATTTGAAGAAATCTCTTGCAGTATCAATACTACCGCTGCCGGTGGTAACGCCAGCCTGATGGCAGTTGCCGACTAATCACAGCCAAATCAAAGGCCGTCTGAAATTCAGACGGCCTTTTTTATCTGTTTTTATTTACAGTTTTGCCGGATATTCGCACAAATCATTAATCAAACATTTGCTGCATTGCGGTTTCAAAGCCTTACATGTATAGCGACCGTGCAAAATCAACCAATGATGGGCATCCATCAAAAATTCTTTGGGAATAAAGCGCATCAGCTTGTCTTCAACTTCACGCACATCCTTGCCCGGCGCGATTTTGGTGCGGTTGGCCACACGGAAAATGTGGGTATCGACTGCCATAACAGGTTGCCCGAATGCAGTATTCAATACCACGTTGGCAGTTTTTCGGCCGACACCGGGCAAAGATTCCAAAGCCTCGCGGTCGGCAGGCACTTCGCCATTGTATTTTTCCAGCAAAATACGGCAAGTCTGCATGATGTGTTTGGATTTGGTTTTGTAGAGGCCTATGGTTTTGGTGTATTCCATCACGCCATCCAGCCCCAAATCCAACATGGCTTGCGGCGTATTGGCAACGGGAAAGAGTTTGGCAGTCGCTTTGTTCACGCCGACATCAGTCGCCTGAGCAGACAATAAAACAGCGATGAGCAGCTCAAACGGCGAGCTGAAATTCAACTCGGTAGTCGGATGAGGATTGGCAGCGCGGAAACGCTCGAAAATTTCTTGGCGGATTTGTTTGTTCATGGTTGGAATTGTTTTTATATGGCGCGGCAATTATATCCGATGGGGCTGTTTTAAACAAAGCAGGCCGTCTGAAACGCATTCAGACGGCCTGATGATCAAACAGCCTACTGTTTATTTTTTACTCAAAGTCAGCCCTGTCCAGCCAAACACCAGCGTCAGAGCCAAGCTCAAGTAGCAGAAGAAGGCGTAAGGCAGGTATTCCCAAACAGGCACGCCCAAAGCATGGCTGATGAATACGCCGCAGACGCTCCAAGGCACCAACGGGTTGATAACCGTACCCGCATCTTCCAGCGTACGGGCAAGGTTGCGCGAATGCAGGCCGAGTTTGTCATAAACCGGCTTAAAGGTTTCGCCGGAAAGCAGAATACTCAAATATTGCTCGCCAATCAGGAAGTTGACACCGACCGATGTCATGGCCACGCTGAAAGTAGCACGTCCGGCATTGGTCAGGAACGCACGAATGGCTTCCAACAAAGACGGAATCACACCAATACTGAACAACAGGCCGCCCAAGCTCATGCCGAGTATCACGATGGTTTGCGTAAAGAACATGCTTTCCAAGCCGCCGCGCGAAATCAAGCGGGCAATGTCTTTGAATGCTTCGCCTTCGAGTTTGTATCCGCTGTAAAACCACGCGCCCAGCTGTTTCAAATCAGGCGTACTGTGGAAGTAAGTCACAATCAGCGCCACCACAACGGTAAACAACATGGCCACAATGGCATTGACGCGCATCAGGGCAAGGATAACCAATAAAGCAAACGGAATCAATGAATAAGCATGCACCAAACCGGTTGCTTCCAATTGTGCGCGGAAAGCCTCGACGCTGTTCATGTCATGCGCGGCCACATTGGGCAAGAGCCACAACATCAACGCCGCACTGATCAACCACGCAGGCACAGTGGTGTACATCATATTTTTGATGTGCTCGAACAAATCAATGCCGACAATCGAAGCGGAAATACCGGTCGTATCGGAAAGCGGCGACATTTTATCGCCAAAGAACGCGCCCGACACAATCGCACCTGCCGTCATCGCCATATCGGCATGAAACGCAGCCGCCATCCCCATAAATGCCACGCCGACAGTCGCACAAGTCGTCAAACTACTGCCGATGGAAATACCGATGACCGAGCAAAGCGCAAACGCCGAGAAATAAAAATAAGTCGGCGAAATCAATCCGAAACCGTAATACATCAGCGTCGGAATCGCACCGCTCATCATCAGCGCGCTGACCATCAGGCCGATAAAGAAAAACAGATAAATCGCGCCCATGCCCTGCCCGACCGCGCCGATCATACCGTTTTGCATGTCTTGATATTTCAAGCCGCGCATCAAACCGTACAAAAGCAAGACCACAATCGCCGTCACAATCGACATATGCGGCAGCCATTCAAGCGAAATAATCGTATAACCCATTGCCGCCACCAAAGCCAAGGCCACCGCAATGGCTTCGAAACGCGGCATATTGAGTAAGGATTTGAAAGCAAACATTGTTCTTTGCCTTTTTAATAAGTATTTAACAGATTTTAGCATAACAGGCCGTCTGAAAAACCGGTTTCAGACGGCCTGCTGATTATTTTACGAAAACAATGCTCACAAATCCTTGCCATTTTCTTTAAAATAAACAAATTATTTAGAATAAAATATTTTTTAATCAGAATAAATAGTGTTTTATTGCTTTTTAAAATATCCATCATGCAAAAATGCCACCACCTGCCCGGCAGTTTTGCGGTTGAACAGCATACCGCTATGGCTGACCGGCAAAACGACATGATCGCGCATATTCGGACAATGCGTTTCGCTGACCAAGACCGTACCATCATGTGCGCCGTGCAAACCTAAAACACGGCCCAGTCCATATGGTTTGTTACCGGCGATACTGCCCAACTCAATACCGACAGGCAACTCAGGCATACTGCCGTCCAACGCCCCTTTGTAAGAGCCGCCCAATACCGGCTTTTGCAAACCCAAATTGAGCACGCGTTGCGCGGCACGGCTGCCTTGATGCGGCGTACCCATGGTAACGATACGGCCGCTGACTTTTTCCGGATATCCCGCCGCAAAATTGCGTAAAACCAAGCCGCCCAAACTGTGGCCGACAAAGTGCAGCGTTTCATCAGCATGGTTCTCATCAATCCATCGGGCCAAGTCCTCAACATGTCGGTTCATTGAATGCAACACACTGCAATAATTGAACAGCGCAACTTCAAAACCTTCTTGTTCCAGCAAATACGCCAGCGGTCTCATGACCCACGAATGCATATGCAAGCCATGCAGCAAAATGATTTTGGCCATTTTTTCCTCCTGTCATTTAAATCATTATGCCACAAAGTCAAAAGGCCGTCTGAAATCCCATAAGGTTTCAGACGGCCTGTTATCATGATGAATTATTCGTCAGCTTTGTAGCCTTTAATCGCAAAGAAGACGATGTATATATAACAAATCGCTGATACAACGAAAGAAATCATCAAGCCGTAAGTATCCGCAGCCCAACCTTGTACCACAGGCACAACCGCACCGCCGACAATCGCAGTACACAACACGCCGGAAGCGCTGCTGGTAAATCGGCCAAGACCTTTGGTTGCCAAAGAGAAAATCGTTGGGAACATGATGGAGTTGAAGAAGCCGATGGCCAACAATGCCCACATCGCAACATCTGCACTGGCTTTACCTGCCAACATAGCAACGCCCAACAGGGCAACAGCAGCGGTAGCATTGAATGCCAAATAGCGGTTAGGCGCAATTTTCGCCATGATGGCAGAGCCTAAGAAACGGCCGACCATTGCACCGCCCCAGTAGAACGACAGATATTTTGCGGCAGATGCGTGGTCCAAACCTTTCAGATAGCCCAACACGCTGACCAATAAAGAACCGATGGATACTTCCGCACCGACATAACAGAAAATACCGGCCGCACCAAAAACCAAATGACGGTATTGCCAAACACTGTGTTTGCCATCATGGTTATGTTCGCTCTCTTCTTCGGCAATTTTACGCGCATCAGGCAAACGAATCATTTTGACAAACACAGCCAAAATAATCAGTAAACCGGCCAACCCTAAATACGGAATTTGAACAGAAGAAATTTGCTCGGCTTTGCTGACAGTTTGTGTTGCATCAGCCAAAATCATGAATGCGCCGATTTGCGGAGCAATGGTCGTACCCAAAGAGTTAAATGCCTGAACCAAAGTCAGTGTTGCAGATTCTTTACCCGGTTTGGACAGCAAAGTCACATAAGGGTTACCCGCTACTTGCAACAGTGTTACACCTGAAGCCAAAATAAACAGCGCACCCAAGAAAGTAGGATAAGAATGGCTGCCGGCGGCAGGATAGAACAACAGACAGCCGATGGCAGTCAATAAGAAACCGCCGATCACGCCGTTTTTATAGCCGATTTTGCCGACCAAATAACCCATAGGAATCGACATAATCGCGTAAGCGGTAAAGAAACAGAATTGAATCAGCATCGCCTGAACATAAGTCAGGTCGAAAATATCTTTCAAATGCGGAATCAAAATATCGTTCATGCAGGTAATGAAACCCATCATGAAAAAGAGTGTGGTTAGGACAACCAGCGCAGGAGTATGATTTTGTTGTGAATGCGCAGACATGATTTGCCTTTCGTTTTGTTAAGATTCGCTGGGGAAATGAGCTTAAATCAGTTCATTAAACTTAACACCCATTAACAGCCGCCCGTATCATACTGATAATCCGTCACTTTGAAAACTATTTTCTAACAGCCGACTACATTATCCTTCAACCGTTTAATTTTAAAAAATTCAATAATATTGGATTTATCTTTTGATAGATTAAAAAATAAAGGCATAATCCTCTTATTAAGCCTGTTATTTCTTTTTTACAATACTCCTTGATATAACTCAAAATATGCCTCTTCTTTACGCTTACCTTGGCCTGATTGCCTCTGCCTTTACTTCTGCCACACTACTTCCGGGTACATCCGAGGCGGCATACGCCGCATTTGTGTACCAATATCCGCAACATGCCCTCGGCGCATGTTTGTGTGCCGGATTGGCGAATGGCTTGGGCAGTATGGTTTCGTATTACATGGGCAGGATGTTTCCAAATAAAAAAAGGCCGTCTGAAAAAATGTTGGAAAGGCTTAATCATTGGGGAATTTGGCCGCTGTTGTTCGCATGGTTGCCGATTATCGGCGATGCCCTCCCCCTTGCCGCAGGCTGGCTCAGGCTCAATGCCCTGCATTGCGCCATTATTCTGATTGCAGGCAAACTGCTGCGCTATGCTATGATTTATTGGGGGATGAACGCAGTTGCCGGATAAGCTGACAAGTCAAAAATAAAGGCCGTCTGAACGATTCAGACGGCCTTTGCCTTTAATTCGACAATTACAACACTTTTACAATGCTCTCGCACAAATAATCGATATTGTCATCAGTAATGCCGGCAACGTTGATGCGGCCGGAGCGGACGGCATAAATGGCAAACTCGTTTTTCAAACGGTCAACTTGTTCAGGAGTCAAGCCGCTGAAAGAGAACATGCCGTTTTGTTCGATAATGAAATCAAAGTCTTGGCTTGCGCCTTTTGCTTTAAGCAATTCGACAAATTTTTGACGCATGGCTTTGATGCGGCCGCGCATTTCATCGAGTTCAGCAATCCATTGTGCTTTCAAATCATCATTTTTCAACACCAGCGCAATGGTGTTCGCACCGTGTGAAGCCGGGTTGGAATACAAGGTACGGATGATGGTTTTGACTTGGCTGTGGGCGCGGGCTGCAGTTTCTTCATCTTCGGCCACCAAAGTGAACGCGCCGACACGCTCATTGTACATACCGAAGTTTTTGGAATAAGAACTGGCAATCAGCAATTCTTTATTGTATTTCAAGAATACACGCAAGCCGTAGGCATCTTCTTCCAAGCCGTTGCCGAAGCCTTGGTAGGCAAAGTCAAACAGCGGCAACCAGCCTTTTTCAGCAGAAAGTTTAGCCAAAGTTTCCCATTGTTCGGGCGTAGGGTCGATACCGGTAGGATTGTGGCAGCAGCCGTGCAGCAGGACGATGTCGCCTTTTTGCGCTTGGCTCAAGTCTTCAATCATGCCGTCCCAATCCAAACCGTGTTTGGCGGCATCATAGTAGCGATAAGGTTTGTCTTGGATACCGACCGCTTTGGCGATTGCATTGTGGTTTGGCCAAGTCGGATTGGAAATCCAGATGGTTTGCGCGTTCAACTGACGTTTGGCAAACTCGGCCGCAATACGCAATGCGCCTGTACCGCCAAGGCTTTGCGCTGTTTTGGCGCGACGGCTTGCAATGATTTCGTGGTCTTTGCCAAACAGCAGAATTTGGGTTTGTTCGTTGTAGTCGGCAACACCGTCGATGGTCAGGTAGTTTTTGGTTGTTTCACTTTCCAACAGGCGTTTTTCAGCCTCTTTGACGGCTTTGACAATAGGCGTTGCGCCGGATGCGTCTTTGTACACGCCGATGCCGAGATTGACTTTTTCGGGACGGGTTTCGGCTTTAAACGCTTCACCCAAACCTAAAATCGGATCAGCAGGAGCTGCTTCGATATGCTTGAAAAACATGATTTTTCTCTTTACAAGTAGTAAAACGGTTGAAAAAATACAGATTCATGTAATTTTACGCCGTTTCAGGCCGTCTGAAAACGGATTATTACAGGGTTTTAACGCAAGATTGCCAACAAATCCAAAGGCGTGGCAATACGGAAATCGGCAAGCCAGTTTTCGGTTTGGTCTTCGGCAGAAATATAGCCCCAATCGGCAAGCACGGTTGTCATCCCGGCATTCTTGCCTGCCTGCATATCGCGCTCGGCATCGCCGACATAAAAACATCGCTGCGCTTCGACACCCATCTGTTCGCACGCATAAAACATGGGCTTCACGCTGGGCTTGGGTTCATCGCATGTATCGCCGCTGACAATGACGGCAGGATGCACGGTAAACCCGAGCTTAGGCACGAGGACATCGGTAAAGCGCATAGGCTTGTTGGTGATAATGCCCCATTGGATACCGCGTCGAACTAAGGCTTCCAGCATTTCGTTTACGCCGTCGAACAAGATGGTTTGGTCGGCATAGCAGCGGCTGTATTCGTCCAAAAACTCTTTGCGCCATTGCATATAGTCCGGATGCTCGGGCGTAATGCCTGCACCGAGTTTGAGCAAACCGCTCGCACCGTGGCTGGCCTGCGGACGGATTTCATCCATGCTTTTTTCAGGCAAACCGTGTCGGCGCAATACCGTGTTGAGCGCGCCACCCAAATCAAGTGCGGTATCGGCAAGCGTGCCGTCAAGGTCGAATAATACGGCTTGGGTCATAAGTGTTCCTTTGATGATTTTAGAAGGCCGTCTGAACAATCCAACAAGTTTCAGACGGCCTGAATATGGTTAATGGTGATGATGTTCATGCATTTCCTGTGAACACAAGACTTCATCTTTATGCGGGTGCCGTTCGCTTTCAATCTGAATCGTACAATGCCCGATGTTGTGATGCGCCAATTCATGTTCGATGCGGTAGGCGATTTGTTCGGATTCGGCAACCGTCATGCTGCCATCTACGACAATATGGCAGGATAAAACGTGGATATTGCTGGTAATCGTCCAAACATGCAAGTCGTGAACGGATTTTACGCCTTCCGTATTGCGGATCACGCTGAGCAACTCATTGGTATGGATGTTTTCCGGCGCGCCTTCCATCAAAATGTGCAAAGTCTGTTTAAACAGCGTCCAGCCGCTGCGCCCTACCAAAGCCGCCACCAATACGCTGGCAACTGTATCCGCCCATTGCCAGCCATACGCCATTATCAGCACTGCTGCGACAATCGCCCCTATCGAGCCGAACAAATCGCTGATTACATGCAGATACGCGCCGCGCATATTAACGTTTTCTTCGGTATCACTATTTTTCAACATATAAACGGCGACGCCGATGTTGACCAGCAACCCGATAATACTGACCACCAACATGCCGCCCGTCAAAATTTCCGGCGGATAAAACAATCGTTTGACTGCTTCATAAAAAATCATCGCCGCAATCAACACCAGCGACAATCCGTTAAACATTGCCGTCAAAATTTCAAAACGCTTGTAACCGAATGTCTTTTGCAGCGTGGTCTGTTTCTCGCCAAGTTTGAATGCCCACAATGCCATGCCCAACGAAAACGCATCGCTGAACATATGCCCCGCATCGGAAAGCAGGGCCAAAGAATTGGTCAGCCAGCCGCCGACCGCCTCAACCAGCATAAATCCGGCAATGACGAAAAATGAAATGCGCAATACCTGCTTGTTGGCGGTATGCGTATGCGCGTGCGAATGATCGTGATGATGTGCCATGATGGTTTTACCGTTTCAGACGGCCTTTTTATCCTGTTTCAAACTTTTCTCAAAATCTTCCAACATATCCAGCTCGAAACGGCTGAATCCAGCACGTTCCCTCGCTTCGATATTGACGTAACCGCGGAAGATAAACATATCGTAACGCGCAATCAGGCTGCGGAACAGGGCGACCGGTTCCAAACCGCGCTCACGGCAAAGATGCTGATACCAATGATTGCCGATAGCGACATGCCCCACTTCATCGCGGTAAATAATATCCAGCACATCGCAGGTTTCCATATCGCCGCGCTGCGCCACTTTTGCACGAATACCCGGCGTAACATCCAAACCGCGCGCTTCCAACACCCGCGGCACCAAAGCCATGCGTAGCAAAGGATCGTAAGCGGTTTTATACGCCATGTCCCACAAATGCCCGTGCGCTTCAAAATCGCCGTAATCGTAGCCCAAGCTGTTCAGACGGCCACGCATCAAGCCGAAGTGAAACACTTCTTCTTTCGCCACCCTTACCCAATCGCGTACAAACTGAAACGGCATATTGTGGAAACGATACGCCGCATCCAAAGCCAGATTAATCGCGTTAAATTCAATGTGCGCAATCGCATGCAACATCGCCGCATAGCCTTCGACCGTATTCATCTTGCGCGGCGTAACCTCCGAAGGCGCAACCAACCGCGGACGCAACGGATGGCCTGCAAAACGGCAATCCACGGGTTTCGACGCTTCAGCCGTCAAGCCTTCCGCCTCGCCCAACTGCGCAAACAAGGCCTGCGTCAATTTTCCTTTTTCATCCGGATTGTCCGACAGCAAAGCCTGCTCCAATAAAGGATAAGGATTCAGATACATACAAAACCATTGTTTTCAAAAGATAAATATTATAACCGTTTTAAAAAGCAAACAGAAAGACTATAATTTCACGCTTTCCGTAAAATGACATTAAATACCACACCAAGCCCTTATGCGTTTCATTAAAAAAACGTCAAAACCAAATACAGGCCGTCTGAAGAAATAAAATTATTTCAGATACTTGCTTGGATTTTTCATATTTACACAAATTAAACCCGCCCTTCAGCCCCTTGCCTGTTACACCATAACGTCTATACTGAACCCATCTCTCCGAACAAGGAACCAAAACATGAAAACCAACCAACTGTTCACCCTGACCGCTGCCGCGCTGCTTTCTTCAGCCATCGGCTTTGCACAAGCCGGCGCAGTGGACGCCCTGAAAAAATTCAATAATGACGCCGACGGTATCAGCGGCAACTTCAGCCAAACCGTTCACAGCAAAAAGAAAACCCAAACCACATACGGCACATTCAAAATCCTGCGCCCGGGTTTGTTCAAATGGGAATACACCAAACCCTACAAACAAACCATCGTTGGCGACGGCAAAACCATTTGGCTCTATGACGTAGATTTGGCGCAAGTAACCAAGTCCTCACAAGACCAAACCATCGGCGACAGCCCTGCCGCCATTCTCTCCAACAAAACCGCATTGGACAGCAGCTACACGCTGAAAGAAGACGGCTCTGCCAACGGCATCGACTACGTTTTGGCTACGCCTAAGAAAAACAACGCCGGCTACCAATACATCCGCATCGGCTTCAAAGGCGACAACCTTGCCGCCATGCAGCTGAAAGACAGCTTTGGCAACCAAACCAGCATCAGCTTCAGCGGTTTGAACACTAAGCCTAACCTTTCCAGCGGTATGTTCAAATTCACCCCTCCTAAAGGCGTTGATGTCTTGAGCAACTAAGCTTCTAATGAAACACAAAGGCCGTCTGAACAACAGACGGCCTTTTATTTAGTTCAATTCAAAATCAAACACACTGTTACTTTTGACCTTGAATGGCAGCGGCAATTTTTTCTGCGCCTTTTTTCGCCCAGTCCGCCTGTTTGGCTTCCACCATCACACGCACGACAGGCTCGGTACCGGATGCGCGCAAGACCACGCGGCCTTTGCCTTCGAGTTCTTTTTCCACTTCGGCCAAAGCCTCTTTGGAAGCATCCTGCCAGTTTTGGCCTTTTTTGATGCGGACGTTAATCATGGTTTGCGGATACGGCTGCCAATCGGCGCAAACGGTGGCAAGGTCTTGATTCAAGGTTTGCAATGCAGCCAAAACTTGCAGCGCGGAAATGATGCCGTCGCCGGTATTGTGTTTGTCCATGCACAAAATATGACCGCTGGCTTCGCCGCCAATCAGCCAACCGCGTTGATGGAGCTGTTCCAACACATAGCGGTCGCCCACTTTGGCGCGGCAGAAATCAACGCCCTGCTCTTTCAAAGCAACTTCCATCGCCATATTGGTCATTACCGTACCCACAACGCCGCCGATTTCCACGCCTTCGTGCGCGCGTGCTTTGGCAATCACATAAATCAAGCTGTCGCCGTCATACACTTTGCCATTGCGGTCAACCATCATCAAACGGTCGCCGTCGCCATCCAAGGCAATGCCGTAATCAGCTTCATTTTGCAACACAGCGGCTTGCAAAGCTTTCGGATGGGTCGCACCGCATTTTTCATTGATGTTGTAGCCGTTCGGCTCATTACCGATACTGACCACTTGCGCACCCAATTCATGGAATACTTTAGGCGCAACCGCATAGCCCGCACCATTGGCGGTATCGACCACCAATTTCAGACCGCGCAAGTCCAAATGGCTTGGGAAAGTGGATTTACAGAACTCGATATAGCGGTCATCCGCACCATTAATCCGGCGCGCACGGCCAAGACGGCTGGAGGGCTGGGTTTTCATTTCCTCATCGATTTTGGCTTCGATTTCCAACTCGATTTCATCGCTCAGCTTCACACCGCCTTCGGCAAAGAATTTAATGCCGTTGTCGGAATAAACGTTGTGGGAAGCAGAAATCATCACACCGGCAGACAAACGCAAAGCACGGGTCAAATACGCCACGCCCGGAGTCGGCAGAGGGCCGGTTTGAATAACATTAACACCGGCGGCGGTAAAACCGGCAATCAGCGCGGCTTCCAGCATATAGCCTGAAATACGCGTGTCTTTACCGATCAAGACAGTCGGTTTGATTTCGCCTTCGTGCTGCACCAAAACCTGACCTGCCGCATAACCCAATTTCAAGACAAAATCAGGATTGATAGGAAACTGACCGACTTCGCCGCGCACACCGTCAGTACCGAAATATTTTTTTGCCATGAGATAACTCCGTGATTGTTTTGTCGTATGTGAGTATTGTTGAACTTCTTTAAAAGAATCTTGATTGTATTCGAAGGCTGTCTGAATCTTTCAGACGACCCTTGATCATGAGAATAATTTACTACTTCAGTATTATAGCAAGATCCGGATTTCCTGCACGAAAAAAGCGCATCCTTTTGCAGAATGCGCTTTCTATTCGAGATTCAAAATCAAATCTTAGAATTTAGCACCAGACTGATTAGCCATGTAATCAACTGCAGCTTTCACTTCATCATCGCTCAGGCTACCGTTACCGCCTTTGGCAGGCATTGCGTTAAAGCCTTCGAGTGCGTGTTTGTGCAGGGTGTCTTTACCTTGTTTGATACGAGGAGCCCAGTCTTCTTTTTTACCTACATGAGGAACACCTGGAACTGCACCGCCATGACATGCTTGGCAGTTGGCTTCGTAAACTTTTTTACCGTCTGCACCGC
Organism: Neisseria mucosa; assembly: GCF_013267835.1. Lineage (NCBI taxonomy): Bacteria > Pseudomonadati > Pseudomonadota > Betaproteobacteria > Neisseriales > Neisseriaceae > Neisseria > Neisseria mucosa. Next base: position 1,237,008 of record NZ_CP053939.1, read on the forward strand.
CGGCTGCCGGAGCCGCTGCACCTTTGTCATCTGCTTTGGCCGCATCTGCTTTAGGGGCTTCTGCAGGAGCTGCACCTTCAGCCGCCGGAGCTGAAGCGGCTTCGCCGGAAGCGGCTGCATCGGCAGGAGCTGCGGCATCCGGATCAGGGAAGGTACCGCCGCTCTTGTTCGCCATGTAAGTGATGACGCGTTTGAGTTCTTGGTCGGTCAAATCGGCTGCGCCGCCTTTTGCAGGCATGGCGTTAAAGCCGTTCAGAGCGTGTTGGAAAAGGGTATCGAAGCCTTGTGCGATACGGGGAGCCCATTCGCCGTTATTTTCGATTTTCGGCGCGTTGGGGACGGATTTGTCTGCGCCGTGACACTGGATACAGATTTTGTTGAAAATCTGATCGCCTTTGCGTTCGCCTACCGGAATGCCGTCTCCCAAGGTAAGCTGTCCTACGGGTTGGATGCGGGTTTGGGTAGCAGTTTCGGAAGATTGGGCAACGTCTGCATACGAGCCGCTGCCCGCCAATTTGATGAGGAAGTAAATGACTGCAATGGCAATAACGATACCGCTCACAAGGGTAAACAATGCAGAGCCTTGGGCTTTGGAGTCGCGGAGTTGTTTCATTTGGTAGGCCTCGCCGTTAGGTTAGGTTGTGCTGTAAGTTATAGTTTATGTGTTAAACGCAGTTAACAATATTTTGCTGGATTATACTGAATTCGCAAAGGCTTTCCAATCCATCTTGAGAAAAAGATACGCAAAAATCCTCAAAAAGGCCGTCTGATTCTTGTAAACCTTTGTAGTTATTTGAATATTCCACCCATGCAAAAGCGTGACCGCCAATGCCACTTTCTGACACTTTCAAGATAAACTTTGCCAACGGCGCCAATATGCGTTAACCTTACGGCTCTCGCACCCATAGCTCAGTTGGAAGAGTGTCAGTTTCCGAAGCTGGAGGTCACAGGTTCGATCCCTGTTGGGTGCGCCAATTATAAAGAGGCCGTCTGAAAGATGAAAATTTTTCAGACGGCCTTTTGATTTACTTCAAATAAAACTACATTCAATTTCAGATTAAACGGCTATTGCAACACTTTGGCAAATGCTTCGGCCACATAATCGATATTCGATGCATTCAACCCTGCCACACACATCCTGCCCGAATCCAGCAGATAAACGGCAAACTCGTCACGCAGGCAGTATACCTGCTCTACGGTCAGGCCTGTATAGCTGAACATGCCGCGCTGTTTGATAAAATAGCGGAAATCGCGATTGGGGATTTTGGCCGTCAAAACATCATAAAGTTTCTGACGCATGGCACGGATGCGGTCGCGCATGGCGTAAACCTCGTTTTCCCACAAAGCGCGCAAATCATCGCTGTTCATCACATCGGAAGCGATATATGCGCCATGCGCGGCAGGGCTGGAATAAATGCGGCGGACGGTAAATTTCAACTGTCCGAACACCAGCTCTGCTTCTTCCTTATTGGGACACACTGCGCTCAAACCGCCGACGCGCTCGCCGTACAGTGACAGGTTTTTCGAAAAAGAATTGCTGACAAACAAAGGCAGGCCCATTTCAACGGCTTTACGGATTGCATAGGCATCGCTGTCCAAATCCTCGCCGAAACCTTGATAGGCAATATCCATAAACGGAATCAGCTTGTGCGTTTTGATAATATCCAACACTTCATCCCATTGCGCTTGCGACATATCGACGCCGGTTGGGTTTTGACAGCATGGGTGCAAAATCAAGACGCTGTTTTCCGGCAAGGTTTTGAAAAACGCAGTCATTTCTTCAAATTTTACGCCGACGGTTTCAGGGTTGTAATAAGGATACGTCCCCACTTCAAAACCGGCGCCTTCAAAAATACCTTTATGGTTGTCCCAAGTCGGGTCGCTGACATAGGCTTTCGCTTCAGGGAACCAACGGTGCAAAAAGTCGGCACCGACTTTCAACGCCCCTGAGCCGCCCAAAGTCTGTATGGTTGCAACGCGCCCTTCTGCCAGCGCCTGATTATCCTGCCCAAACAGCAAACGCTGAACAGCACTTCGATAAGTGTCCAAACCTTCCATCGGCAGATAAGGCGATGGGCGCGGTACGGCCGCACGCTCTGCTTCTGCCCGGCGGACAGATTCTAAAACCGGCATTTTGCCTTCGTCATCAAAATAAATGCCGATGCTCAAATTGACTTTTTCAGGACGCTCGTCGCGTTTAAAGGTTTCAACCAAACTCAAAATCGGGTCACCCGGATAATACTCGACATGACGGTACATGGTGCTTCCTTTGTTTTTAGACAGAATGGGGAAGATTGTGGCACTAAAAGACCTTATTTGCAAAATCAGGCCGTCTGAAAAAATTCAGACGGCCTGATTATTTTTAAAGGCTACCAATCTACCCGTTTCAAATCGTTTTGCGCCAATACATCCGCATGCTCGCTGCGGCTTTGATATTCCCTGTCCTGCAAAATGCGGCGGGCGACATAATTCAAATGCAGCTTGGCCGCTTCCGCCGCCTCGGCCGGTTTGGCCTGGGCAATGGCTTCAAAAATAGTGCGGTGCTGGGCAATCAGCGTCGGGCGCGGGTCTTCGGTTTGATGGATATAGATAATGCCACTGCGTGTTTGCTGATAAAGCATTTTGAGTAGGCTGCTGGAAAGGTGGCTGAACAGGATATTGTGTGCGGCATCGGCAATGGTTTGATGAAAGCTGACATCCGCCTCTGCTTGATGCTCCAAATTTCCGCTTTCGCAGGCCGCTTCAAATTTCTGCCGCCAAAAATCAATGCGTTTCAAGTCGGCATCAGTCCGTCTTTCAGCGGCCAGCGCCGCCATACAGCCTTCAACGTGACAGCTGAAATCGAATACGTCTGTTTCCCAATTGGTATGTTTGCCGAGCAAATCCTGCCAGCTTTGCAAAAAATCCTGCTGCGGCTTGACGGAAACATAATAGCCATCGCCTTGCCGCGCTTCCAAAACCTGCTTGGCAATTAAAATATTCAACGCCACCCTGACCGACGGACGCGACACGCCGAATTCTTCCGCAAGCGTACGTTCGGGAGGCAATTTACTGCCTTCTTCATAAATGCCGGTCGCGATACGTTCTTCCAAAACGGCTAAAACCTGATCGCTGATTTTTTGCGGACGAACCAATTTCGTCATGTTGTATTCCTGATGATTGAAGGACAGTTTTATTCAGACGGCCATAAATTGGATTGACCAATTGTCCGCCCATTCTAATCAATCCCCTATTTTTTCGTCAAGAAATGCCATTCTCCCCATCGCAAGCAGTTTAATTCAAACACATTCATTTTTATTGACTAACCTCACCAATGCCTTCAAATCAATATTTTGGTATGACCAATCTTAATAAACAACCTATACGCCCAAAACCTAAAAATATTGATTTAGATTAAAATCCCACTGCTTCTATTTTACTAGACTTTATGTATAATACTTAGGTATTAGTTAACATAATTCCTAATAATAGAGAGAAACAATATGAAATACCCACCATTACTTATCTTACCCATTGCCTTAGCCGTATCCCAAGCATGGGCAGAGACTAACCCTACACCTGAAGAAACAGTTACCCTTTCCCCTGTCACCGTCACCGGCACACAACAACAAAAAGCCAATCGCGTTACTTTCAACCCCAAAGCTGCTTTGCAACCCCTCCCTGCCGGAGACGGGGCAGACCTTTTACAATCCGTGCCCAACATGAGCATCATCCGCAAAGGCGGCAGCTCGGGCGATCCGCTGTTCCGTGGTTTGGGCGGCTCGCGCCTCTCCGTCAATGCCGACGACCAGTTTATTTATGGTGGTTGCGGTATGCGCATGGACCCGCCGACTGCCTATATCCACCCCAATTCGTTTGATAAAGTCGTCGTCACCAAAGGCCCGCAAACCGTTACCCAAGGCATGGGCTTGGTCAGCGGCTCGGTGCAATTTATCCGCAAAGACCCTGATTTCACTGAAAAACCTTACAACATCAACGCCACCCTGACAGCAGGCAGCAACGACCGCCGCGACGGCTCGTTGGAAGCCGAGTTCGGCGGCAAATACGGCTACGTCCGTACCAATATTTCCCATAACGAAGCCGACGATTACAAAGACGGCGACGGCAACCGCATTCACTCCAACTTCAAACGCGACAGCCAAATGGTGCAACTGGGCATCACCCCGACCGAAAACACCACCATTGCCGGCACATACGAGCGCAGCAGGGCCAAGGTTGCCTACGCCGACCGCATGATGGACGGCAGCAAATTCGACCGTGATGCGTGGAATATCCGTTTTACCCAACGCAACCTTACCCCATGGTTCAGCGAGTTGGAACTGCGCTACGGTAAAAGCGAAATCGACCACGTGATGGACACATACAGCCTGCGTACCATCTACAATCCTGCCGGCAAGCAGATTAAAAATGCCAACAACCCTAAACGCAATACCGATACAGGCCGTCTGAAAGCCACTTTCGACTGGGACAAGCTCAACCTGCAAACCGGTTTGGATTATTTGGATGACGTCCACGTCGCGCGTCATGAGCGTGGTGGCGACGGTTACAGCCACAAGCCTTACATGCCCAACCAAAGTTTCAAACAATGGGGTATCTTCACCGAAGCCTCTTGGCAGCAAACCGACAATCAACGCTGGGTAGCAGGTTTGCGCCATGATCAAGTCAAAGCGCATTACGATACCGCGCGCGTAACCGACCCCGTTTTGAAACATCAAAAATTCAATTTGAACTCAGGCTTCCTGCGTTGGGAAAGAAATACGGACAACGGCCTGAAATACTATGCCGGCTTCGGTATTGCCGAACGTGCGCCTGACTACTGGGAACGCCTGCGCTCTGAAAACAAAGCCATCCGCGCAGAGCAAAACCGCCAAATCGATGCTGGTGTAATCTGGAAACGTCCTAACCTCCACGCATCCGTATCCGTATTCGGCAGCGACATCAAAGACTTCATCATGATGGAACGCCAAGGCATGAATTTCAACGTGCGCAACATCAACGCTTCACGCTTTGGCGGCGAAGCCGAAGTCAAATGGACATTTGCGCCTAACTGGGAAGTCGGCACCAGCCTCGCCTACACCCACGGCAAAAACCGTACCGACGGCAAACCTTTGGCACAAACGCCGCCGCTCGAGTGGAACAACACCCTTGCCTTTGACAACGGTAAATTCAGCGCAGGCGCATTGTGGCGCATCGTGGCCAAGCAAAACCGTTACAGCAAAGGCCAAGGCAATATCGTCGGCCAAGACATCGGCGCCTCTTCAGGCTTCGGCGTACTCTCGCTCAATGCCGGTTGGAAATTCAGCAAATACGCCACATTGCAAGGCGGCGTGGACAACGTGTTCAACAAAACCTATGCCGAATTCGTCAGCCGCGGCGGCGACCCTTCTGCCGGTACCCAAACCATGCGTGTGAACGAACCCGGCCGCACTGCATGGCTGAGACTGCAAGCGAAGTTCTAACCCAGCATCGCGCATCTATAAAAAGGCCGTCTGAACATTTTTCAGACGGCCTTAATATTTTTCATGATGTTTTAAACAAACAGCCCGAAGTTGCATTGCTTCGCCGGACTGTTTGCTCACTATCGGTTTAAATCAAACCCAAAGAGTTGATGAACACCACAACAATCGCAATCGGCGCAAGATAGCGAAGCGCACCCAGCCACAGGTAAAGCAACTGTTTCGGCACGGTACTGCCCATGCCCGCATCACGCAGGACGGACTGTTTGTCCTGAACCCATGACGTAAACACGGCAACGCTCAATGCGCCAATCGGCATGATGACGGCGGAAATGATGAAATCCCACAAGTCAAAAATGGTTTTGCCGAAAATTTTAAACTCGCTCCATACGCCGAAAGACAGCGCCGAAGGAATACCGACTATGAAAATCGCAATACCGATTATCCAAGTGTGGCTGCTGCGCTTTTTCTCGTCTTGGCGGATGGTTGCCGCAATCACGGTTTCCAGCATAGAGAACGCGGAAGTCAGCGTTGCAAAAACAACCAACAGCATGAATACGGCGAATAAATAAGTCCCCATCGGCATTTTCATGAAAACTGCAGGCAACACGACAAAAATCAGGCCGGGGCCTTGGCCGGGTTCAAAACCGAAAGCAAATACCGCAGGGAAAATCACCAAACCGGCCAGCAATGATACAAACAGGTTCATCCACATAATCGTATGGCCGGAGCGGAACATATCCTGATCCTTACCCAAATACGAAGCATAGGTAATCATCGCAGACACGCCGATACTCAAGGCAAAAAATGCCTGACCCAAAGCAGTCAGCATCGTGCCCGGTTTCAAATACGACCAATCCGGTTTCAACAAGAATGCCACGCCCTCCATTGCGCCGGGCAAGGTCAGCGAACGAACGGCCAGTGCGATAAAGAGGATAAACAAACCCGGCATCAACACGCGGTTTGCCTTTTCAATGCCGTCTGAAATGCCGCCTTTAACCACCCAAATGGTAATCAGCATGAACAAGCCTTGGTAAAACAGCGAACCAAACGGTGAAGAAATCGTGTTGCCGAACAAGGCTTCAAAGTCTGCGCCGGCATGAATTTCACCGGTAAAGCTGTGCACGACGTAGTTCAATACCCAGCCGCCGACCACGCTGTAAAACGACAGCAAAATAAAACACGCGGCCACGCCCATGCGGCCGACCCACGGCCACTGCGAACCCGGGCGCAATACTTTAAAGGAATCAATGGCGTTTTTACCGCCTGTACGGCCGATGTAAAACTCGGCCAGTTGAACCGGCAAAGCCACCAAAATGGTGAAAATCAAAAACAAAAGAAAGAATACGGCGCCGCCGTTGGTACCGGCTGTATAAGGGAATTTCCAAATTGCACCCAAACCGATGGCCGAGCCTGCCGCAGCAAGCACAAAGCCGATTTTGGATGACCAAGACGAATGATTGCTCATGATGTAAGATTAAGAAACGTGAAGATGCCGAATTGTAACAGGGTGAAGTCAAGCCGTGAGTGGCCGGCAGACCGCCGATAAGCAATTCGCACGGATGGTGCGTACTTATCAAGCAAATTGGCATGAATTTTTGATAATTAAGTTTTTAATAGCACAAAACTAATTTTTATATTTTAAATTTGACGATTTGTTTCAAAAATAAGCATATAAAAAGCCGTCTGAAACCTTATTTCCAAGTTTCAGACGGCATTTATCTTTAAACCGCTTTATTTTTTCATGGCATCGGTCAAAACTTTGACATTGTAGCGGTACATGCCGATGTAGCTGTTGGCCGGTGCGCCACCCAGTGCATCGGAATACAAACGTCCGCTGACGTTGACGCCGGTTTCTTTGGCGATACGGTCAATCATGCGCGTGTCTTTGATGTTTTCAGTAAAGACGGCTTTAATGCCCTCGCGTTTGATTTGACGAATGATGGAAGCCACTTGTTTGGCAGACGGCTCGGCTTCGCTGCTCACGCCTTGAGGGGCGATAAATTCAATATTGTAGCGTTTGCCCATGTAAGAGAAGGCATCGTGTCCGGTCAAGACTTTACGCTTAGCGGCAGGTACGGCATTAAAGGCAGCCTGCACATCGCTGTGCAGTTTTTTCAGCTGCATTTGGTAGTTGCCCAAACGTTGCTGATAGTAGGTTTTGCCTTCAGGGTCGGCTTGAATCAAAGCATTGGCAACGTTTTGCGCATAAGTACCCATCAGGACGGGGTCGGTCCAAACGTGCGGGTCAAACTCGCCATGATCGTGATGATGGCCTTCGTGATCGTGGTCATGATGATGACCGCCCTCTTCTGCTTTCAAGGCCTGAATGCCTTTGGTCGCTTCGACGAAAGGCACTTTGCTCTGTTTGACTGCGCGTTGCACATCGGCGGCTTCCAAGCCCAAGCCGTTGAGCAATACCAATTTTGCGCTGCGGATTTTTTTGATGTCGCCGCTGGTCATGTGGTAGGCATGGCTGTCTTGGTTGGCGCCCACCAAGCTTTGAACGGCCACGCGGTCGCCGCCAATCTGTTTGGCCACGTCGCCCAAAATGCTGAAGCTGGTGACAACAGGCAACGGAGCGGCATAAGCGGCACCGGTCAATAATGCGGCAACGATGCCGAGTTTCCAATGTTTCATATTCTCTCCATTGATATAACGTAACATTAACATCATCATAAAACAGACCGCCTGATTATTCAAGCGGCCGTCTGAAAAATCATGCCGTACGGTGTTTCTTGCGGCGCAGCCATTTTGCCAAAATGCCGCCTTCCCAACCGAACACGACGGAAATCAGGTAAAGCGTGCCGCAGCATAAAATAATCGCCGGGCCGGACGGGATTTCGATATGGTAGGAAAACAACAGTCCTGCCAAGCCGCAAAGCAAAGCCAATGCTACAGACAAAATCATCAGCCAACCCATGCTTTTCGCCCACAGTCTGGCGGTAATCGCCGGCAACATCATCAAACCGACCGACATCAGCGTACCCAATGCCTGGAAACCGGCAACCAGATTCATCACGACCAGTACCAAAAACAGCACATGCCAAAAGCCGCCCTTACCACCGACAGCCTTGAGGAACAAAGGGTCTATGCTTTCCAACACCAGCGGGCGGAACATGACCGCCATCAGCAAAATAGTGACGCTCGCAGAAACGGCAATCAGCTGCAAAGCCGGAATATCCACCGCCAACACCGAGCCAAACAGCAAATGCAGCAAATCGACGCTGCTGCCGTTTTTGCTGACCAAAACCACGCCGATGGCGAGGCTGCTCAAATAAAATGCGGCAAAGTTCGCATCTTCTTTCAATGAAGTAAACCGGCTGACCAAACCGGCCAACAAAGCCATCAGCAAACCGGCCGCAAAACCGCCGACACTCATCGCAGGCAAACTCAAGCCGGCAAACATATAGCCAATGGCCGCACCGGGCAAAACCGCATGGCTCAGGGCATCGCCCACCAAACTCATGCGGCGCATCACCAAAAACACACCGACAGGCGCCGCGCTCAATGCTAGGCAGAAAATCGACGCCAGGGCATAGCGCATAAAGTCGAATTCGACGAACGGCGCGACGACCAAATCATATAAATCCATGTTTTATCGCTTTTTTATTAATCTCTGAAAGCCTGAGGCCGTCTGAAAAATACTCACTTTCAGACGGCCTTGTCCATTAAACCGCGCACCAATCGGCCGCTTCCTGCTTCTGCATCATTCGGTTGGCCTGTGCCAAAAATTCATCGGTCAACACATTTTCCGTCGCACCGGCAGCCACTTTTTCACGCGCCAAAAGCAGCGTGTTGGCAAAATATGCCCTGACCTGCTCGTAATCATGCAACACGGCAATCACTGCCTGACCGTCCTGATGGCACTGGCGCAAAACTTCCAACAGCGCATAAGTCGTCCGCGCATCCACTGCGTTAAACGGTTCGTCCAGCAGCAAAAATTTGGCATCCTGCACCAGCATCCGCGCAAACAACACGCGTTGAAACTGGCCATTGGACAAGTGCGCGATTTGGCGCGTGGCAAAATCCTGCATTTCCACGCGTTCCAAAGCCGCCATCACGCGCTTTTTCTGCGCTGCGTTCATACGTCCGAAAAAGCCGATTTCATACCACAGCCCCATCGCCGCCAGTTCAAACACCGTCATCGGCTGGCTGCGGTCAATGTCCGACTGCTGCGGCAGATAGGCAATGTCCTTGCGCGCCATATTTTCATAGCGCACGCTGCCCGTATCCGTCTTCTGCAAACCCATAATGGCTTTGAGCAGGGTCGATTTGCCCGCGCCGTTCGGCCCGAAAATCGTCCACATCTTGCCATCTTCAAACACCATATCGACATGGTGCACCACCGGCCTGCGCTGATAGCTGACCGTCAGATTTTCCACCACGATACTCATGGCGATACCGCCCAAAAATATACAGCCCACAACGCCGCCAATGCGACAAGCGCAATCAGCAGCCTTTGCAGCAATCCGGTCAACAATACAGAATTCATAAGCCTAAAACCGCCCTTGCCCGAATACGGACAACAGGCCGTCTGAAAGAAATTAAAACCCTAAAATGATACTGTATAACGTTAACCCTGTAAATTTCTTTCGTTTTCAGACGGCATCGGGCAAAAGGCCGAATATCGGTTACAATCCGTTTTTTATTTGATGATTGTCCTATGTCTATTCCACTCTTAAACGAAAAACTCAATACCGAAACCGCCCGCATTTCATGGGAAGAGCTGCAACCCCACTTCGCACGCGGTGCCGCCGTCTATGTTGCGCCCGATTTGGATTTGATTGCCGTCGCCCGCCATGTTGCCGAAGATGAAGCCGCGCCATTGAAACAATGGATGGAACAAGGCAAATTCGGTGCCGTCAGCGATGATATGGCGCGTACTTTTCTAGCGGATAATCAGGAAATGTGGGCGGTCGTTGTAGCGCCGTGGGTATTGGTACAGCCTTGCAAAGACTGATAAGGCCGTCTGAAAAAACAAAACCGGAACATTTCCCATGCTCCGGTTTTTCATTTTTCAGACGGCCTATTGCAACGTAAAGCCTGCTTTGAATTCAAGCTTCGGCACCCCGATAACGAAACGTTTGCCGATGCTGTCTTCGAACTCATACGCGCCTTCGATACTGCCCCAAGGCGTGCTGATTTGCGAACCGCTGTTGTACTCATAGGCTTCGCCCGGATACAAAACAGGCTGCTCCTCAATCAGGCCGGCATGACCGACCTGCTCTGTTTCACCGTGTCCGTCGGTGATTTCCCAAAAACGCTGACGCAAAGTAATGATTTCATCGCTGCGGTTGCAGATGGTAATCAGATAATTGAAGGCGTAGCGGTCGCGATAGACGTCGCTTTGGCCGGCCATATAACGCGGCTCCACGTTAATCTCGATTTCGTTCATAATTGTTCACCCGTATATTTATTTTATTTAAAACCGGATAATTCCGGCGTGCCCGCCCTATTTTTGCAAAGGGTCGAAACACTTAAAACACATCACGCAATCCAATGAAACAGCCCCAAGACCAATAAAGTCATCACAGCCGCAATCAAATCATCAAGCATAATGCCCAAACCTCCATGAATCCGCCGGTCAAACCATTTGATCGGCCATGGTTTTAACGCATCAAACAAGCGGAAAATAACAAAAGCCGCCAGCCACCAGCTCCATTTAAACGGAATCAGCGACAGCACCAGCAGCATCGCGACAATTTCATCCCAAACGATACCGCCGTAATCCTGAATGCCCAGTTCCCTCTCGGTATAACCGCAAATGCGGATACCCCAGAAAAACAGGGCGATACACAATAAAAGCAATATCCAGCCGTCTATGCCCAACAGGCACAATACAAAAGCCAAGGGTAATGCGGCCAGCGTTCCTGCCGTACCCGGCGCAACCGGCGATAAGCCGCTGCCAAAACCAAATCCTAAAAAACACAATGGTTTGTGCAACAGCCAAGAAAAAGTAGGTTTACGTTCAGCCAAAATGATCAAATCCTAAAGAAGTCAGTTCCAATACGCCGCCTTCGGCATCCAAAATATTCAGACGGCCTGAGTCAGTCATTTTACCAATTCGGGCGACCGGTACGCCACTTTGTTCCGCCGCCTGACAAACACGTTCCCTGTCTTCTGGAGCAGCAGTAAAAATCAGTTCGTAATCATCGCCGCCGGCCAATACTGCCGACAACCATTGCTCGCGCGACAAAACGTTTTTCAATTCAGGCAACGACGGCACACAATCGGCAAAGATTTCCGCCCCGACAGCAGAGGCTTTTAAAATATGCCCCACATCTTGAGCCAGGCCGTCTGAAACATCTTGCGCAGCATGGGCAAACGGCAGCAATGCCAGCCCCAATGAAACGCGCGGCTCCGGACGGAGCAATTTATCATCGCAAACCGCCATGATTTCAGACGGCAATTGATAATGCCCCAGATATTGGTTCAAAGCAGCGGCAGCCAAACCCAAGCAGCCCGATACCCAAATATCGTCGCCGACTTCGGCCCCATCACGCCTCAGGGCACGCCCTGTCGGAACTTCGCCGACTATCGTTACATTAAAGACCAAATCGCCTTTGGTGGTATCGCCACCAATCAACACTGTATCAAAACGCGCGGCCAAAGCAAAAAAGCTATCGCAAAAGCGTTTGAGCCAATCTTGATTCAATTCAGGCAACGCAGCACTGAGCAACACCCAACGCGGCTTGGCACCCATAGCGGCCATATCAGATAAATTTACTGCAAGCATTTTCCATGCCAAATCTTCGGGCAAAACATCTTCAAAAAAATGTCTACCCTTAACCAACATATCAGCGCTAAAACATAAATCAAATCCGCTACTTGGGCGAATAATAGCGGCATCGTCCCCTATGCCCAAAATCAGACCTTCCGATTTTTGTCGCTGCAAATATTGTCTGATAAAGTCAAATTCCGTCATATTTATCCAATATAACTATAACTTAGATTACTATATCTAATTTTGTGCCAGCCTGATGTTTGCCTACTAACACGTCAAACATCAAACTTCCATATTATTTAGATATAAAACTCAATAAGTTAAAGGCCGTCTAAAAATACAGATTTCAGACGGCCTCATGTTTTCAAACCACTCTGAGCAGGTAGATTTACAGATAGACGATTTCGCCTGTCCGCCCCCTGCTCTCTCGGCTTGCCCACCAAATAAATTGCGGCAGGACATCTTCGTAGTTTTTACGTTCGCTTTTCGATTCGCCCGGATGGGATTTGATGCGTTGCGGCGAATTGATGGCACCCGGCACCAAAACATTGGCACGCAGGTTGTCAAAACGTTCCCACTCGTCCGCAGCCACTTTACACAAATAATTAAGCGCGGCTTTAGAAGCTCCAAAACCGCCCCAATAGGCTTGCGGTTTTTCGCCGTGGCTTTCGCCGACAAAAATCACAGAAGCGTCTTCGGATTGCTTCAACAATGGGAACAGCGCACGGGTCAAACCCATAGGCGCAACGGTATTGATGCGGTATTGGTTGACCCATTCCGATACGGTTTGGAAATCCAACGGCGACAAAGCATAGAAATAGCTGGCGCAATGCACCACGCCATCCAATTTTCCGCCGGTAGCTTCATCAATGGTTTCCGCAAACTGTTTAAATTCTTTTTCCTCAGCGCTCATCAAATCAAAGCAGATGGCAAACGGCTCTGGGCTGCCCGCAGCCACAATGGCATCATATACTTTTTCCAAACGCTTTTGATGACGCGCCACCAAAATGACAGTCGCTCCGGCCGCCGCATAGGCTTTGGCAACCTGCTCGCCCAAGCCTTGGGATGCGCCGGTAACCAAGATGGTTTTGTCCGCTAATGTCGTCATGACTTTTCCTTGAACTTTATGGTTTTAGATATTGTATCGGCTTGGTAAGTTTTGTAAAGTCAAAAAGGCCGTCTGAACATTCAGACGGCCTCAGTTTATTCAAACCGCAAATCCAGCATAAGCTTTTCAGCCGCGGCAAAACCTGACTGAACCGCCGCTTCCAATGTTGCCGGATAGCGAGGATGGAGGTAGTCGCCGGCCGGATAAATACGGCGATGGTGCAGCCATGAGAAATCAGATTGTACAAAATCAACCGTTGCCGCCGTAGTCGCGCGTTTTTCCGTAATAATGCGTATAGCTTCGGGTTTATCCAAATCCGGACAAACCCGCTTAATGTCCGTATGAATTTTCTCGGCTAAATCTTTGTCCTTCCAAGCCTCGACATAATCGGAAACGCTGATAGCGACTGCGACTTCATTATCCGGCAAACCCAACACCCCCCGATGCAGCACCCACTGCGCCGTACCATCGGCAAACCCGGTTAAAGGCGCAGGCAGCTTGACTGCTTGGGCATAACGCAAATAAACCGTAGTAATCGCATGGTAATGCAACGATTGATAGGCCGTCTGAATATAGTCAGGTGTATCTTCAGGCAAAAGCGCGTCAACATGATATGGCGAAACAGCCAAAATCACCGCATCAAATACTTCGCCATTGATTTCAATTCGGCCATCGATATGATGGTTTAAATGCGTAATACGGGTTTCAAGATTTATTTTTGCACCATGTTTGTGTAGAAAATCTAAAGCCGGTTCGGCTACGATCCGCCCTAAATCCTGCTTAGGCAAAAGATAATCGCTGTTCGCCTTTTCAGACCACACGCCATCATTCAATACATTGCATAAAATGCGTAACGATGCCTGTTCTAACGGCGTATTTAAAGCACCCCATACCAAAGGTTGCCAAAACTGGCCAAGCAGGCTGCGGGGAACATTTCGTGTTCTCAACCACTTTGCAACGGTCAAATCAGTTTTATGATGGCCTGCCCAACGTTGCAATGCCGACATATCCGACAGCAATTTGATTTTCAATGAAAAGGAAAGATTTTTCGCACGCAGGATACCGACAAGCAAATGCCACGGTGCAGGCAGAGAGGCCGTCTGAAACTGCAATCCCTCATGGATGTACCATTGCAAAGGCTGGCGTAAAAAGGCTGATTCAGGTTGAACGCCAATATGTCGCATCAAAGTTTGGACACCATGATACGCGCCCAACAAGATATGCTGCCCATTATCCAAAAAGCTGAATCCATCATTTTTCCCGGCTAAGGCACGCGCCCTACCGCCAGCCTGCCTCCCGGCCTCAAACAAGGCAATATCAGCTCGTTGAATCAGGGAAACCGCCGCAGACAAACCTGCCCAACCGGCACCAATCACAGCAATTTTTGGACGCTGAGTATTCATGGTTTAAATCCAAACAGCCAAGTTTTCAAAGCAATCCGTTTTTTACGGGGAGAAGGAATCGCAATTTTGTAAGTCAAAACATTTTGCGCACCATCACGGTCGATTTCATTCAACAACGCATAATAAATGGCCGCCATAATCAGGCCGACTTTTTGCGATTTCTTATCCTCAGCCGGCAAAAGCAACATCGCTTCACGATAAGTTTCACGCGCCCTATTCACTTGAAATTGCATCAATTTTGCAAAATTATCTGTCGGTTTGCACTGCATGATTACATTGGCAGGTACATCAAACTTCTGCATTTCCTCTATCGGCAGATAAATTCTTCCCTGCCGCGCATCTTCGCCCACATCGCGAATAATGTTCGTCAACTGCAAAGCCAAGCCCATTTTGTCCGCATATTCCAAAGTTTTCGGATTGGAAAAACCTAAAATCCGTGCAATAAGACGCCCCACAACTCCGGCAACACGGTGGCAATACAGCTTTAATTCATCAAAACTACCATAACGAGCCTGCTCCAAATCCATCTGCATCCCATCAATCAAAGCTTCAAATTCATTCTTCGGCAAATCAAAACTTGCCCGAATATCTTTTAAAGCTTGATGAACAGGATGCTCAGGCATCTCATTATTAAACACTTTCTCCAAATCACTGCGCCACCAATTCAAGGTAATCTGAGCTACATTCAGATCGGTACAGCCATCAACCACATCATCCAGTTCGCGACAAAAAGCATATAAAACAGTGATCGCATTTCGTTTTTCTACTGATAAAAAACGAAAACCGGATAAAAAACTGGAATGGCTTTCCGCAGCCTTTTGACGACAATAATCTAAAGCAAGCACTGTGTATCCTAAAAATATTGTTATAAATAATTAGCAGGGATTTTATCCGTATTTAAAAAAGTACGCCAATATCAAAACCCATCTTACGACAAGGCCGTCTGAAAGCTGATTTCAGCATCTTTCAGACGGCCTAAGACTCTTACGATAATATAAAGTTACTAAAATTTTCTGATTTTCCAACTTTTGTTCAAGATGAGGAAGATTTTAGTCAATTGAAAATTTATGGCGCATTTTTATGCATTAAATGTCGTTAAAAGACTATTTTTATAAAGGTCTCAACCTGAAACCTATTTTGTAGATTCTATTTCATTTCCCCTACTCATTGTCCTTTCCCAACAACCGTTTTTTAATGCAATATCGTCAAATCCCCCTTGCCTCTTACCTTATTACCCAACGGAAGCCCCCACTGGTTCAAGCTTCATCCCCGCCCCCAAACAAAGCCGCCCCGGGCCCAACCGGCAAACGGTTCGGCCGCAGGGCGGCATATAGGCAGAGTCCGGCTTATTTTTTCACGGCAGGCTGGGCGGCCTTAGGCGCGGCAGAAGAAACCGTCGCCTCCGCCTTCAACTTGTTCAGCACCGCATCACCGATGCCCTTCACGTTTTTCAGCTCCTCCACCGATTTGAACGCACCGTTCTTCTGACGGTATTCCACAATCGCCTTCGCCTTAGCCGGGCCGATACCCGGTAATGCCTCCAGTTCCGCAGAAGAGGCGGTATTGACGTTCACGGCAGCCAAAGAGAACGCCGTACACATGGCGGCAAATACACCAAATAAAAATTTCTTCATCAGGGTTTTCCTATAACGTGTCAGATTGAATCAACCGGGCCGTCTGCAGGACGGTTTTACCCACCCCGCCGACACTGCCACATCGACAGTAGAACACGGCCCCATTCCATATAAATGCATACGACATATTAACGCAAATACCGTTCGATTTCAAACATTCCAAACGGTTAACCGTAACTTTCGGTACTTTTGTGCAAGAATAACAACAGGATAAATATTTCCGATTCCAATACCAAGATGCACAAATACTCCATAAACACCGGTACATCACTATCCCAATGTTTGACCCCAACACCCATTATCCCAATTCTGCCGCCAAACCGACAGAAACGACAGGCATGTAAAAAGCCCCCGACATCAGTCGGGGGCTTCGGAATGGGTGTTTGGCGGTGACCTACTTTCACATGGAAGAACCACACTATCATCGGCGCTGAGTCGTTTCACGGTCCTGTTCGGGATGGGAAGGCGTGGGACCAACTCGCTATGGCCGCCAAACTTAAACTGTTACAAATCGGTAAAGCCTTAATCGGTATAAATGGTGATGACTGAATCAGTCAGTAAGCTTTTATTATTTGAAGTTCTTCAAATGATAGAGTCAAGCCTCACGAGCAATTAGTATGGGTTAGCTTCACGCGTTACCGCGCTTCCACACCCCACCTATCAACGTCCTGGTCTCGAACGACTCTTTAGTGTAGTTAAACCACAAGGGAAGTCTCATCTTCAGGCGAGTTTCGCGCTTAGATGCTTTCAGCGCTTATCTCTTCCGAACTTAGCTACCCGGCTATGCAACTGGCGTTACAACCGGTACACCAGAGGTTCGTCCACTCCGGTCCTCTCGTACTAGGAGCAGCCCCCGTCAAACTTCCAACGCCCACTGCAGATAGGGACCAAACTGTCTCACGACGTTTTAAACCCAGCTCACGTACCACTTTAAATGGCGAACAGCCATACCCTTGGGACCGACTACAGCCCCAGGATGTGATGAGCCGACATCGAGGTGCCAAACTCCGCCGTCGATATGAACTCTTGGGCGGAATCAGCCTGTTATCCCCGGAGTACCTTTTATCCGTTGAGCGATGGCCCTTCCATACAGAACCACCGGATCACTATGTCCTGCTTTCGCACCTGCTCGACTTGTCGGTCTCGCAGTTAAGCTACCTTTTGCCATTGCACTATCAGTCCGATTTCCGACCGGACCTAGGTAACCTTCGAACTCCTCCGTTACTCTTTGGGAGGAGACCGCCCCAGTCAAACTGCCTACCATGCACGGTCCCCGACCCGGATTACGGGTCTGGGTTAGAACCTCAAAGACACCAGGGTGGTATTTCAAGGACGGCTCCACAGAGACTGGCGTCTCTGCTTCAAAGCCTCCCACCTATCCTACACAAGTGACTTCAAAGTCCAATGCAAAGCTACAGTAAAGGTTCACGGGGTCTTTCCGTCTAGCAGCGGGTAGATTGCATCTTCACAACCACTTCAACTTCGCTGAGTCTCGGGAGGAGACAGTGTGGCCATCGTTACGCCATTCGTGCGGGTCGGAACTTACCCGACAAGGAATTTCGCTACCTTAGGACCGTTATAGTTACGGCCGCCGTTTACTGGGGCTTCGATCCGATGCTTGCACATCTTCAATTAACCTTCCAGCACCGGGCAGGCGTCACACCCTATACGTCCACTTTCGTGTTAGCAGAGTGCTGTGTTTTTAATAAACAGTCGCAGCCACCTATTCTCTGCGACCCTCCGGGGCTTACGGAGCAAGTCCTTAACCTTAGAGGGCATACCTTCTCCCGAAGTTACGGTATCAATTTGCCGAGTTCCTTCTCCCGAGTTCTCTCAAGCGCCTTAGAATTCTCATCCTGCCCACCTGTGTCGGTTTGCGGTACGGTTCGATTCAAACTGAAGCTTAGTGGCTTTTCCTGGAAGCGTGGTATCGGTTACTTCATGTCCGTAGACACTCGTCGTCACTTCTCGGTGTTAAGAAGACCCGGATTTGCCTAAGTCTTCCACCTACCGGCTTAAACAAGCTATTCCAACAGCTTGCTAACCTAACCTTCTCCGTCCCCACATCGCATTTGAATCAAGTACAGGAATATTAACCTGTTTCCCATCGACTACGCATTTCTGCCTCGCCTTAGGGGCCGACTCACCCTACGCCGATGAACGTTGCGTAGGAAACCTTGGGCTTTCGGCGAGCGGGCTTTTCACCCGCTTTATCGCTACTCATGTCAACATTCGCACTTCTGATACCTCCAGCACACTTTACAATGCACCTTCATCGGCCTACAGAACGCTCCCCTACCATGCCAGTAAACTGGCATCCGCAGCTTCGGTTATAGATTTGAGCCCCGTTACATCTTCCGCGCAGGACGACTCGACCAGTGAGCTATTACGCTTTCTTTAAATGATGGCTGCTTCTAAGCCAACATCCTGGCTGTCTGGGCCTTCCCACTTCGTTTACCACTTAATCTATCATTTGGGACCTTAGCTGGCGGTCTGGGTTGTTTCCCTCTTGACAACGGACGTTAGCACCCGCTGTCTGTCTCCCGAGGAACCACTTGATGGTATTCTTAGTTTGCCATGGGTTGGTAAGTTGCAATAACCCCCTAGCCATAACAGTGCTTTACCCCCATCAGTGTCTTGCTCGAGGCACTACCTAAATAGTTTTCGGGGAGAACCAGCTATCTCCGAGTTTGTTTAGCCTTTCACCCCTATCCACAGCTCATCCCCGCATTTTGCAACATGCGTGGGTTCGGTCCTCCAGTACCTGTTACGGCACCTTCAACCTGGCCATGGATAGATCACTCGGTTTCGGGTCTACACCCAGCAACTGTTCGCCCTATTAAGACTCGGTTTCCCTACGCCTCCCCTATTCGGTTAAGCTCGCTACTGAATGTAAGTCGTTGACCCATTATACAAAAGGTACGCAGTCACACCACAAGGGTGCTCCCACTGTTTGTATGCATCAGGTTTCAGGTTCTATTTCACTCCCCTCCCGGGGTTCTTTTCGCCTTTCCCTCACGGTACTGGTTCACTATCGGTCGATGATGAGTATTTAGCCTTGGAGGATGGTCCCCCCATATTCAGACAGGATTTCACGTGTCCCGCCCTACTTTTCGTACGCTTAGTACCACCATTGAGATTTCGAATACGGGACTATCACCCACTATGGTCAAGCTTCCCAGCTTGTTCTTCTATCTCGACAGTTATCACGTACAGGCTCCTCCGCGTTCGCTCGCCACTACTTGCGGAATCTCGGTTGATTTCTTTTCCTCCGGGTACTTAGATGGTTCAGTTCTCCGGGTTCGCTTCGCTTATCCTATGTATTCAGATAAGGATACCTCCTAAGAGGTGGGTTTCCCCATTCGGACACCGCGGGATCATAGCTTTATTGCCAGCTCCCCCGCGCTTTTCGCAGGCTTACACGTCCTTCGTCGCCTATCATCGCCAAGGCATCCACCTGATGCACTTATTCACTTGACTCTATCATTTCAAGAACCTCTCTGACTTCGTTTGCCTACCCGTTGACTAGGGAAGCAAACTTGAAATTCCTACTTTGATAAAGCTTACTGCTTGTTGTGTCTTAATCCTGCCTTTTGTGTTTCAGGATTAAGTCGATACAATCATCACCCAAATACTGTGTTTGTTTTCTTTTCTCTTGCGAGAGATTCTTTATCCTTTGCAAAGAATAAAAAATCAAAACAAACGCATTGTCTTTGTTTGTTGATTTCGGCTTTCCAATTTGTTAAAGATCGATGCGTCGATATTTCACTTCGCAAATCAAAATAAGCTGCTAAGTATAGCAGGCTTCCTTTAATTTGTAAAGTGCTTGGTGGAGGCAAACGGGATCGAACCGATGACCCCCTGCTTGCAAAGCAGGTGCTCTACCAACTGAGCTATGCCCCCGTTCTTGGTGGGTCTGGGAGGACTTGAACCTCCGACCCCACGCTTATCAAGCGTGTGCTCTAACCAGCTGAGCTACAAACCCGGATTCTCTTCTTAAGCGAATCTTGTCTTCACTCAAGCTTTCCTCTTCCGCATCTTTACAGTTTACCGATAAGTGTGAATGCATCAGACCTCTTCTTTCTCTAGAAAGGAGGTGATCCAGCCGCAGGTTCCCCTACGGCTACCTTGTTACGACTTCACCCCAGTCATGAAGCATACCGTGGTAAGCGGGCTCCTTGCGGTTACCCTACCTACTTCTGGTATCCCCCACTCCCATGGTGTGACGGGCGGTGTGTACAAGACCCGGGAACGTATTCACCGCAGTATGCTGACCTGCGATTACTAGCGATTCCGACTTCATGCACTCGAGTTGCAGAGTGCAATCCGGACTACGATCGGTTTTGTGAGATTGGCTCCGCCTCGCGGCTTGGCTACCCTCTGTACCGACCATTGTATGACGTGTGAAGCCCTGGTCATAAGGGCCATGAGGACTTGACGTCATCCCCACCTTCCTCCGGCTTGTCACCGGCAGTCTCATTAGAGTGCCCAACTTAATGATGGCAACTAATGACAAGGGTTGCGCTCGTTGCGGGACTTAACCCAACATCTCACGACACGAGCTGACGACAGCCATGCAGCACCTGTGTTACGGCTCCCGAAGGCACTCCTCCGTCTCTGGAGGATTCCGTACATGTCAAGACCAGGTAAGGTTCTTCGCGTTGCATCGAATTAATCCACATCATCCACCGCTTGTGCGGGTCCCCGTCAATTCCTTTGAGTTTTAATCTTGCGACCGTACTCCCCAGGCGGTCAATTTCACGCGTTAGCTACGCTACTAAGCAATCAAGTTGCCCAACAGCTAATTGACATCGTTTAGGGCGTGGACTACCAGGGTATCTAATCCTGTTTGCTACCCACGCTTTCGAGCATGAACGTCAGTGTTATCCCAGGAGGCTGCCTTCGCCATCGGTATTCCTCCACATCTCTACGCATTTCACTGCTACACGTGGAATTCTACCTCCCTCTGACACACTCTAGTCACCC
This sequence comes from Neisseria mucosa, assembly GCF_013267835.1. Classification (NCBI taxonomy): domain Bacteria; kingdom Pseudomonadati; phylum Pseudomonadota; class Betaproteobacteria; order Neisseriales; family Neisseriaceae; genus Neisseria; species Neisseria mucosa. The sequence goes on from NZ_CP053939.1 coordinate 1,258,322, forward strand.
AGTTCAGAACGCAGTTCCCAGGTTGAGCCCGGGGATTTCACATCCTGCTTAAGTAACCGTCTGCGCTCGCTTTACGCCCAGTAATTCCGATTAACGCTCGCACCCTACGTATTACCGCGGCTGCTGGCACGTAGTTAGCCGGTGCTTATTCTTCAGGTACCGTCATCAGCTGTCGGTATTAGCAACAGCCTTTTCTTCCCTGACAAAAGTCCTTTACAACCCGAAGGCCTTCTTCAGACACGCGGCATGGCTGGATCAGGCTTGCGCCCATTGTCCAAAATTCCCCACTGCTGCCTCCCGTAGGAGTCTGGGCCGTGTCTCAGTCCCAGTGTGGCGGATCATCCTCTCAGACCCGCTACTGATCGTCGCCTTGGTAGGCCTTTACCCCACCAACTAGCTAATCAGATATCGGCCGCTCGAATAACGCAAGGCCCGAAGGTCCCCTGCTTTCCTCCTCAGAGAATATGCGGTATTAGCTAATCTTTCGATTAGTTATCCCCCATTACTCGGTACGTTCCGATATGTTACTCACCCGTTCGCCACTCGCCACCCAAGAAGCAAGCTTCTCTGTGCTGCCGTCCGACTTGCATGTGTAAAGCATGCCGCCAGCGTTCAATCTGAGCCAGGATCAAACTCTTATGTTCAATCTCTAACTTATAACTTCTGGTCTGCTTCAAAGAAACCGACAGGACAATGTCTAAAACATCATCTTGTCTGTCTTTCAAACAGTGTGAGGCCTAATGCACTCACACTTATCGGTAATCTGTTTTTTAAAGAGCGAATCGAATTATACAGTACAATTTTCAAAAGTCAACTAAAATTATCGAAAATTTCAACCAACTGTGTTATACTGTCTGCTTCGTTTTCTTCACCGCGTCAGCAGCGAAAAACCGAACTATACGCCTCCCAACAAAACCAGTCAACACCCAATTTCAAAAAAATTGCAGAATTTCCGCAACTGTCTGTATTTAAATAATTTTAAATTTATCAAATTTTATACGTTCACTAGATATACAGAATCTTCAAAGATAATAGCCCTACAACTTTGCTCTTAATTTGCTACATTCAGATGCTATTTCTCTTTATATTACTGGCGCTTTGGTCCTATCTACTCTTACAATCTACACTTTCTTCAATAAAACAATCATAAATTTAAAATTGACCTATTATGAGCAACCAACAAATCCAACAAAAATTTGAACAGGCATATCACTCTTTTATCGAAGAGGAAAATTACGAGGAAGCGCTTAAACGTGCGGAGATTCTTTGCCTTCTCAATCCACAATCTGTCGAATTTCATCACAAAGTTGCTTATGTCTATCTAAAGCAATTGAAATGGGAAAAAGCCATTGAGGCCGAAATGAAAACATTGGAGTTGGATAGCGCCTATATCCCTGCTTTGGATTTACTTGCACATGCATACGGCGGTTTGGGAAATTGGGAAAGAACCGGATTTTATGGCCATCAGGCTTTGGTCTTGAAAGATAAAGCCATACCTGACCTTCAGCATGAAATTATTCCTGCATCGGCGCCAAAAGATGGAAAACGGATTATCTCGTTTTCTTTATTTGGTAATAGTTCCAAATATATTGAGCCTGCCGTTTTAAATACCCAGCTTGCCCCTGTTCTTTTCCCTGGCTGGACATGCCGTTTCTATGTTGATGATTCTGTTCCGGCCGAAGCCATCCAACGGTTTAAGGCCAATGGTGCGGAGGTTATCCATATTGATCCCCAACTGCGCAACTGGCCCGGAACGATGTGGCGTTTTCTTGCGATAAATGATCCTGAAGCTGAATATGTGATATTTCGCGATGCTGATTCTATTATTTGTTATCGAGATGCAGCTTCTGTTTCGGAATGGATAAAAAGTGGCGCCCTATTCCACACCATACGCGATTCGGGCTCGCATACTGCTTTAATTCTTGCAGGTATGTGGGGAGCTAAGGCCGGTGCTGTTCCTAATATGCGGGAAAGAATTCAAAACTTTATTGATAGCGGCTATTCTTCAAGGCATTTCGCGGATCAGGATTTCTTAGAAAAAGAATTGTGGGCCTATATACGCCAAAATCTCTTTGCACATGACCGACTGTTCAACTTCCGTAATCCGCATGACATCCCCGGAGCATTCAACCCAGATTATCAAATTGCTTTCTGCGAAGGTGCAACCAGCTTCAATGCGACAACCGATTATGAAGATAACAGCTTGGCGAGATGGACTTTATATTCGTGTGTATCTCCTTTAGTCAATCGGGATTACTCGCTTAATGTTGTTCCTGAATTTAAGGTGTGCAGTTACGTAACTGAAGTAAAAAACGGAATTGTCTCAGCTTCCTTACCCAGAAGATACGGTAATGCCATTAAAGCAGGATTGGCAAAAATCAATATCGAGAGAATTTGATTTCAAACAATAGCTTAACTAAACATCCAATATCATGAGTAAACACATTCTCCTCGGCATTACCGGCGGTATTGCGGCGTATAAATCGTGTGAACTGGTCAGACTGCTGAAAAAGCAAGGACATTCTGTTTCAGTAGTGATGACGGATTCTGCAACGGAATTTGTCTCTCCGCTGACTTTCCAAGCATTAAGCGGCAATCCCGTGTTATCGGATACCTATTCAGGCGCTTCCAATAATGGCATGGCGCACATCAATCTGACGCGCGAAGCCGACGCATTTCTTATTGCGCCTGCAACTGCCAATACGATTGCCAAAATTGCCAACGGATTGGCCGACAACCTGCTGACTACTTTGGCCGCAGCCAGAAAATGTCCTTTGGCCGTTGCGCCTGCAATGAATGTTGAAATGTGGAACAACCCTGCCAACCTGCGCAATATTGCGCAACTGGCTTCAGACGGCATTACCGTGTTTTACCCAAACAATGGCGAACAGGCTTGCGGTGAAACAGGTACGGGCAGAATGGTCGAAGCAGTCGATCTGGCAGATTTGCTAGAGGATTTATGGACACCCAAGCTGCTGAGTGGCAAAAAAGTTCTGATTACAGCAGGCGCAACGTTTGAAGCCATCGACCCTGTCCGCGGCATTACCAATATTTCCAGCGGACAAATGGGTATGGCTTTAGCGCGTGCGTGCCGTGCTGCCGGAGCGGAAGTCACACTGATTTACGGTCAAATTCAGACGGCCTTACCCGCAGGCTTGGCTCATTCTGAACAGGCTGTCAGCGCAGAAGCCATGTATCAGGCAGTTCACCGCCATATCCATGCGCAAGATGTCTTTATTTCCGTCGCAGCCGTTGCAGACTATAAAGTCAAAAATAGCAGCAACGAAAAACTGAAGAAAAACGGCAATCAGCCCCCGGTTATCGAACTGGCGGAAAATCCAGACATTCTCGCATCCGTAGCCGCCCTGCCTTCCCCACCGTTCTGTGTCGGCTTTGCAGCGGAAAGCCATCAAGTTTTGGAATTTGCACGGGCAAAACGTTTACGCAAAAACGTTCCAATGCTGGTAGCCAACCAAGTTTCCGTTTCCATGGGTAAGCCAACCAATCAAATCACCATTATTGATGACCTTGCCGAAACCTCCTTTCCGGAAACATCGAAACGCCAAGCAGCAGATGAAATCGTCAAACGCCTGGCTGAATTGTTGGCTTAATCAAACAAAAGGCCGTCTGAAAGTTTTTCAGACGGCCTTTGTTCAAACACATTACATTACAAACCCAATTCGCGCAGGAAACGAATATCGTCTGCCCAACCGGATTTCACTTTCACCCAAATCTTCAAGAAGACTTTGGTATCAAACAATTTCTCCATATCAAGGCGGGCTTCAGTAGAAATTTTCTTCAATTTCTCCCCCCCCTTGCCAATCAAAATCGCCTTTTGGCTGTCTTTATCAGCCAACACCGCGATATAAATGCGGAACAGTCCGCTTTCCTCTTCCTCAAACTGCTCCACTTCAACATTCATAGCATACGGCAGCTCTTCGCCCAAATAGCGGAACAATTTTTCGCGCACAATTTCCATCGCCAGGAATCGGCTGGATTTATCCGTCACCATATCTTCCGGATACATCGGGATACTTTCCGGCAGATACGGCTTGAGCAGCTCCAGCAGATTGGCAATACGCAGACCATGTTTCGCGCTGACTGCCTCGCTGGCGGCAAACTCAAACTCTTGGCGCACTTCATTGATAAACGCTTCAAGCGCAAATTTATCTTTGGCTTTATCTTTATCGATTTTATTGACCACCAATACCACGGGCGTATGCTTAGGCAACTGTTTCAACACCACGCGGTCGGCATCGGTAAAACGCATGGCTTCCACCACAAAAACCACCACGTCCACACCGCTCAACGCTTCGGTTACGTTTTGATTAAGACGGTCATTCAAGGCATTGCGGTGATTGGTTTGAAAACCCGGCGTATCGACAAACACAAATTGCGCCGTGTCGTCGGTGTAAATACCGGTTACACGGTTGCGCGTGGTTTGTGCTTTTTTACTGGTAATACTAATTTTCTGACCGATTAAATGGTTCATCAACGTGGACTTGCCGACATTCGGGCGACCCACGATGGCCACAAAGCCGCAACGATAATCCGTCGGGTGTTGTGACTCGTTTTGCAAAAAGGTTTCGATATCCATTTATATATGACTTTCTTGATTGTTTCAGACGGCCTTTGCATTTTCTCAAAGGCCGTCTGAAATATTATTTTTTAGATTTTTTCAAAGGAAACTTCTGTTCCAACCATTCCAAGGCTTCACATGCCGCTTTTTGCTCGGCCACTTTCCGACTGCTGCCGCGTGCATTGCAGATAAAGCCGAGTTCGCCCAAATCGCAGGAAATCACAAACATCGCATCGGCCGTCTGCTCCGCCTGCTCTTCGATTCGATATTTCGGCAGGGCAAAGCGGCGTGCCTGCAAGGCTTCTTGCAAAGCGGTTTTACTGTCTTTTTTGCCGATGTTCAAATCCGCACGTTTCACGCGTTCCGCAAACAAATGGCGAACCACTTTTTCCGCCGCAGAAAAATCAGCGTCAAAGCTGACCGCTGCAAACATCGCCTCCATCGCGTCGGCCAAAATCGAAGGCCGTCTGAAACCGCCGCTCTTCAACTCGCCGGCACCCAAATACAAACCGTCGCCGACATTCATTTCCAACGCGATTTCAGCCAATACGCCTTCATTCACCAAAGCCGCGCGCATCCGCGACAACTCGCCTTCCGACAATTTGGGAAACGCGTCAAACAACATCCGCGCCACGGAATAGTTCAAAATCGAATCGCCGACAAATTCAAAACGCTCATTGTGTTTGGCATTGTAGCTGCGGTGGGTCAAAGCCTGCTGAAGCAGCTCCATATTGCGGAACTCATAGCCCAGACGCTTTTGAATCGCTCGATGCGCCTGCTGTTTGAGCAAATCAGGTTTCATTCCATACTTTCAAAAAACAGCCCGAAAATACGCCTCATCCGCAGTGAAACAAAATAAAAAGGCTACATCGGCAACTTTTTTATTTTGGCTCATTGTTTCTCGCGTCCCTCAAGCCGATAAACAATCAAAAGCCGTCATGTTCAAACCTGACGGCACTCGACCGACATTGTACCATCAAACCGCCCCTGCACACATCCGTGCGGAAAAGCGGCGAATCGTGTAAAATCATGCCAAATCATCTCTTTGTCAACTCCATGAACAAATTTGCCCAAGCATTGGCCGCAGCGCTCGACCGCTGCATTGTTACCAACACCGTCGCCGAACAAGGCGAACCCGTCGGTTTCCTCTACCGCGAAGCCCCCGTATTTGAAAACGACAGCGGCTGGCGTATTTTCAGCGGCGACGAAACCGACGAATACACCGACAATCCCGACAACTTCAGTATTGTCAGCCTCTCCGCCATTACCGCAGACAATCCCGACATCGCGCCCCTGCTGACTCAGGCAGAAGGCAGCGCGTGGGAATTGAACGAAGACGGCGAGTTCCAAGCCGTTGCCGATTGGCAGCCGCAAGAATAATCTATCCCCATTTCATTTCAGACGGCCTTCCCTATAACCAGGCCGTCTGAAACCGAGCCGAATCCCTATTTCACCAATATTGAAGGAATCATCATGAACATTATCGAACCCCGCCTCGACGGTACCAACTTGCGCATCGGCATCGTTCAGGCCCGCTTCACCAACGAAATCGGCAGCGAAATGGTCAAAGTTTGTTGCCGTACCCTAAAAGAATTGGGCGTAGCCGAAGACAACATCACGCTTGCCACCGTCCCCGGCGCGCTTGAAGTGCCTATCGCGCTGATGAACCTCGCTTCATCCGAACAATTCGATGCCCTGATTGCCATCGGCGTTGTCATTCGCGGCGAAACCTACCACTTTGAATTGGTATCCAATGAGTCCGGCGCAGGTGTCAGCCGCGTTGCCCTTGACTACAACATCCCGATTGCCAACGCCATCCTGACGACCGAAAACGACGAACAGGCCGTCGCACGCATCGAAGAAAAAGCCTCCGATGCCGCCAAAGTTGCCGTAGAATGTGCCAACTTGGTCAACCATCTTTTGTCAGAACAATACGAAGACGACGAAGAATAAGCTTCTCCCCGTATTGAATACCGCATCTTTTCAGACGGCCTCCCAATCATGACATTGAGGCCGTCTGAATCATTCAATATTTAGCCGACAACCATCGGCCCTCTTCACAAGGAATACCCATGAAAAGCCCACGCCGCCGCGCACGCGAGCTTGCCGTACAAGCCATTTATCAAGCAGGCATCAACAAAACCGCCGCTCCCGAAATCGCTAAAAACATCCACGAACTGTCCCAATCTTCCAATATGGATGAAGAGCTGTTCAACAAACTGTTTTTCGGTGCACAAACCCATGCCGAAGAATACATGGAAAAAATCAGCCCCCTGCTCGACCGCGACGAGAAAGACCTCAGCCCTATCGAACGCGCCGTTTTGCTGGTTGCCTGCCATGAGCTGAGCACCATGCCTGAAACCCCCTATCCTGTCATCATCAACGAAGCCATCGAAGTCACCAAAACTTTCGGCGGCACCGACGGCCATAAATTCGTCAACGGCATCCTCGACCAACTGGCTTCCCGCATCCGCCCTGACGAACCGCGCCGCAAAGGCTAAGATTGACTTCACATTGGGTCAGGATTACCAATCTTTGCCCTGTATAAGCTAATGTGCTTATACAGCCAAACCATCCAAAAGGCCGTCTGAAATTCAGACGGCCTTTTATATTTCGATTTATTCCGATTTTGGTATTTCATAACCAGGGCAGTTTTGTTTATCGCTGTTTGCCCAGATGATGCCGCTGTCGTTGTAATAAACGGTACAAGTTTCATCGGCATTGGTTTCTTTATTGGGTACAGCCTTCAAAATATAACCTGAATCGGAAGGATTAGGCATAGAATCCGTACCTTCGGAAAAACTAATATTGAAATATTGATTCTGCTGTAAATTTCCATCAGGAAACCCTACAAATGTACTTTTTTGAGTGTAATAGCGTTCGAGCTGTTGGGCGTTATGAAGCATCTGTGTGCGGACGGATGCGAGACGCGTTTGGCGGATGTAGTTTTGATAAGACGGATAGGCGATGGTAGCGAGAATGGCTGCAATCAAAACGACTATCAGCAGCTCGATAAGCGTGAAGCCTTGTTGGTATTTCATTTTATTTGTGTCGTTAATAATTGGAATAAGACATGAATATTATAGTCGTTTTCTTGCGGCTTAAATGTTCAGATTCGGAGGGAGTTTGGGAATTTATGTAAACGAGGTACAAGTTCTGAAAAATATTTTCATCCTTTTATTTTTTATTTCAATAAGTTAAACTTCAATTTAAGCCGACTGTCTCTTGGTTGGCCTTAGTCTTTACAGTAAAATCCAGTTGTTTTTTTGTTTCTATCAATACATTTGTCGCTTGTCTGCGACGTTATTTTATTGAATTGGTTCCTTTTATATGTCTAAAGTTTTCAAGTGGGCGGCCGGTACGGCTGTTGTAGTAGCAGCGGCTTTCGGCGGCTGGTCTTTGATGAAGCCTGAGCCTCAGTCTTCTTTTATTACGGAAGTGGTCAAACGCGGTGATATCCGTCAAACCGTATCGGCAACCGGCGAAATCTCGCCTTCCAATTTGGTATCCGTAGGCGCGGAAGCTTCAGGTCAAATTAAAAAACTGTATGTGAAACTGGGCCAACAAGTGAAAAAAGGCGATCTGATTGCAGAAATCGACTCAACCAATCAGCTCAACACCTTAAATACCGAAAAATCCAAACTGGAAACTTATCAGGCAAAATTGGTTTCTGCCGAAATTGCGCTTTCCAGTGCGGAGAAAAAATATAAACGCGAACTTGCCTTATGGAAAGAACAGGCCACTTCCAAAGAAGATTTGGAATCTGCACAAGACTCTTTAGCCGCAGCCAAAGCCAATGTCGCCGAACTGAAGGCCTCCATCAAACAATCCAAAATCTCCATCAATACAGCCGAATCCGAACTGGGCCACACGCGGATTACCGCCACCATGGACGGCACCGTGGTCGCCATTCCTGTTGAGGAAGGCCAATCCGTCAATGCGGCGCAATCTACGCCGACCATTATCCAACTGGCTAATCTGGAAACCATGTTAAACAAAATGCAGATTGCCGAAGGCGATATTACGAAAGTCAAAGCCGGTCAGGATATTTCGTTCACCATTTTGTCCGAACCGGACACGCCGATTAAAGCGAAATTGGACAGCGTCGACCCCGGCCTGACCACCATGTCTTTAGGCAGCTACACCAGCAGCACGGACACGACTTCCAATGCGATTTACTACTATGCCCGCGCCTTGGTGCCAAATTCCGACGGCAAACTTTCCATCGGTATGACCACTCAAAACACAATCGAAATCAACGGCGTGAAGAATGTCTTACTGGTACCGACGCTGACTGTGAAAAAGCATAACGGCAAATCCTATGTCAGCATTTTGGGCGCAGACAATAAAGCGGTAGAACGCGAAGTGACCGTCGGTTTGAAAGACAGCATGAATACCGAAATCAAAAGCGGCTTGAAAGAAGGCGAAAAAGTAATCGTTTCTGAAATGAGCGCAGACGAAAAGAGTAAGAGCAGCGAACGCGCGATGATGGGCGGCGGCCCTCCCCGCTGATTGATTAAGGCCGTCTGAAAGGTTTGGCTGTGTTTCAGACGGCCTTGGTTTCTGTATGTCTATTTTTCGCCCGGAAAGATTATGAGTTTAATCGAATGTAAGAATATCAACCGTTTTTTCGGTAGCGGTGAAAACCGTGTGCACGTATTGAAAGATGTCAGCCTTTCTATTGAAAAAGGCGACTTTGTGGCGATTATCGGCCAGTCCGGCTCAGGCAAATCGACGCTGATGAATATCTTGGGCTGTCTGGATACCGCCACCTCCGGCTCTTATCAAATCGACGGCATCGAAACATCGCAAATGCAGCCGGATGAGCTGGCGGCTTTGCGCCGTGAGCGTTTCGGTTTTATTTTCCAGCGTTACAACCTGTTAAGCTCGCTGACCGCCCGGGACAACGTCGCCCTGCCTGCCGTGTATATGGGCATGGACAGCAAAGAGCGTGCGGAGCGTGCGGAAAAATTATTGGGCGATTTGGGTTTGCAAAATAAAGAAGGCAACAAACCCAGCGAGCTTTCCGGCGGTCAGCAACAGCGCGTTTCGATTGCCCGCGCGTTGATGAACGGCGGCGAAATCATCTTCGCCGACGAACCGACCGGCGCATTGGATACCGCCAGCGGTAAAAATGTGATGGAAATCATCCATAAGTTGCACGAAGACGGACATACCGTGATTATGGTCACCCACGATCCGGGCATTGCGGCAAACGCAAACCGCGTCATCGAAATCCGCGACGGTCAGATTATTTCGGATACGTCTAAAAATCCTGATATTCCGCCAAGCAAAGTAGAGAGGATTAAAGAAAAAGCTTCCTGGTCGTTTTATTACGATCAATTTATGGAAGCATTCAAAATGTCGGTACAGGCGATTATGGCGCACAAAATGCGTTCGCTGCTGACCATGCTGGGGATTATCATCGGTATCGCTTCGGTGGTATCGGTAGTGGCCTTGGGTAATGGCTCGCAACAAAAAATCTTGGAAGACATCAACTCGATGGGCACAAACACCATCAGCATCTTCCCTGGTCGTGGTTTTGGCGACCGTAGAAGCGGACGAATCAAAACACTGACGATTAATGACGCAAAAGCCATCAGCCAACAAAGCTACGTCGCCTCCGCCACTCCTCAAACCAACTCCGGCGGCACCTTGACCTACCGCAATACCGACCTGACCGCCTCGCTTTACGGCGTAGGCGAACAATATTTCGACGTACGCGGCTTGAAATTGGAAGAAGGCCGTCTGTTTGATGATGACGATGTAAAAACCGATGCCCAAGTCGTTGTTATCGACCAAAACACCAAAACCAAACTCTTTGGCGAAGGCGTCAATCCTTTAGGCAAAACCATCCTCTTCAAAAAACGTCCGCTAACCGTCATCGGTATTATGAAAAAGGATGACAACTCGTTCGGCAATTCCGACTCGCTGATGCTTTGGTCGCCGTATACAACGGTCATGCACCAAATTACCGGCGAAAGCTATACCAACTCCATCGTTGTCAAAATCAAAGACGATGCCAACACGCAGGTTGCCGAAAAAAGCCTGACCGAGCTGCTGAAAGCACGCCACGGTACAGAAGACTTCTTTATGAACAACAGCGACAGCATCAAAGAAATGGTTGAAAGCACGACCGGCACCATGACGCTGCTGATTTCTTCCATCGCAGTCATCTCTTTGGTGGTCGGCGGTATCGGCGTGATGAACATCATGCTGGTCTCCGTTACCGAGCGCACCAAAGAAATCGGCGTCCGCATGGCAATCGGCGCACGCCGCAACAATATTTTGCAGCAGTTTCTGATTGAAGCCGTCTTAATCTGTATCATCGGCGGCCTTTCGGGCGTATTGTTGTCCGCAAGCATCAGCCTGGTGTTCAACTATTTTGTTACCGATTTCCCGATGAGCATTTCCATGGCTTCCGTCATCGGCGCAGTCGTCTGCTCCACCGCCATCGGCGTCGCGTTCGGCTTTATGCCTGCCAACAAGGCTTCCAAGCTCAACCCGATTGATGCCTTAGCTCAAGATTGATTATGTTTCAGACGGCCTATTATCTTAAGGCCGTCTGAAATGCCGTTACCCGAAAGATTTTTTATGAAGACGAAACCTTTTTCCCAAGCAGCCTTGTCATTGGCTGTTGCCCTTGCCCTAAGTGCGTGCGCCGCGCCTAAAGCCAATCCGAACCTGACGCTGGAAGCAACCGGCCAAGTCATGAGTGCGGCTGAAACTGCCGAACGCTACGATGTAAACGGCAACTGGTGGGAAATCTACCAAAGCCAGCAGCTCAACGCGCTGATGGAGCAGGCGCTGGCGAACAATATCGATTTGAAACAGGCGGCCATCAGCGTCAACAAGGCTTTGTACCAAGCCAATATTTTGGGTGCGGATTTGGTGCCTTCGTTCAGCGGTTCGTTGGGCGCGAATGCTTCTAAAAACCTGAAAACCGGCAGCCACGGCAATACCTTCAGCAGCCAGCTTGGCTTGAGCTACGAATTGGATTTGTGGCGCAAACTCAGTGCCACTGCCGATGCGCAGGTATGGGAATACCAAGCCACGCATGAAGACATGGCCAACACACGCCTGACTTTGATTAATAATGTCGCCGATGCGTATTTCAATATTGCCTACCTGAACGAAGCCATCGAGTTGGCGCAAAAATCGCTGAAGCAATATCAGGAAATCAACCGCATTGCGAATGCCAAGTTCCGCTACGGCCGGGCCGATTCAAGCCAGCCGACGCAAGCCAAACAGTCATTGTTGAACGCAGAAAACAGCCTGTTGTCTTTGCAAAACAATTTGGATACGCAAAAACAGGTTTTGCGTAATTTATTGAATTTAAGGCCGTCTGAAAACATGGCCGCCGATCCGGCACAATTCCGTCTGTTGCCGGTCAAAGGCGTGAACTTGGACGTACCGATTACCGTTTTGGCCAACCGCCCCGACCTGCGAGCCGCCGAATACCGCCTGCAAGCGTCGCAACAATCGGTCAACGCGCAAAAACGCAGTTGGTACCCGTCGATTACTTTGGGTGCAAGTCTGAGTACGTCTTCCGATAAAGCGAAAAACACGTTCAATATCCCCATGTTGGGCGGTTCGGCCACCATCAATCTGCCTTTCCTCAATTGGCAGACCATGAAATGGAAAGACAAAACCGTACAGGCGGAGATGGATAGTGCCAAGCTGAATTTTGAAAAAGCCCTGACTACCGCGCTCAACGAAGTCAACACCAACTACCTTGCCTACAAAAACGCGCAGGCCGGCCTTGCTAATCAGGAACAGCGTTACCAGTTGGACAAGAAAAACAGCCATTACTATCAAGTCCGCTACCAGCATGGTAAAAACGAGATGAAAGACTGGCTGGAGGCTTTGAATACGGAATACAGCTCGGCGCAAAACCTGCTGAACCAACGCTATGAGGCTTTAAAATACGAAAATATGGTGTATAAAGCCATGGCGGGACGTTATACGCCGAAATAGCATTTTCAGACGGCCTTTGGTTAATTTCCGTCAAAGGCCGTCTGAAACCATTCAAGCAACTGAATTTTCATATATAATCGCGCGTTTATTTGATTTTATCCGGACAACATTATGGCCTTCGCCTCTCTCTTTACGCTTTTGGACGACATTACCGCCGTTTTGGACGACGTAGCGATGATGACCAAAGTCGCCGCCAAAAAAACCGCCGGCGTGGTTGGTGATGATTTGGCGCTCAACGCCAATCAGGTAACCGGCGTATCTGCCGAGCGCGAATTGCCGATTATTTGGGCGGTGGCAAAAGGTTCGCTGGTCAATAAGCTGATTCTGGTGCCGCTTGCGCTGTTGCTTTCCGCTTTCCTGCCTGCGCTGATTACGCCCTTGCTGATGATCGGCGGTGTTTATTTGTGTTTTG